>JBAXNA010000001.1:0-46921 GCA_037133995.1 Candidatus Saccharimonadota bacterium
TAACTGGCATAGAGAGCGGTGTTAAGGTAGACAGAGTTATGGTAGCTGCTGCCGGGTGTATCCCTTCAGGGCTAGGTGATAACTGCGCTACAATAGCACCAGTGATTGTGCCAGATACCATTGCCCCAACAGCCCCAACCGGGCTCATAGGAAGCGCTGTAACAGGCACCGACATCAATATAAGCTGGGCTGCTTCGGTTGACTCAGTGGGCGTAACAGGCTATCAAGTATTTAGAAACAACCAAGAGATCGCAGCTGTTGCTGCTACTACATATTCAGATACTACCCTTACGCCTGGGCAGACATATAGCTATACAGTAAAAGCCAAAGATCAAGCTGGAAATATTTCGAGCCCCAGCAATGTCTTAACACTCACCACCGTGCCAAATGTTGTCGTACCGCCTGCACCCGTAACGCCTGCGCCCGTTTCTGATACCACCAGCCCATCTATGCCGGCCAATTTCAATGCCATGCTCATTGTTGCATTAGGCTACCCAGTGGACCTCAGCTGGAATGCGTCAAGTGATAATGTATCTGTTCTGGGTTATAATGTGTATAAAGCTGGTGTTAAAGTTGCAACTACAAGTAGTCTTCAGTATCGTGACCCTACAATTACTGCAGGCGGATCAATCAAATATGGAGTAGAGGCCTTTGACGCTTTGGGTAATGTTTCACAAAGAGCAAGCTACACCCTCAAGACTTCATGCTTTCTATTCTTCTGTAGAAAATATTAAATCTGGCAAAGTCAATCTGCTATTTACCAATAATGTTTTGGTAGCCATTAATAAAGTCTAGGACTGATAAAGCTGGTTTCCCAGCAGGCTGGATTTTGATAATTTCTATACTGCTGTCGTTGCAGCCTAAGTACAAGTGCTTGTCTATTATTTCTAGCTTGCCAGCTAAAACAGCTTTACTAGATTGCTTGGCCTCAACTACAGAAAATATTTTATTGTCGTAGCTAAAGAAACTCTTAGGCCAACCTTGGTAAGCACGAATCTCGCGCTCTATCTGCTTGGCAGATTTAGTGTAGTCTATTTGCCCATCATGCTTACTTGTTTTGTGAGTAAAAGTAGCGCATCTACTATCTTGATCTATGGGGTCAATATCTCCGCCCAAATATAGTTTGAGGGTTTCGGTAAGTAAGCTAGAATTAAGATCGCTAAGCGTAATGCGTAGCTCTGGCTCAGTAGTACTATTATCTAGTCTATATTCGGCCCAAGTTAGTATTGGCCCAGCATCAAGTTCCGCAACTATTTTGATAATTGTAACACCGGTAGTCTTGTCGCCAGCTAAAATAGCAGACCTAATTGGGTCTGCGCCTCTGTGTATTGGCAGAAGAGAAAAATGGCTATTGAGTATGCCAAGGCTAAAACTATCAATCACTGCCTGAGGTATTATAAATCCATAGTCTAATACGACAGCCACATTTGAAGAAAACTTTTGATCTATTACTAGTTCAGCCAATTCTTTTTTATTGGCAGGGTTAAAAACCTTAAGATTCATTTTTTTAGCCCACAGCTCAACATTGGTTGGTCTGCTACCACCACTGCTTGTTTTGGTGGCAGGCTTAGTTATGACTGCTTCAATAGTAAAATTTTTCTCTAGCTCAATTAAGGCATCTAAACTTGTTTGGCCAGTACCAAAAAAAACAATCTTAGCTGTGCTCAAGGCAGATTCACTTTCTCGTTATTTGTCAGTGGGTTTAGCTGCCCATCTTTGTCTATACTAAATAAGTTCTTACTGTCTTTTATGTGATCTAAAAATATTATCCCATGCATATGATCTATCTCGTGTTGCAAAACTCTTGCTGGAAAACCCTCAAGACTTAAGCGGATGTCGTTGCCTTCTAGATCTTGTGCCTTAACTTTTATTTTTAAATGTCTTTTGACTCTGCCATAGATACCGGTAACACTTAAGCAGCCTTCAATATCTGAAATCATTTCAGGGCTAGACTTGACTATCTCTGGGTTTAGTAGAGTTGTAAAAGTCTTGTCTTCGCCGTTTTCAAAGCTGTTGCGTACAACGGTTAGACGAATAGGTTCGCCCACTTGAATAGCCGCTAGAGCAGCACCAAACTCACTGTCATGGTCCCAGTCAAGCGTAGTCTCAACCATGTCATTGGCTAGATTTTTGATTGAGTCATCAATAAAGCCGATACGCTTAGATTTCATTCTTAGTATTTTGTCTGGTATTGTGATGAGGTTTTTTTTCATAATGGTTATAAGAGCTGAATTGGGTCTAGGTCTGCTACCCAGCCAGCCGGAAGTTGTTTGGAGATATTGATTAGGGCCGAACGAATTGAAGATTTGACTATTATCTGAGCCACAGACTCTCTGGTCAATGACTTTCTGGTACGCATAGTTGGGCCAAGCACAGTAACACCCCTTAATTTGACTAGCTGAGTGCGAAGCTCGTTGGCCATACGCTCAGACTTAGCTGCGCTCTTATCAGCGTATTCTAATTTTACCAGATAAACATAGGGTGGGTAAGCAAAATCTTTACGATATTTCATTTCAGAATTATAAAAGTCAGTGTAAGAGTTTGCAGCTGCAGCAACGATTGGCCTAGAGGTAGGATTGCGAGTCTGTATAATGACAGTCCCCAGAGTCGCTCTACGGCCCGCTCTACCTGCCGCCTGACTAATTAGCTGAAAAGTTCTCTCGCTTGCCGAAAAGTCTGGAATTTGTAGGGCAGAGTCGGCATCTACTATTCCTACAACAGTAAGATTCTCAATATCTAGACCTCTACTTATCATCTGAGTGCCAATAAGTATGTCGATTTCTCCAGCCTGTGATTGGGCGTAAGTAGACTTTAGATACTGCCAATCTGAGTTGTCACGATCAACTCTTTTAATTCTGGCATTGGGCCATTTTTGTGACACCTCTACCTCTAATTTTTTAGTTCCATCACCCACAAATCTTAGATCGGTCGAGCCACAGAAAGTACAGACGGCGCTTGGGCTAGACTGGTGGTTGCAGTAGTGACAAACTAGCTTACCGGTATCGGCATGGTAAGTTAAGCTTATTTCGCAGTTTGGGCAATTCACTACTTTTGAACAATTGTTGCAAAGCAGGGCACTGGCACTACCACGTCTGTTTAGAAAAAGTAGAACTTGTTGATTTTTATCTAGCGCGCTATCAATAGCCTTTTCTAGGCTTGCAGAAAGTAATTTTTTTTCATTTTTCATATCTATTATTGTAGTACTAGGCAAGACGCTGTTATGGCGATTTAGTAGCTCGGCGTAGCCAATCTTTTTGGATTTTGCAAGATTGTAGCTACGCAACGAAGGCGTCGCGCTACCTAGTATTAGCTTGGCCTTGGTGAGCTGAGAGATGCGCCCCGCAACTATTTGAGCTTCATAGCGAGGGGCAGACTCTTGTTTGTAGCTAGGCTCATGTTCTTCGTCAATAATAATCAGCCCTAGATTGTGAAGTGGCGTAAATAGGGCTGAGCGAGGCCCAACAATTATCAGTGGCTGAGTTGCGGACTTTTCGAGGCTCTCTAGCCAAAGTTTTTTTCTTAAGGCGGTACTCAGGCCAGAGTGCAACACAACGACATCACCAAAGTGGTCTCGCAGCTTGTTTTCAAGCTGGCTAGTTAGCATTATTTCTGGCACCAGTAGAATTGTACTCTCATTATTCTTTTGAGCCCGATAAATAGCATGCAAGTAAACCTCAGTTTTGCCTGATCCTGTTATGCCGTGCAAAAGTGTGGTGGTGTTATTTTTGATAACTTCAAGCGCTCTAGACTGGTCGGCTGAAAGTTTGTTTAGGGGCTTTAGTTTGGTCTTGGTAGGTGTCTTTTCTTTGAGTTGTGATTTTGATTTTATTCCAGACGGTAGCAGGCAGGACCAAACCGCCCGACTTGAGCAGCTATAGTAGGCCTGAAGCCAGTCAGCCAGTTCTAAAAAATATGAGGGCAGGGGGCTGGGCAAGTCAATTTTTTTACCAAGCTGTTTTATTTTGTATTTTGGCATTTTGGTATTATTTTCAATAGCCCTAATTATGCCCAAGGTTTGTTTCTTGCCAAATTCTATCTTATATATTTCACCAGCCTTAGCTTCGTCGCCGCTCGGAATTTTATAGCTAAAAAGCTTGTCGCTATTTAGCGCCAGCGACGTACTCTGTACCTGTGCTAGTATTAACTGGGATTTTTTCATTATTTATAGTATATAGCTTATTTGCCCCTAAAGTATCAAACAATAATATAAAGTATTTGCCTGTGATAGCCTAAATCTGATAGTATAGTCTAGTATTAAGAAATCTAAGAGGGGTTAGGTGTAGGGCTATATGAAACTAAAAACTCGGTTTTATTTAATTTTGGCATTTGTAGTCATTGTGGTGCTTTTTGCATTTCCCAGAGAAGACAAGCTACTTAGCGCCATTGGTATAAAAGACACCAAGCTAAAAGTAAGGCAGGGCTTAGATTTACAGGGTGGAGCCAGCTTGCTTTACCAGGCTGACTTAAGTAAGACTTCAGCAGAGGATAAAGCCAAGGCAATTAGTGGAGTAGTAGATGTTATAAATAAAAGAGTAAACCCCAGTGGTACCTCTGAAGTTGTGATCCAAACATCTGGAGGCGACAAGGTGCTGGTGCAGCTGCCTGGAGTTAAAGATATAGACGAGGCAATAGGTGTTATTGGCAAAACAGCTCAACTTAATTTTTATCAAGTAGGTAGTGACAATACTATCGTGGCAAGCGATGTAACTGGCAAAGATTTAGATAGCGCGACAGCAGACATCGACCCTCAAACAGGCCAGCCAATTATTGCATTCCAAATGAAAAGTGAGGCTGTCCAGAAGTTCTCTGATCTTACTACTGCAATTCAAAAATCTGGCGGAAGACTACTTATCGTGCTAGATGATGAACCATTGTTTAACGGCACTGTATCCACGGCAATTACAGACGGCAAGGGTCAGATGCAGGGCTTTTCATCTATCAAGGTAGCCCAAGAAACTACTGTGCTGCTAAATGCCGGTGCATTACCAGTGCCAATCAGCCTTGTCGAGCAGCGCACAGTAGGTGCAAGTCTGGGCGCAGAGTCAATCTCAAAAAGTTTGATAGCTGGCATTATTGGCCTACTCGCCGTGGTATTTTTTATGATTGCTTACTACCGGCTAGCAGGTGTTGTGGCTAGTGTTGCGCTTGGTATTTATACGCTCATAAACATTGATCTTTTCAAGCTAAGTATCGCTACTCCTTTTCCTATTGTCCTTACTCTAGCAGGCATAGCTGGTTTTATTTTGAGTATTGGTATGGCGGTAGATGCCAACATCTTGATTTTTGAGCGCTGGAAAGAAGAAGTCAGGGCGGGTGCGAGCTTACAGTCAGGCCTAGATATTGGCTTCAAGAGAGCCTGGACCTCAATTAGAGACTCTAATGTTTCAACTCTTATCACTTGCTTTATCTTGTATAATTTTAGTTTTGGTAACTCGGTAGTTAAAGGCTTTGCCGTCACTCTAGGCATTGGTGTATTGGTGAGTATGTTTACAGCTATTACAGTCAGTAAGACTTTTTTACAGATGCTTATACAGACACCTTTTGGTAGTCAAGAGCGCTGGTACAAATTTGCCTACACCGCTCCAAAGAAAAAGAAAGGTATCAAGTCATGAATATAGTAGGCCGCCGAAAGCTCTGGTTTGCAATATCGATATTGATTATTTTACCTGGTACAATTGCCTTAGTCATGTGGGGCTTGAAGCCCGGTATTGATTTTACTGGCGGACAAGAGCTAGAGATTACTGGCTCAAGAGACCAAACACAGCTTCAGGAGCTTGTCGCAAAATCTGGCGTAAAAGACATTACAGTCACAACAAGTGGCTCACAAAATCTTCTTGTACGCTATAGCGATAAAGACATAGGCGACTCACAAGAAATTCATAGTAAAATAAAATCATCATTGGCAGAAAATGGCATTAGTGAGGTTTCATATAGTTCAGTTGGCCCGTCTGTGAGTAAAGACATTACCAGAAACGCCGGTATAGCAGTGGCTCTTGCGGCGCTGGCGATAATTATCTATATTGCCTTTGCTTTTCGTAATACTCCACCGCCAGTAAGCCCATGGAGTTTTGGATTTACTGCAATAATAGCAGTATTGCATGACGCGCTTTTGGTACTCGGGGTATTTGCAATACTGGGTCATTTCTTTGGGGTTGAGGTAGACAGCCTATTTGTGACAGCTGTGCTTACAGTGATTGGTTTCTCAGTGCACGATACTATAGTGGTGTATGACAGAATACGTGAGAACTTGCGCCGATACAACAAGCCTTTCGAAGAAATCGTAAATGACAGCATACTAGAAACTTTCACGCGTTCAATCAATACATCGCTGACCGTTTTGCTTGTGTTGCTAGCCTTCTACTTGTTTGGTGGGCAGTCTATCAAATACTTCATATTAGCACTGCTAATTGGCATTATATCTGGAACCTATTCTTCAATATTTAATGCCTCTCCCTTGCTTGTCGTCTATAACAATTACAAGATCAAAAAAGCCAAACAAAGTAATCTCTCCACTAACTCTAAACAAAAAAATAAGACTAAGCTAAAATAGTAAAAAACTATACTACAAGCCAGTCTAGCGGCAGGGCAGTAGGGGTGTTCTAGGCGCTAAAGGCTAGCAGAACTACTAGAACTAAGCTGGCAACAGCAACTAAAATACAGGCTGCAATTGGTACATAGTTCTTTTTGACAGGTGCGTAAGAAATGCTCTGGCGCACGCTATTTGATGAAGGCTTGTCATCTATGTCACCAATCATTGCCATGTATTCATCAAAAGAGCCTGCCGCAGTTGGCGCAGCACTTGAGTCGGTAGCCGACCTCGAATCAACTTCAGCAATAGGTTTTGCCGGCGCTGTTTCTTGAGTTGATTTAGGGTCTAAAGCTTTTGATTCAGCAGCTAAAGTGGTGGCAGCTACTACAGCTTTAGCACCAGAGGCATTGTCATTGGCTACGCTAGCGTCATTGCTAAGTAGGTGATTTTCGTCTATTGGTTTAGGTAGCTGAGCAATCTCAGGCACAAGAAATTTTTTTACATGGTGTTTTACGCCAGACTTTTTACGGCTTGGTTCTGGCTGGCCGGCTAAATCATCTGCAGTACTAGGTTTTTGCTTCGAGGTAGTTTCTTTTTCTGGGGCAAACTCCTCGCTAGCAGTAGTTGAGCCAGAAGTGGCTTTCATTGACGACATCTTTTCAAAGCTATATACAGCTCCGCAGCCATGACAAAGATGGCCCATAATAGAGGGAGTTAGTGCTGTTTGGCATTCAGGGCAGGGGGTATTCATATCTATTATTATAGCATAAGCTTAAAAAATATAAAAAACTGTTGTAATTACTACAAATTATAAGCTATACTAAGCATAACAGGAGAGAATTAGGAGTTTAAACCTGTGTATACTATGCTGCAATACTTTATTACATCTAAAACCCGCAGAAAAATAATCATGCTTTTCTCAAAGTATCCTGATTATAAAATTCATATCCGCGGCTTAGCCAAGATTATAAGAGAAGACCCCGGAAACATAGCTAGAGAACTTGCCAAGCTAGAAAAGATTGGCTATGTGCGTTCAGCTAAAGACGGCAATACTAAGGTCTACTGGGCCAATCAAACTTTCTTGCTCTTCAAGGAGTTACAAAGCATGGTTCTTAAGACTTCTAATAAAAAATAAACAAAGGTAGGCAGAAATGTAAACAAAAACGACGAAAATGAAAAAAACAACAAATAATAATAAAAAAGGTAAAAATGAAAAAAATAATAAAAACAGCATCATTAGTATTTAGCTTCAATCTAAAAAAGCAATTAAGTTCAGAATCTACAGCTCTAGTACGCCAGCATTCATCTATTCAGCCTCAAGTTCCACTAGGCTTCAAGTCTCGCGCAAGCAGCGACTACTACATGTCCACCTCACGCTAGTTAGCATCACTCGTGCAGATATAGAGTATAATAAGTTCTATGGCTAGAGCTCTAAAAAATAAATGGATAGTTAGTAGTGAGTCAAAATCTGACAATGCAGATTTGGCTGAGCAGGTATTGATTAATCGGGGTTTGAGTAAAACCGAGATTGAGCACTTTTTGCACCCAGATTACTCAAATGACTTAGCCGACCCATTGCTTCTGCCAGATATGAAAAAGGCAATTGATAGAATTATTGTGGCAATAAACAAAAACCATAAAATAGTGATATATGGTGATTATGACATAGATGGCATTACAGCCTCGGCATTACTTCAGGACTTTTTGCTGCAGGCTGGAGCCAAAAAAGTTGAAGTCTATATTCCAGATAGATTCGAGGAGGGCTATGGTCTCAACAGTGAGGCAATCACCAGCATATATGAGGCGGGTGCTGATCTAGTAATCTCTGTAGACTGCGGTGTTACAGCAGTTGAGCAAGCCTCACTAGCCAAGAAATTAGGTCTAGATTTAATTATAACCGACCACCACGAGCCGCCAGAAACTCTACCCACTGGCATGGTGGCGCTAGTTAACCCAAAGCTTAAAGGTAGTAAATATCCTTTTAGAGAGCTTGCTGGTGTAGGTGTGGCATTTGCAGTAGTGCGAGCTATTATGCAGAGTAATCCAGAAATAATTACCGCCGGTCAAGAAAAGTGGCTACTAGATTTGGTCGCTCTAGGTACTGTCTGTGACGTGGTGCCACTAGTGGGCGAAAATAGAATTTTAGCTAGCTATGGGTTAAAGGTATTGAAAAAAACCAAGCGGCCCGGCCTTAAGGCGCTATCCAAGGTTAGCGGAGTAGAGATTAATGAAGTCGACGAGTCAGACTTAGGTTTTAGATTCGGCCCTAGGCTAAACGCGGCCGGACGTCTCGAGCATGCCAAGACAGCCCTAAACTTGCTGCTGAGTGGTAGCGATAAGCATGCAGAAGAAATGGCTCAAAAACTTAATGAACTCAATATTGAAAGACAGGCTCAAACCCAAGACATTTTTTCAAGTGCCGATGCTATGGCAAAAAATCATCTGCAAGATCTAATACTGGTAATGGCTAGCTCTGAGTGGTCTCATGGTGTGGTAGGAATAGTAGCCAGTAGAATAGCTGAAAAATGGCACAAACCAACCATATTGCTGCAGATTTTAGGCGAAGACTGCAAGGGTTCGGCCAGAAGCTTTGGGGGCTTTTCAATAATCGAAGGCCTCAGGTCTTGCGACGATGTTCTTAGTCAGTATGGTGGGCATGATTTTGCAGCAGGAATGAAGCTTAGATCTGACAATATTGATCTTTTTAGACACACGCTCAATCAGTACGCACTTAAGCATATTGATATAGAGTCAATTATGCAGACAGTCAAGGTTGATGTGCAGCTTGATGACGAGCAACTAGAGCTGGAGCGAATTTCAGATCTGCATGATCTGCAGCCTTATGGTAGCGAGAATAGTCAGCCGGTATTTAGTAGTACTGTTGAGCTATATGAATATCGCAAAATTGGTCAGCATCTAAATCATGTTAAGTTTAGATTTAAAACAGCATCTCAAAAGTTTGTTGACGGCATAGCTTTTTCATCGGCACACAAGTGGGCAGATATAGAGGTAGGCCAAGTATATGAGGTTGCCTATCACTTGCAGGCAAACGTCTGGCAAGACACCACCAGACTGCAGCTAGAAGTGATTGATTTAAGATTACCACTAAAGAATAAGTAATATATTCAATGAATACATATAAAGCCTTAAATAAAGCATATTATCAAGTGAAATAGTGAGTAATATATTTACCATTTTACATCTTTTACAGAATTATCTACATCAAAACTGAGCAGTTTTAGGGCTATTGTTGTGCCTCTTAAGCCCGACACTTTGGGTCTATTACTACCAAATATTATCTTAAGTATGGGCTTATTGTTAATTGCGCTATAGCAGGCTTGTTTTTTGGGGAGTTTTAAGGTAGAATAATGCCATATTGTATTTAATTAAAAGCAAAGATAACCGAAAGGAAACTATTTAAGTGTTAGAAGTTACTCGAAAAGATGATGAATCAGCAGAAAATTTGGTGCGTCGTTTCAATAAAAAAGTCATTCAGTCTGGAATCTTAGCCACTGCTCGTAAGAAAAAATATTTCGAAAAGCCTATAAGTAAGACAGAGGCCAGAGCCGTAGCTATTCGTAAGAGAATTCGAAAAGAAGCTAAAACCCGCGAACTAATGGGTATTAGATAGTCTTTAAGTAATAAGTAAAAGAGTTTATCTATGAGCCTACAAAATCTCACACAGCTAGAAGCCGATCTTGCTAGCGCCGCCAAGGCTAGAGATCAAATTCGCCTAAGCGTATTAAGGCTTTTAAAAAGTGCTCTCAAGAACTATGAAATAGAGGTAGGCCATGATGCCACTCCTCAAGAAATAATGACGGTTTTACAGCGTGAGGCTAAAAAACGCCAAGATTCAATTAATCAGTATGGCTCAGCCAATAGACAAGACCTGGTAGACGAAGAACAGGCCGAGCTTGAAATCTTAGAAGAGTATCTGCCGCCCAAGCTTAGCGATGAAGACCTAGACAAGCTAGTGGCTCAGGCTATTCAAGAAACCGCAGCCTCTTCACCAGCAGATATGGGAAAAGTTATGCAGGCCGTAATGAAGCTTGCCGGCGCTGGCGCTGATGGCAAGGTAGTAAGCGAAAAAGTAAAGTCAGCTTTAAGCTAAAGCTGAATAGCTATTTTTTATTATGCAATCTCAACTAATCTGCGCAAGCTCTTTACCAGATAATGTTACCAAACAATTTTTAGAGGATGTTTTTAAGACTACATTAGGGAGCGCTAGTTTTGGCCCCGAGGGCGCCATATCTCTGGCTTTTGTGAGCCAGGCCAAGATGAAGAGTCTCAATATGGAATTTGCTAAAAATAATTATCCAACAGATGTATTGAGTTTTTCATACCCCGGCAAAGCAATCTCTCCAAGTGACATATCTGGCGAGGTGGTGATATGCACCAGCATTGCTAAGTCACAGGCCAAAGCAAACAATACTGATTTTTTATCTGAGATTGCTCTACTTTTTGCTCACGGACTCATTCATCTTGCAGGTAAAGATCATCAGACAAAGACTGAGCAAGCTAGCTTTGATAGCCTGCAGAGTGCTATTATAGAGTCACTATCACTTAAATATAGGAATATGCCATGGTAAGTTTTAAAAGTTTTTCTTATGCCTTTAAGGGCTTAAAATATGTTCTAAACTCCGAGCGCAATGCTCGCTTACACCTATTGCTGGCAGTTTTGGCTTTGGTAGCTAGTATTGTCTTACGTATTGGGCTAGAAGAGTGGCTATTTGTGGTTATCTCTATCTCACTAGTGTTTTTTGCAGAAATAGTCAACACCGCAATAGAAAAGACGCTGGACCTTATCAGTCAAGAAAATAATCAAATGGTGAAACTCATTAAAGACACGATGGCCGCCGGCGTACTAGTCACTGCCTTTGGAGCTGTTGTTGTGGCAGTGATTATTTTTGTTCCAAGACTTATTTTATTATTTGAGGGAGTTATTAAATGAAAAAGCTTATAGTACTTATGGGTATGCCTGGGGCTGGCAAAGACACTCAAGCACTACTTCTCGAAAAAGCCCTAGACTTAAAAGTCATAAGAGTCGGCGATGAAGTACGTAAAAAAGCTAAAAACGACAAAGAACTCGCTAAAAATATCAATAGTGGTGAGCTAGCCAATGAGTCAATGGTAGACAAAATAGTAGAAGATATCTTGAGGGGCTCTGCAGCTAATGCTCACTTGCTAAGCGATGGCTACCCAAGAAGCTACGGCCAGGCCCAAGCCTTACAAGCAATGACCAAAAAACTCGACATAGAAATTGAAAAAGTCCTGTACTTAGAAATAACTGAAGCTGAAGTCTTCGCTCGCCTCAAGCTTAGAGCTAGGGCAGATGACGACGAGGCTGTGATTGCAAATAGACTAGAGGTATTTGAGGAATCCACTAAGCCAGTTCTAGAGCATTTCAAGTCACTGGGAATACTTAAGAGGATTGATGGAATTGGCACTATCGAGCAAGTACAGTCGAGAATTCAAGAGGCATTAAAGCAGTGAAGACCAGAGTAAAAACACCAGAAGAAATAATATCAATTCGCAAAAGTGGTCAGATTTTGGCTGAAATACTAGCTATTCTCGCAGATGCTACAAAACCTGGCATCACAACCCAACAAATTGACGAGCTAGCAGTAAAAGAGCTAAAAGCACGGTCTGCTAAAGCGGCTTTTCTGGGATATGGTGATTTTCCGGCCAGTATCTGCATATCTGTAAACGACGAGATAGTACACGGCATACCCTCTTCTAGGGTGATTGAAGAAGGTGATCTGGTTGGTCTAGATTTTGGTGTAACTATCGAGGGTATGATTACAGATTCAGCTGTCACCGTGCCAGTAGGAAAAATATCTGATGAGGCAAAAAATCTATTAGACTATACCAAGAGAGCCTTAAACGCCGGTATTGCTGTAATAAAAGATGGCGTTAGGGTGGGCGATATTAGTCACGCCATAGGCACCACACTTGAAGAAGGTGGGCTAAAAGTTATCGAAACACTTGGAGGGCATGGCGTTGGGCACCAAGTACATGAAGAGCCTTACATTTCTAATTTTGGAAAAAAGGGTAGTGGTGAAATACTACGTGCCGGTATGACTATAGCTCTTGAGCCAATTGCAAGCCTTGGCACTCACGATACTTATCTAGCCAAAGATGACTGGACCTACCTGACCTCAGACAAAAGTCTTTCAGCACAATTCGAGCACACCATTCTAATAACAAAAAACGGCTCCGAAATTCTCACCAAGCTTCATTGAAACCTTTGCCCTAAACAGGTATAATTATCTAATATATGGCGCAACAAAAGCACGAAGCAACATTCGTAGGTCTCGATATTGGCACTAGCAAAGTAGTTTGTCTAGTAGGCCTGCACCAACAAGATTTAGCAACACCTAGTATCATTGGGCTAGGAGTGGCTCCAGTTAGTGGTCTCAAAAGAGGTGTAGTGACTGATGTAGAAGAGACCGTAAGCGCAATCACTGCAGCGCTTGAAGAAGCTGAACGAATGAGTGGAGTGGTAATAACTAAGGCGAGTATTAATGTCGATGGATCACATCTGCATAGCCTAAACGCTAGTGGCGTAGTTGCTGTATCGCGCGCCGACCACCAGGTATCAGAAAGTGATATCGAGCGAGTCGAGTTAGTGACAAGTAGTATTACTCTTGAGGCTAATAGGCAAATAATCTCAATAATTCCAAAAGCCTACCATGTAGATGACCAGCGCGGTGTGCTTGAGCCAGTCGGGGTAAGCGGCGTGAAGCTAGAGATGGAAGCCCATATCATAACCGGCTCAACTCCTGCAGTTAAGAATTTACAAAATTCAGTCTTTAGATCAGGTATTGCAATTGGCCAGCAGGTGGCAACACCTATAGCTGCAGCCAAAGCACTTCTAAGTACACAGCAAAAAGACCTTGGTGTGGCGCTAGTCAATTTTGGCTCAGAAACGACTGGGATTGTTATATATGAGAACGGAGTCATATGCCATACGTCTGTCGTTCCAATAGGCTCAAACAATATCACCAAAGATTTAGTATATGGTCTGCGTACTACTCCAGAAGTAGCTGAAAAACTGAAAATAGATCATGCTATAGCAACTAAGCCGAAGGGAAAGACCAATAAGCAGATTAGTCTGGAGCAATACGGATCAGCCGGTAATGTTTATCAACACGACATTGATACAATAGTGGCCAGTAGGCTAGAAGAGATATTTAAAATTGTAGGTGAAGAGATAAAAAAATCAGTAAAATCAACTAATGGATTGGGTGCAGGCATGGTCTTGACAGGTGGTGGGGCAAATATGGCCGAAATCACTCACTTTGTTAGATCTACTACAGGAATAACTACCCACCTAGGTAGAGCCACTGGATACACTGGTATTTCAGACAAGATTTCAGACCCTGCCTACTCAGCAGTTATAGGACTGATGCTTGAGGATATGGAATCGCCAGTTTCTAAGCATCATTTTGCAGGCCCAGCAATATTTCAGACAATTTTAAATAAAATTAAAACAATATTTAAAAGCCTAATGCCCTAGTCTCATTGTTCTATTAATTGTTATCAATCTAAATTCGTCTTTGTCAAAAAGACTATTTTTTTGTATAAATATTATATCTATATTGAACACATTATTTAATCTTAAGCTTTTTATAAAAAAGTCGAACAAATATGTTGTATTTAGTGGCCAACATAGGCTATAATAGTATTATCTCTTGGCAATTAGCGAGAGTGTGTGGCAAGGATCATATCCTATCTGGCAGGCCGTCTCTAGCGCCTGCCTTTTTTAGAAATTATACCCAAGGTATTATAAGTGAGTTTTAAGGAGATATTATGGCAGAGATTCTACCAGACATCGAAACATTTGCGCGTATAAAAGTCGTTGGGGTTGGCGGCGGTGGCGGTAATGCCCTGAACCGAATGGTTCAGTCTAAACTAAGAGGTATAGATTTTGTTGCTATTAACACCGACGCTCAGGCCCTACACTACTCTCAGGCCAACAAAAAAGTACATATCGGCAAAGAAGCTACCAAGGGCTTAGGCGCTGGTGCGAACCCAGAAATAGGCAGAATGGCAGCAGAGGAGTCTGAAGCCGATATATATGAGGCCTTAAAGAACTCTGAAATGGTATTTATCACTTATGGATCAGGTGGCGGAACTGGCTCAGGTGCTGCACCGGTTGTGGCTCGCATAGCCAAGGAAATAGGCGCACTTACTGTTGCAATTATAACAAAGCCTTTTACTTTTGAAGGAGACAGGCGCCGAAAGGTATCAGACCAAGGAATCGATGAAATAAAAGACAAGGTCGATACACTGATTATGATACCTAATGACAGAATCTTGCAGATTATTGACCGTAAGACCTCGCTTCTAGACGCCTTTGGCGCTGTAGACGATATTTTGAAACAAGGTGTGCAAGGTATTGCAGACCTTATCACTATTAACGGTATTGTTAATCTTGATTTTGCCGATGTAAAATCTATTATGCATGATGCCGGCAGTGCACTTATGGGAATTGGCCAAGGCACCGGCGAGACCAGGGCTGTCGATGCAGTTAAGCAAGCTATTGACTCTCCGCTACTAGAAGTATCTATAACTGGTGCTAAGGGTGTACTAATTAATTTCACCGGCGGAAGAGATATGGGAATGCATGAAGTTGAGGAGGCCGCGAAGCTTATACACGACTCAGTAGACCCTGAAGCCAACATTATATTTGGTACAGTTATTGATGAAAATATGACCGGCGAGATTAGGGTCACCCTAGTGGCAACTGGTTTTGACTCAGAAAGAAGAAGCTCATCTGATTACGGTATTTTTTCACCAACCACCACCATAGAAGAAGCAAATTCAGGTGCTGAGCACAATGATCTGCCTCAAGACAAATTTACTCCATTTTTGAGTAATGAACAGCCCAAGGCTCTTTTTGAGGACCCAGCCCAACCTATGGTTAGGGCACAGCCAGAAGACACAAATAGTAGTATTGAGCCAGATGAAGAAATAATTGGATTCGACTTAGATGAAGATGTTCTTGAAGAAGAATCAAAAAAGGTACCTTTTGATAAGACAGAGCCAATAGTTGAGACCGTTACATCGTCAAGGAGCTATGACGACGACGAGATAGATAAACCAGCTTTTTTGAGAGAAGGTAAGAAGATAAGCCAGTCAGATAGTGCTAATGATAGCGACGACGATGAATCTATGCCGTCTTTTATAAAGCGCAAGCTCTAGGAGCCACTAAAGTGCGTTGTCCAAGCTGTGGATCAGAAGAAAATAAAGTATTGGAGTCACGAGAGGTAGACGAAGGCTTGGCTATTCGCCGCCGTCGTCAGTGTTTGGCCTGCAAAACTAGGTTTACTACTTACGAAAGAGTAGAGATAGTTTATTTAATGATAGTAAAAAAAGATGGCAATCGTGAAAGCTATGATAGAAACAAGCTGGCCAGAGGAATTTACAGAGCTTTTGAAAAAAGACCTATTCCAATCGAGAAAATAGAGCTGTTGATATCTAGGATAGAGCAGCAGATACAAGCAGAAGGTACCACCGAGCTACTCAGCTCGCAGCTTGGAAAGTTAGTTATGGCTGAGATTATGAGTACTGACCCTGTGGCCTACGTTCGCTTTGCAAGTGTCTACAGAAGCTTTACAGATATTGCTAGTTTTGAGCTCGAGCTAAAGAATCTCAAAAAAAATAAAAAGAATAAGTAAATTGTTCATAAGCATGAATAAAAGCCTTGCAGTAGGTTAATTATGAATACAGCATGTGTATAAATAATTACTGATGTGCTATAATAAAAAGCATGAAAGTACTTATTTTTACAACTAGTGAATATCCAAGCGACGAAAGCCTAGACCAGCTCTTGGTTCAGCTCGACGAGCAGCTGGTAAAGTACGAATTGCTTGATACTGTTCAGGCTGAAACTACACCCACTCAAGAGTTATACGACATTACGGCTTTGCCAGCGGTGGTAGTTTGTCTCGATGATGGCTCTGCTGTAAAAATATGGATAAAGCAGCTGCCTTCTGTTGATGATCTGACGGCCTTACTTGGCGGCTCAGCATAGTTGGGCTTGTACGTTGTGCTAAAGTATCGTAAAATATAGTTGTTGAAATAATAATAAAAAGCGCCTTATCACTGATTTGTGATAATAAAGTGGTTATCAGCCACGGAGCTACAGAAAGAACCGCTTAAAATAGCTTTTTAAGCCCAGTAGAGTCTGTCGCAGTCACCTGCGTTGCTAAAGTGAAATTAAGAGCCACACCCTATGGAAGCAGGATGGTACCGTCTCAGATGCCTGAGACTCCTGCACAGTCTATAGGGTTTTGTTATAAATAAGGAGCTCAAAATGAAAAAACTAGCCAGCTACAATCAGAAAGATATTGAACACAGCATTCTAGATTTCTGGAACCAAAATGATATCTTTGAAAAATCACTTGAAAAAACAAAAGCTGGAGAAAAATTTAGCTTTTATGATGGCCCGCCTTTTGCAAACGGCCTACCTCATTTTGGGCATAGCTTGGTCACCAGCATCAAAGATTCAATAGGTCGCTATCAAACCATGCGTGGTCGTTATGTGGAGCGCCAAAATGGCTGGGATTGCCACGGTCTTCCGGTAGAATTTGCTATAGAGAAGGAGTTTGGTGTTTCTGGAAAGCAACAGATTATGGATCTTGGGATCGAGAAATTTAACCAAGCCTGCCGCGACTCTGTTTTTACTTATAAAAAAGATTGGGAAAAGTTTTTTGAGCGCATGGGTCGCTGGACAGACACCAAAAACGCCTATGCCACAATAGATACTAGCTATACTGAATCAGTTTGGTGGGTGATGTCTCAAATTCACAAAAAAGGCCTACTTTATAAAGGCTATAAGTGTATGCCTTACTGCCCAAGGTGCGCCACGCCACTTAGTAATTTTGAGGTAAATGAGGGTTATAAAGATGATGTAGAAGACCCCAGTCTATACGTCAAGTTTAAGCTCAAGGGTGAAGATGCTAGTTTGATTGCATGGACAACAACTCCTTGGAGCTTACCTGGTAATGCCGCTCTTGCAGTTAAGCAAGATGCTGAATACGTAAAGCTTCAGCTTAGTGATGACTCTGGCGATACTGAACAAGTGATTGTCGCCAAGAATAGAATAGAAGCCCTCAATAGTGAAAGCTATCAAGTGATAGATCAGTTTTTGGGCAAAGAGCTGGTAGGTAAATCATATTTGCCCGTTTTTGAGCTTGAAGATTTAGCGCCCTCAGAAAATCTTTATAAGATTTGGTCTGCTGACTTTGTCAGCATAGAAGACGGTACCGGTATTTTGCATGTGGCTCCAGCTTTTGGCGAAGATGATCTTAGCCTTTCTGTTGAGAAGCAAATACCCGTTCTGCAAACCGTCAGTGCTGAAGGTAAAATAAAACCGGGCACTGGGCTAGTAGAAATAGATGGTAAGTTTTTCAAGGGGGCAGATAAGCTTATAATAGCCCACCTCACAGAACTAGGGCTAGTTTATGGCGCTGAAACATTTAAGCATACTTATCCTTTCTGCTATCGCTGTGACACACCGCTACTATACTACGCAATTGACACTTGGTTTGTGGCTGTTTCAAAAATAAAAGACCAGCTAGCCGAGTCAGCCAAAGATATTACCTGGCACCCAGACCATATTAAGGACGGCCGATTCGGTAAATGGCTAGAGGGAGCTCGAGACTGGGCAGTCAGCCGTAACCGTTATTGGGGTGCACCAATGCCAATCTGGGTAAATACTCAAGACGAATCTGACTATCTAGTCATAGAGAGTATCGAGCAGCTCAAATCTATGGCCGTGGGTGATCCAAAACTTACTGATTTGCACCGACCCTTTATAGATGATGTAATTATCGAAAAAGAAGGTAAAACTTATAAGCGTGTAGAAGAAGTAATAGACTGCTGGTTTGAATCTGGCTCAATGCCTTTCGCCAAGGGCCACTATCCTTTTGAGAATGCCGATCAATTCGGACAGTCATTTGGGGCCGACTATATAGGTGAAGGCCTAGACCAAACCCGCCTTTGGTTTTACGTGCTACACGTAATTTCTACAATCGTATCAGATAAGCCAGCCTACAAAAATGTTTTGGTAAATGGCATGATTATGGCAGCAGACGGCAGAAAGCTATCAAAGAGTCTTAAGAACTACCCACCTATTGAAGATGTACTAGATGACGAGGGGGCCGATAGCTTGCGTTTTTATCTGCTTTCTAGCGCTCCAGCTATGTCTGGTGACTACATGCGCTTCGACCGAGCTGGCCTCAAAGACGTGCAGCGTAACTTATTTATGACAATCAATAATAGCATATCGTTTATGGGAATGTACGCAGAGATTGACGGCTGGAAACCAAGCTCACTGGGCACACCGCAAGAACTCACCAACCCTCTAGACATCTGGCTAGTTGAGATGGTCAAGCAGGCATCTACTATTGCTACAAAATCTGCCGACAGCTTTGAGATATCCAAGGCCACCTGGCAGGTATATGAGCTCACTCAGGAGCTTTCTAACTGGTACATTCGCCGGAGTAGAAGGCGTTTCTGGAAAAGTGAAGATGATCACGACAAGAAAGATGCTTATCGCACTCTACACTGGGCCCTGGTAAGCATTTGCCAAATGTTAGCACCCTGGTCGCCTTTTATTAGCGACTATTACTACAAGTACCTGACAGAGGGCATGCAAGACGCCGAAGAGTCTGTACATTTGAGTAAATGGCCTAGCTTTGATCAGGCTGACCAGTCAGTACTTGCCAGTATGGTGAATGTGCGGCAAGCTGTAAACGACGGATTAGCCGAAAGAGCTAAGGCTGGCATAAAAGTTCGCCAACCACTAGCCAGTGCAACAATTAGCTCACCAAATAACATAAGCAAAGACCTTGAGCAAATAATAGCCGAAGAGCTGAACACTAAAAAGATTGTTGTAAAAAGTGCTGAGGAACTTTCGGTAGTCTTGGACACAAACATTACTCAAAGTCTTAAGAATGAAGGCCTAGCGCGCGACATTATTCGCAATATACAGCAGGCCCGAAAAGACTCAGCTCTCGAAGTAGAAAACTATATTAAACTTTCACTTAAGTCTGAAAGCACTTTTATAAATGACGCAATAGAGCAGTGTGAAAAACTTATTCAAAACGAAGTACTCGCTACAACACTTCTTACTAGTGGCGACAACTACGAGTATATTAAAGAAGTTAAGATTGAAGGTGAAGATTTGTCAATCAGCCTTGAGAAAGATGTTTTGCACAAATAATGCAAAATAAAGCCTTTTTGCAATTAAAACGCTTCGACGTAATTTTGCTAGGAGCTACAAGTCTTTTAATAGCGCTGGGTCTTTTAGTTTTGTACTCTTCTGGAATTAGGTCAGCTCAGTCTGCATCTCAGCTAGATACTAGCAGGCAGATAATTTATGTTTTGGTGGGTGGGGCAATGTTTTGGCTTGTCACTCGGCTTGATTATGACGTATTACGTAGTTACAGCTCGGCTATTTATATTATTATGGTTGCCTTACTGATTTTAGTAGAAGTTTTCGGGGCTACTAGGCTCGGAGCTACGAGGTGGATTAATCTTGGCTTCTTTCAGTTTCAGCCTTCAGAATTTGCTAAGCTAGCTCTAACAGTTGTACTAGCTAAATTTTTTGCTAGCAGTTATGATCACAGTGACAAGCTTAAGTATTTATTTATTTCCATTTTATATCTTTTGCCACCACTTTTGTTAGTTTTGGCTCAGCCTGATCTAGGTACGGCGCTGGTCTTGATAGCTATCTGGCTAGCTATGGCCCTCACTTCAAGAATTAAGAAGCGCTATTTTGTAGCGTTACTAGCTATCTTAGTGATAGCGGCACCACTTTTATACCCTAGACTTGCTCCATACCAAAAGCAGAGAGTGGCAACTTTTGTTAGCCCTACGGCCAACCCAGCTACTACTGGATACAATGTGAATCAAGCAATTATTGCTGTTGGCTCAGGTGGTGTATTTGGCCAGGGCTTGAGCTCTGGTAGTCAAAGTCAGGGCAACTTTCTACCAAGCCAGCACACTGATTTTATTTTTGCTGTGTTAAGTGAAAAACTTGGCTTCTTTGGAGGTGTAGTATGTATTTTTCTATATTCTGTTCTGGTAGTAAGAGCGATATGGATAGCCCGAAATTCAAGCGACAGATTTGGTACTTTTTTGGCAATCGGTATAGCTACAATGTTCGCTTTTCACGTAGTGGTAAATATTGGTATGAACATAGGGCTACTGCCAGTTACGGGTATACCACTGCCGTTTATTTCGGCCGGCGGCACCAGTATGATTATTTCATTGCTGTCAGTTGCAATTTTAGAGAGTATTTATGCCAAAAGACGCACCTTGACCCTAACCAGTAAGGAAATGTATGAGTAGAAATATTAAAATTACTACAATGCATGGCAAGAAGCTTATAGTATTCTTGGCCACAATTAGCTTAGGGCTTGTAATGCTCTACGCTGGCAAAAACAGCACAACGTTTGCCACTAATAATTCAGCCACAAATACAAATGGAGTTACACATAGGGTAGTAAAAGTAATAGATGGTGATACTGCCGAAATTGATATAAAGGGCCAGATTAAAAAAGTAAGATTCATAGGTATGGATACTCCTGAGGTTTATGACCCCCGTAAACCCGTACAGTGCTATGGCAGAGAGGCTAGTGCTAGGGGCCACGAACTACTAGAGGGTAAAATGGTCGGTTTAGAATATGATAATGTTGTAGGGGAGACCGATAAATATGGCCGGTCACTAGCCTATATAATATTGCCGTCTGGAGAGATTTATAATCAAAAAATGATTGCCGAAGGCTATGCTCATGAGTACACCTACCAAGATCAGGCCTACAAGTACCAGTCAAAATTTAAGCAGGCTGAAGTGTCTGCTAAATCACTAGGGCTTGGTTTTTGGGGGGTTACAACCTGCAATGGCGACACGAAGCAAACAGCTAAATAAGCTGATATAATACTTCTATGCCTTATCCGTCTCAAGATCTACACTCAAAATATTCTACTGAAAAAAAACAACGAGAGTTTGAATTGATTGACGAATTCTTAAAAATTTGCCCAGACTTTAATGGCTACGAGTTTATGCAGTTCTCAGAAAACCCAGACATGATTTATCAGAAAGGTGATGCTCAGATTGGCTTTGATAGTGTAATAGTTTCTGAAGACCAAGCAACAGTTGATTGTTATTTTGACGCACAAATGTGCACCGTTAATCTACCGACCAAGTTAACCCAAGATGAAAAGAATGATAAAATTGCGGTTTTTTTCGAAAATAAACTCTTCAAACACTGGCGACGATATGCACTACCAACTGTTTTAGTTTTTTCGCTTGTTGATACTAAGCAGACAGACTTTGTGGATATAGTTGATGTAGCAAGTAGGTTTAAATTGCCAGCTTTTGAGCTTTTTAACATACTAGATTACTATTTGAGTGATGGTAAAAAGTTTGTCAAGATAGCAGAGACTAAACCTGCCTAGAATCAATTACTTTAGAGTACCTATTTCATATCCTGCCAGAATCCTATTAGCTCCAGCTGAGTGCCCGCTTCTGCGCCCACCTTTAGTATTGTAAGCAGTGGTGGCATCTTGGCCACAAAATATTAGTATTAAATCGGCTCCACCCGGGTGCATGTCTAAATATTTTGTAACGTCATATACATTACCTTCTATTGCTAGCCAGCAGTCTCGCGGGGTACTATGTTTTGAAACTTCCGAAAGACCATAGGTATTACCGACAGTCTTACTGGAGTTAGAACTTTGGCTAGGCTCAGATTTTGAAGGCTGCGAATTATTAATTTGATTCTCGCTATCGGCCTCTTTCTGTTGCTTAGAGATGAAGCCCCAGCCAACCATTGTACCCATAGCAATGAAATAAAATATTAGAGTAACTAGTACAGCTTTCTTCATGATAGGTCAAACTCCTCTGTATTTATATTTCGTTTTTTTACACCTAGTTGCTTGAGTTGTGCTTTTAGGCTTTTCATCATTGACGGTGGACCACATATCATATAATTTGCGCCATCTAAGGACTTACTATTTTTTTGGATGTAGCTAGCGGTAAGATAGTTATTTTTACTTTCAGTGAATAAAATAATTTTCAGATTAGATTTTTTGTTGGCTATTTTTTCTAGTGTAGGCAAATAAACTGCATCATCTTTTGTTTTAGCACAATAATACAAATCAACACTCTGGCTATCTTCTAGGGCTTTTGCCATGGATACGAATGGCGTTACTCCAATTCCTCCAGCTATCCATATCTGCCTAGGGTTTTTTACAATCGCGTTAGAAAATGTTCCATAAGGACCATCTATTTTTACTTTTGTTCCAGATTCTGCTGTGGCCAGTAGAGCGGTGTAATCACCGAGATTTTTAATACCAAAATTAAGAGATTTGTCATTTGGTCCTGAGCTCATAGAGAAAGGATGACTTTCACCAAGAACACCATCTAATTCTAGTTTTATAAAAGCAAACTGTCCTGGTGCAAATACAAGAGGCTTGTCTTGGGGTGAAAGTTGAAGCTCATAGCTATTACCAAGAGGTATGATTTTATATAAACTATAGTCTAAATATTTAGAAAAATTACCTTGAAACAATGAACGGTATACGTAGACTACGGCAGCCAGGCCAATTAGTAGCAGGTAATAAATTTGTAAGCCAATCATTCCAGTCTTAATAGCTAGGTCGCTTCCGCCCACAAAAAATGCGTGAATACCGCCTAAGAATAATACTAGGCCTAGTAAGCGCTGAGCTAATATAAATCTTTTGTAAGCAACATGCATATATAGAGTGACTACAATTAGAGCAATCATGCAATATAGGGCGATCACACCTAAATTCTTAAATGGTGACTCAAGACCTGGCTTTACGAACTCATAAGCAGAAATAGGGGAGCTTAGAAAGTACCTAAATGTAATCAGTAATGGGTGAATGAGAAGTAGTATGAGGGCCAAGCAACCAATAATGTGGTGAGCTCTATAGGTGTTATCTAGCCCCATGAAGAGTTTATTATAAATCTTTAGTCTTGCGCTAAGAATAACATTCCAGGCAAAAAGCGCCATACCTGCCAGTCCGGCTAATCTGCCAAGATTGTCTGATATATTTTTGGCTGTATCGAACTGAGCCGGCATAGAAACCATCCAAATTGTAATAGGTATAACTGCCACAAATATAGTAATAAGCCAGCCAAGATTCGTATAGCGATTTCTCATATGGTTATATTATAGCAAACTTATACTTTATAACAGTTAGCCTCAGTAGGACTTTTAATGTTAAAGATAGAAATATTTCTGCGGTGGGAATATATTTGGTCTTGATGAGATAATTATGAGCTACGGCTACTCGGTTCTAAGTGCCTCAATTGGGTCTAGTTTGGCAGCCTTACGAGAAGGTAGCCAGCCAGCCAGAATAGATATAACTATCAACGCGACTATGAGGGCAATGATTTGAGCCGGATCAAATATAAGTATGCTATTACCTTCGCCAAGATTTAGTCTTTGGGTTATCCAGGGGTTTAGGCTAAGACCAAGTATTACAGCAAGACTAGAGCCAATAATGCCTCCTAGTAAACCAATCCAGCCGGCCTCAAATCTAAATAGCCGGCCAATATCTCGCTTGCGCATACCCAAAGCTTTCATTAGGCCTATTTCTCGAGTCCTTTGCAGCACTGATATGTACATGGTATTTATTATTCCAAAAACCGAAGCTATAATCGCGATAAACCCAAACCCGGCTACTATACCTTGCAAGACACCAATAATGTTAGTCAAAAACTCTTGAGTTTCTTTGACGGTTCTTACCTGAAAGCCAAGGTCTTTCACTTTCTGGGCAACGGCATTTAGCTTGGCAGGGTCATTGCCTCCATCGACTTTTACCAACACAAAATTATATTTTCGAAAGTCAGAAGATCCTTCTAGGCTAATGTCATTTAGTCTACGAGCCTCTTCAAGTGGAGTATAAATATACAGCTCTGTGCCAGGCTGGGAAGTAACTGGCTTTTTAGAAACGGCTATTATTGTGAGCTGTTTTTCTATAGCGTTAGCCTGGGCTTGTGCAGCGAATTCTTCTGGAGTCTGAGCTAGTGTGCCACTTTGCAGTTGGCTTCTTATCTGCTCTGGGGTAATGTTTCTGGGAATCGACACAACAACTGTTTTGCCAATCGCATCAGCCGCATTATCGAAGCCTAAGTCTGATAGGTAGCCCTCTGGCAGTACAATGTTTAAGCCACTAAAGTTGTCATCTATATTACCCGAAAGCAGATCTGGCCTTTGAGCCGGATTATAAGAAGCGATTGTGGCTACAAACTTTTTTTGGTTTGGCCTGGTGATGTAGTTGGCGTTAACAGTAATATCTTCACGAACTTTTTCGACGCCAGCTACGTCAGCAATTTTTTTGATATCAGACTCAGTAATTTTTTTAATCTGAGTTGTTGCGCCAGCATTAGACGTGCTAGTACCAAAACTAGGATCATATTCTCTGGGTTTAGCGCTATCTCGCTGGCCAAAAAGAGAGTTGTCTGCAGCTACAATTAGCTCGCTTGGGTCAAAATTGTCATTAATAATTTTGTTCACGTATGATTTTGCGCCGTTACTAGCGGCTAGAGTTAGGGAAAGGGCGAAGGTACCAACCGCAATAGCCAGGGCAGTCAAGATAGTTCGTCCTTTTGCGCTGCGAATGCTTCGCCAGGCTCTTCGAACGGTATCAATGATATACATTATTGGCTGACCTTTTTAGTGGAGTTTATTACTGGTGATTTTATGCCTGGGTGAAGCTTTACGGTTTTTTTGATTTCACCATCCTTCATAAATATTTGCTCATCACAGCGCTGGGCCAGCTCTTGGTCGTGCGTAACAATCACGATAGTAATTCCACGCTTTTTATTAAGTTCAAGAAGTAAGTTTATTATAACTTCACCTGTGGCAGTATCCAGATTGCCAGTGGGCTCGTCTGCAAAAATTAATTTAGGTTTGTTTACAATAGCTCTAGCAATTGCGAGGCGTTGTTTTTGACCTCCAGAAAGGTTTTTGGCCAGACTATCCACTTTATCTTCTAGGCCAACAGATTTTAAGGCTAAAAGAACATCTTTACGTCTATCACGCCGGGCTACTCTAGCAATTTCAAGTGGTAACATTACATTTTGGTAGCAGCTCTGATTGGCCTCAACAAAAAAAGATTGAAATATAAAGCTCATTTCCTTAGACCTAAATGCATCAATCTGCTTGGGCTTTAGGCCAACCAAACTCTTGTTGTTGACTACTACCTCACCACTACTTACATGGTCAAGGCCACTCATCACGTGCATAAGAGTAGACTTACCAGAGCCACTCTTGCCAATAATTGCAACAGTACTGCCGTCGGCTATTTCGGCGCTAACATTATATAGAGCGGTAAATAGATTGTCTCCTTTACCGTATGTTTTACAAACATCTTTTACGCTTATCATAGTACTCTAAATTATAGCATAGTAACTATGGATACCTAACAATAGCAGTATAACGATGATCAGTCATGATTATTAAGCTATAATCTTACGGTACTTATGCTATAATTAGCAGTATAAATTCTTATGCTAAAAGTAGAGAAACTTCAAAAAATATATAATATGGGCAACATTATAGTGCCCGCTTTGAGCGACGTTTTTTTAGATGTAAAGCCCGGCGAGATGATTTGCATTATGGGGAAATCTGGCTCAGGTAAAAGTACACTATTGCATATGCTAGGCCTTATCGATACACCTACTAGCGGGACAGTGTATTTTAAAAATAAAGATGTCAGTAAGCTTTCTGAAGCTAAACGGTCAAAAATTAGATTGGCTCAGATGGGCTTTGTTTTTCAGGAATATGCACTACTGCCCGAGCTAACTGCTCTAGAAAACGTCTATTTGCCTGCCAGCATGCTTGGCAAATGGTCTAAGGAATATGAGGAGCGAGCGGTGACATTGCTAGACTCTGTTGGGTTGCTAGAGAGAATGAATCACAGACCGTACCAGCTTTCTGGTGGTCAGCAGCAAAGAGTTTCTATTGCTAGGGCGATGGTAAACAGGCCAGAGATAATCTTTGCAGATGAGCCAACTGCAAATCTTGACTCTAAATCTGGCCTGCTTGTGATGCAATCTCTAAGGTGGCTTAATAAGCAGTTTGGAACAACAATTATTTTTGTAAGTCACGATGAAGATGATAGAAAATATGCAGATAGGGTTGTTTACCTAAAAGACGGCAAGTTATCTGAGCCTAAGAAAGCTGTTCACAATGCGTAGTCTAAAAGTTTCACTATTTTTAGCAGCTCGCACTATTTGGAGGGGCAATGGCTGGCTCAATTTTGTGACCGTATTAATGCTGATGTTGGTGTTTTTAAATCTCATATTTACGCCTTCACTGCTAGAAGGAGTGATAAGTACTGCAAACTCTAAGCTAAGAGATACCTTAACCAGCGATATCACGGTAGAGAGTTCAGAGCCAGGCGGCCTTTTGCCAGACGCCATTCAGCTTGCATCACAAATATCAAAAATCGAAGGGGTTAGCTCTAGTACGCCGTCACGTACTATTAGTGCCCAAATTGAGCTTGGCTCTGAGCGCGGAACAGTTGAAGTTACTGGCATAGAGACAAATAGTTTTTCTGAGGTATATAGCCTACCAAAGTTTATGTTGGAGGGTAGTTTTTTGAAGCCTGGAGACAGAAATCAAATTGTACTCGGCGCCCAGATAGCCGGTGCCGACAAGGCCAAACTAGAGCTTTACGCAGATAGTCTTAAAAATGCTCACGCTGGCGATACAGTTACTTTAAAATTTGCTAATGGCAACAAGAAAAACTACACAGTAAAGGGAATATTTCAGACAGACTTTATTCAGACCGACCTAAAGACATTAATAACTAGCGATGAGTACAGCGAGATTTTGCCTACTACTACTAATAAAGCCAGCGCAATAAATGTAAAACTTAAGCCAGGCGCTAGTCAAGAAAATGTAAACAATCAAATTAAACAAATAAGTAGCAATATTACCACCCGAACTTGGCAAGAGAGAGCCGGCTTCGTGAAGAGCTATACCTCAAGTCTTGAACTAGTAAACAGAATACTAAGAGCAGTTGCTTTGTTTGTGGCATTCTTGACAATATTTATTATCACTTATGTTGATATAGTAAATAAGAAACGACAGATTGGCATCTCTAGGGCCATAGGAATCAGTACCACGACAATTGTTATGTCGTATATAATTCGGGCCGTATTCTATACCATTTTGGGGGTAGTGATTGGTACGCTAGTTTTCGTTCTTGTGATTGTTCCAGTTGAAGCTCGATTCCCATTTAGTTTTCCACTAGGTGACGTTTTACTCAGTGTTAATCCGGCTTTTATTTTTAGAAATGCCCAGATCTTAATACTAGTCAGTATAGTTAGTGCCCTGTTGCCGGCTTTTCAGGCAGTGCGCAGTAAGATTGTAGACGCAATTTGGGGTCAGTAATGCATGGATGCGCCTAATTTGAAGACCATGAATAACAAGAATATTTCAAAGTCTGAATTAGTAAATGCTATCACCTCGGCCCAGCAAGGCGACGAAACAGCATTTGAACTATTATATGAATATTATTTCTCGCCACTCTACAAGTATGTACTCATAAGAACGGGCGACCCTCAAGAAGCAGATGACCTTACCCAGCTAGTTTTTATAAAGTTCTACCGCAACCTAGCTAACTGGCAGGACAAAGGTTTTGCCCCCTCGGCTTACCTGTACACTGTAGCAAGAAGCGTATTGGCAGATCACTATCGTAAAAAAGCAAAACAAGGCAGCAAGATAACTAATTCAGAAGACGTACTTTTGGCCATAAGCGATAAGTCACAAAACCCGCACCAAGACGTTATAGATAATGAACAATTGCAGCACTTGTATCAAAATCTTCAACAGTTACCACAAAACTATCAGGAGGTTCTAACACTTCGCTACATAGAAGGTCTTTCGAGTTTGGAAATAGCCAAAATTATTGGCAAAAATGATGCAGCTACCCGTAAGCAGTTATCTCGAGCAGTTGCTGCCCTAGCCAAGAAATCAAAAAATTACAGAGAAAATAATATATGAAAACATACCAAAAAATAGTTGAGCAAGAGCGAGTAGTTAAACAGCTGGAAAAAATCACTGTTGAACCACCTAGCAAGCGCCATCTTTTGCACAGCACATTAGCTAAACTTGACGATACCAATTATCAGTACCAAGCTACTCGCGAGCGTACTTCAAGAAAACCTGCCTATTCTAGATTAGTTTTTTATATACCCACAGCAGTGGCCGGATTACTATTAGTGGCCTGGGTGGCCTCACCTATTCTTAGCAGCCCCAACCAAGCTATAACTTCTTCTAATGTTGCTACCAACCCAAATACTAGACCAAATGGATCGATTCAGAATGCTACAAATGCAATAGCCGCCGAAGCTGCTAGCGAAAGCCAGATAGATGAGCAGGCAATTTCTGAAACCCTCTCAGCGGCTAATCAAATAGTAGACCAGGCTAATCTAGTTGTGGAGGTAAGCGATGAGAAGGGTCTTTAACAGTTATAATATGCTGCTGTCATTAATTATGGCCGCGTCTATTGTTTTGGTGGGCAGTAAGCCACAGCCAGCACAAGCACAGACCGGTAGTTTAGTAAGATCAGAAATGTCATCAGAAAAACAAGCCAATATGAGCTTAGATAGTTCTAGATTGAGTGTAGCTAACGACTTTTGTATCAATATACCAAGCTTAGCTACCTCAATCAATCAGGAGGTTTCTAGTAGAATAGAAAAAATGCTAGCTAGCCAGTCTGTCGCTGGCCAAGAACTTAATAGAAAGTCTATAGAAAGGCAAAATAAAACACTAGCCCAAAGGCAGCAATGGGATAAGAATAGAGAGGCCCAATATGATAGCTTATACAAAAAAGCCAAAAATGATGAACAAAAATTAGCGGTTGATACTTTTAAGAATGAAGTAGAAAAAGCCGTGCTGTTGCGCCGCTCAGCAAATCAGAAAAGCATGAATGAATTTGAAATAACCATAGACGGCTACCTCTTCTCAGAAAAAAATAAGCTTGCACTGGCAACTAGTAACTACCAAAAAAACCTAATTTTAGCCACCTCAAAAGCTGTTCGGGAATGCTCTAGTGCTAGTGATCAGAGTAATGCAAGACCAGAGCTAATCAGTACACTCGCGCAGTCTCAAGTGTATATAAAAAATGGTAGTGCTGAAAACATAACAATTCAAGCTCAAATTGATGAAATTGCTAGTAAAAAAAGAGAAAGTATTAAGGCAGCCAATTTAGTTTTTGATCAAAAAATTTCTAAGGCCAAAGCAGATTTTGAGAGGACTTTTCAAAAGTAGAGATCCAGCCACTAGCAATTACAGACCAATCTGTTCTACAATTGGCGTATGAGTGACAAAAAAATTATACTTGGCTTAGTGGGGCATGCCTCTGGAGGAAAAGACACTGCAGCAGAGTACATAATGAAAAAGTACAATTTTGTGCATGTTTCGACGGGCGATTTATTGCGTAAATATGTGAATAAAAATAACCTAGGTGAGCCAACCAGAGAAGTCTTGCAGGCGGTCGCCAATCGCATGCGAGCTGAGTATGGGGCTGACTATCTGGTAGCCCAGGCTTTGGTCACTAAATCAAATAATAATATAATTATTTCAGGCCTAAGAAACCCCGCTGAAGCTCGATATATTCATGAGGCAGGAGGAAAGCTTTTGGTGGTAAACGCAAGGCCAGAAATAAGGCATGCTAGAGCCGAGCTACGAGGTAGGCCCGGCGATTCACTAGATTTTTCGGCCTTCACAAACCAACAGAAAACCGAAGAAAACAGTCAAGATCCAAACGCTCAAAATCTCAATGCTGTTTTTGCTATGGCCGATGAGTTTATAGAAAACAATACCAGCCTAGAATATCTGCATAGTAAAATCGATGAGTATATTAAAATTTTACTTAGACAAAATAAAAAAAAATAAGTCAGAGACTCTTCTCTAAAATACTTCTGTTCTATTTTGCCAGCGAGGCTTAAGAAGCTCATAGCTGATCATTGAGTATATAAGCATCGATAAAGCAGCAGCGCAGCCCACCGGGTAGAGCAGAGTTGAAAGTATACTCTGTTTGGAAACAACTGTAATAATGAGCCTATTTAGGTAGCTCAGGCCAATCGCTAGTGCTAGCATCCAGAGTCCGATAAACGAATTTATTATGAGTAGGTAACATAGCAAAATACCGGGCAATATCAAGATGAAAAACCCACCACTAACAAGACCGAATGTGAGTGGAAAAGAGAAGTGTAGGGCTGGGTAGTAGCGCCTAATAGATTGCCTGATCATTAGCCGCAGGCTAGCGTGGTTTTGACTTACGGCAATATCAGAGCCCAAGAAGAAGCCTGTATTAAGGCCTTTATTTTTAACAGCAGCTGCCAGGTCAAAGTCTTCAAGCGGACTTTTTCGTACCAGACCAAAACCACCTGCAGCAGTAATGCTTGAGCGCACAAAGGCCATTACGCTACCGCTGGCATTTACAGACTTGGGTCTGGTTTTGGCTAAAAAAGCCGAAGGATACATGCCTAGCATTAGGTAGTGGTTTTGACTTAGTATCACTTGCTGGGAAAGACTTTTATTTTGGTCGGCCGGCAAGAGCGAGACAAGACTAAGCTTTTGTTCGATTATCAGGCTAGCTATAACGCTCAGGGCATTTGGCAGAAGTATGGTGTCGGCGCTGGTGAGCAGTACAATATCGCCAGTTGCTTTTTGCAACAGCTGCTCAGACACCCAAGCATTTAAGGTCCAGCCAGCTTTGAGCGGCTTTGTCTTGACTATTTTGAGGCGAGGATCTTGAAACCCCTCGGCAATTTTTAGGGTGTTATCACTAGAGCCAAGATCAGTAAATATAAGCTCAAATTGAGGGTACTGTTGACCTAAAATCGCTAGCATCGTAGATGAAATATTATCAGCCTGGTTGTAGGCGTGCATTATAATACTTATTTTAGGCAGTTCGCCCTGACGAGCTGTTTTAGGTCTTTTGAAGGCCCTGAGGTTGTAAATAGTAACACCCAGTTGAGCCAAGAAAAATATTATCAAGAAGAACCCTAAGATCATTACATAATATTGCCTAATGCCAAAAGGATCAAAAACAAATAGCAAAAGTTGAGCCAGCCAGAAGCCAACCAGTAAATTTAGCCACATAAAGTTCTGCCAGCCACGACGAAACTTTGCGCTATTGGCATCTGATTTAAACTTGCTAAAAAAACTAGTATTTAGAACGTATAGCCCAATCAGCCCACCAGCAAAAATTCCAAGTGGAAAATAGGCCACAGTCACCACAAGAGCTGAAAATATATAGAGAGTCATCGCGTATCGATTGGTGCGCTTTGCGCCAAAAAATGTTGCGATAGAGGCAATTTTGGCTGCTCGGTCTGGTTTAATGTCTTGTATTGCGCCAAATGCCTGACTGGCCATACCCCAGGCCATAAAAGCTATTATCACTGCCCAGTAGTAATTGTTTGACTGACCATAGGCTAGCCCAAATACAAAAGGCATTACGAAATGCAGTGCAGAATTAATAGAGTCTAAGACGGGCACTTCTTTGAACCTTAGAGGCTTCGCACTATAGCTGATACAGAAAAAAACTAGTGCAAAAAGTATTACTCTAGACAGATTGTTGCCGGTGATTAGAAAGTAAAGTAAAAAAGGAATATTAGCTGCAATTATTACGTACCACATAGGGCCATGCTTAGATTTTTCAAGCAAGCCGCCTTCCACAGAGTTTTTGCGGGGGTTCTTCAAGTCTGATTCATAGTCGTAAATGTCATTAACCCCATACATCAGTAGATTGTATGAAAACAAAAAGTATACAAAGCCGATAATGCCCGGCAGTGCTAAGCTTTGAGTTGCTAGCAGGTAGCCAACTATAAATGGCACAGCAGTGTTTATCCAGCTCACAGGCCTGCTTGTGGCTAATATCTCTCTTATGCTTAGTGAAGATTTGTTATTTGTCATTTTTAAAATAATTAAATATTGCCGGCACTAGAATAACTGCGGCAACTAAATAGCTAAAGTCTTCTATTGGTATACTACCAATCTTTACCCCTAGTGTTGAGCTGTTATTATAGCTCACTATAGGCAGGCTTGTCAGGTAGCCGTTAAAAATTAGCATTGCAGGCAGTAAAATAGCAAATGTAATTAAGGTTGTTTTCTTTCTTGGCCAGCTTAGCTTAGAAAAATAAACTATGGCAAATACCGATAATAATAAAATGATAGCCATGGCTGGGTATTTATACATTATTTATTTTTTACCTTTACCTTACTGCCTTGCGCGCTAAGCTTTAAACTTACTAACTGATAAACCATTAGTGTCACATAGCCAAGTAAAAACAAAAATATAAACTCTTCTAGCGGTAGATTTGGAGTAACAAAATACCAGCCAGAAACATAAGTTTGATTTGTGGTGAAAATACCAATAACAATACCGGCAACGTCAAAACATAAAAGCAGCAACGCACTAAGCCCTATGGCTAGCCCACTGGCCTTGGCATCTAAAAAAAATGCCAGCCTGTAGCGCCAGTCTGCCAATACCATTCCAGTTATACTAAATAGCAAAATGACAATGTAGAAAAAATTAGAATAAACAAAATCAAAATTCATTGTACTTATTATACTCGCAAATTTCTGATATCATATGTAAATCATGGCAAAAAATACCAACAAAAGATCAGTAGTTATAGTTGGCGCAGGAATCGGTGGGCTGTGCTCTGCCGCAAGACTTCTTAAAGACGGCTACTCAGTCACATTATATGAAAAAGAAGCCTTGGTGGGTGGTCGCGCGCACCGTATCAAGCAAGATGGCTACACTTTTGATACTGGCCCAACCCTACTTATGATGACAGACGTATTGTATGACACCTTTAAATACTGTGGTAAAAACCTAGATGATTATCTAACCCTTTTGCAACTTGAACCAAACTATCAGGTCGCTTTTGCAGATAAATCTAGAATAACTGTCAGTAGCAATCTGCCTAAGTTCACTCAAGAGCTGGCCAGGTTTGACCCTAAGGCTCCAGAGCAGTTTTTTAGGTATTTTGCAGATGTCGCTGAAATATATCGTATTTCTAGAGGCGGCTTCATAGACAAAAATTTTGATAAGTTTAGTGATTTTATAAATATAGGTTCGGGCATCAAGCTCTTAAAAAAACGCGGAGTTTATAAGCTCTGGAATTTTGTAGGAAAATATTTTAAGGATCCTCGACTAAAACAGCTTTTTAGTTTTCAGAGCATGTACCTCGGTGTTAGCCCCTATGAAGCACCTGCAGTTTATAGTGTGGTGAGCTATATGGAAACTGGCCTAGGTATCTGGTATCCAAAAGGCGGAATGTATAGTCTCAGCCAAGCCCTAGAGAAGCTGGTATTAGATTTAGGTGGTGAAATAAAAACCAAAACAGCAGTAAATAAAGTCGTGATTGAAAACGGCAGAGCAAGTGGCGTGGAGATCAAAAATTCTATTTTTAAGCCAGCCGATATTGTTCTTTGTAACTCAGATCTTGTTTATAGCTATAACAATCTTCTTCCAGAATCTGTAAAGCTAAAAAGTCTGGGTCGAAAGCCCGAAGATCTTAAGCAGGCTAGCTCGGCGCTACTTTTCTACTGGGGTGTTGACTCTCAGCTAGACGGCATGCTGCACCACAATGTTTATCTGTGTAAAGATTTCAAGAATAACTTAGAAGAAATTTTTGATGAAAAGAAACTACCCACAGACCCATCTTTCTATACCTATATTCCTACCAAGACAGACCCAAGCCTGGCTCCAAAAGGCAAGAGCGTCGTGTATATCTTGGTTCCGGCCCCAAATCTACAAGGCAAAAACAACTGGGAGTCTGGCATACCTAAGTTACGCAAGAAGGTATTAAACAGATTGAAATCAGAGTTTGGCCAAGACATTGAGCCGCTCATAGAGACAGAGGCTGTCTTTACACCACAAGATTTTGAGACCAAATTTAATCTCACAGCCGGCTCGGCTTTTGGCCTCACTCACCACTTCATGCAGTCTGGTTATTTTAGACCACACAATGTTGCCAGAGGAGTTAAGGGGCTGTACTTTGTAGGCGCTAGTACTTACCCTGGCGGAGGGATCCCGATGGTCACTTTAAGTGCTAAGCTTGTACATGAGCGAATTTTAAGTGATAATAAAAATTAATTTTTATGGAAAACAAAGACCTCAAAAGCTATATAGCCTATATCAAAAAAAATGTTGATGTAGTACTCAAAGATATTTATGATATCAAAATAGCTGAAGCTGGAAAACTTAGCAGTGATTATAAGAAGCTAGTCACTCAAACGGCCAAGCAGACTCTCAGCGGCGGCAAAAGATTACGGCCAGCTCTAGCAGTTTTGGGCTACAGCATTGCTGGAGGAAAAGACCTAGAAAAAATTATTAAGGCCTCAGCTGCTTTAGAAATATTTCATAGCTACTTATTAATTCATGACGATATCATGGATCGTGATGACCGCCGGCATGGCGTTCTAAACATTACCGGGTTTTACAAGAAGGCCTTGAGTGGCAAGATTGCAGAAAAAGATATACTCCACGCAGCAGACTCCTTTGCCATACTGGCCGGCGATATCAATAGTGGCTTAACATTTGAACCGCTACTGGCTGCAAATTTTGACTCAAAAGTAACCCTTAAGGCCATAAGTAGGATTAACCAAGCAGTTTTTGAAGTTGCGGCAGGCCAGCACCTAGATATTATTGGTTCATTTGATAAAAAACTTTCTGAGAAAGAAATTTTAGCAATTGCCAAACACAAGACCGCTGACTACTCAATAATATTACCTCTACAGTTTGGCGCAATACTTGCCGGCGCAAAACCAGAGCTTTTAGAAGACATGAAAAAATTCGGACAGCCGCTTGGTATTAGCTATCAAATAGCTGACGATGTTTTGGGCATTTTTGGTAGCACCAAGACCATTGGTAAGTCAGTTTTGACAGATCTTCAAGAGGGGAAGCAGACAATACTAATGCACTATGGAATGAAGCTGGCATCTGTTGACGACAAAAAGTTGTTACAGGCTATTTTTGGCAACCCAAAGGCGGATCAAAAAGATCTTGCATTGGTGAAAAAAATATTAGAAAGGTGTGGAGCTAAGGCCAAGACCCTTATTGTTGCAAAAGACTACATTACTAAGTCAATAAGCTATATACCTTCTTTAACAAGTGATTCAAAAATGCAAGAAAATCTTACTGATTTTGCAAATTATTGTATAAGTCGAAAAAACTAGCAATGAACAAGGTCAAATTTTATACTCAAACATCTCACGATATAAATAAGCTAATTGCTACTCGCTACTCAACGTCTTTTTCCTCAGCCATGAGCTTGCTCGACGAGCCAATTCGAACTCACCTATATAGTATTTACGGCTACGTAAGAGTTGCAGACGAACTAGTGGATAGCTTGAGACCTAAAAATAGCCAAAAACAGCTCGACGCATTTATTGCCGAAACAGACCAGGCCTTAATTTCGGGAACTAGTCTAAATCCAGTAATCCATTCTTTTGCAATAACTGCTAAACGCTACAATATCCCAGATGAGCTTACCCGAGCATTTTTTGATAGCATGGCAATGGATATTAAAAAAACAAAATACAGTAAGGCCCAGTACCAGAAGTATATATATGGTTCGGCCGAAGTAGTCGGCTTGATGTGCCTATGTGTTTTTATTGATGGTAAAAAATCTAAGTTTACAAAACTAAAGCCTGGAGCTCGGGCTTTAGGCTCGGCATTTCAGAAGGTTAATTTTTTACGCGATATAGCCAGTGACAGCCAAGATCTTGGTAGAGTCTATTTTCCTGGTGTAGACATGAAAAAATTCACCCAAGATGAAAAGGCAAAGGTGATAGCTGATATTAGGCTGGAACTCGCAGAGGCATCAAAGGTCATCTCTGCATTGCCTCACTCAAGTAGATATGGCGTGATGCTAGCCTGTCAGTATTATAGCGCTCTGCTTAGTAAGCTCAGCAAGACTCCAGCTAGTCAGCTAGCTAGTAGCAGGGTTCGTATCAACAATGGCCATAAGGCGGCTATCTACTGCCTGGTCGTTACCCGCAAGCTACTACATATTTGATAAAAATCAAGCTATAATAGTTACCAAGACAGTATTTAGCTATATATATGACAAAACCCTCCCCCCAAAAATATGTTAATGTAGACGGCATCTTATACGATGTAAGCTCGGGCCGAGAGCTTGATAAAAATCAAGTACCTGAAGTTTTGGATCTAAGAAATAATAGTAATCTCTCAAGACAATCAGTCTCATTGGCAACAGCTGGCTCACCCAGAAAATTCACCACTTATCACTCTAGCTCAGCCCCGCAGCAGCCTCAGCATCAGCCTAAATCATCCACTAGGCCACATCTAGATAAACCAAGTAAATCTACTCATCAGGCCAAATCGAGTGATAAGCCAAATGATAACGGCCCTAATGACGCAAAAAAGATTAGCTTTTTTAGTTTTGTTATTGCCCGCGGTATTCTGCCTCGCGGTAGCCTACAGCTTTGGCAGGCCAGCTTATTTAGAACTATAGCAAGTCCTCAGACCTGGCTACTACTAAGTCTGCCACTAATACTTGTTCAATTTAGGGTTATACAAAATCTCAATCTGAACCAATTTTTGGTTAAAGCCAAAGACACTGTGACACCAGAAAATTTTCAGGTAGTAACAGTTTCGCTGGGGGTGATTATGGGTCTGTTTTTGTTAGGCGTTATCGTGCGCTCAATAATTACTTCTGCAGGAGTTCACGTCAGGCTCAGAGAAATAGATAATCGACCAGCCAAGCTGAGCCTTGGTATTCAATCTGCCATGCATTCACTTTTGCGCCAAATGCTAAACTACATAGTGCACTTTGCAATCATTGTCTTGTGGAGCGGGTTATTAATTTGGCTCACCGCTATGGTTTTAACGACCGGCAATAGTTTGGTTTCAACAAACAAATATCAAATAGCCGCAGTCGTAGGTTTTGCCTGGTTATTCGTTATGGTACTGCTCTACACCAAGCACTGGCTTCAGATAGGCCTACTCTCTAGAAGCAGCAAGGTGGCTCGGGTACAGCTACAGAGTATTTCATTATTGTTTTCGTCTCCTCTAAAAAATGCCATGGCAGGCCTAATAGGATTTTCTTTGTCAGCCAGTGTAATATTGCTAATTCTAGCGATGAGTTGGTTCGTGACAGATTACTTTATTGCCCAGAAAGGCTCACCAGTGATAGCGATTTTAGTAGTTATTGCTATCACTACTGTAGTTCTGCTAACAAATCTTACCTATGTACAACAAAATCTCTGGGCCAGGCACTACTATTTTGTGGCATCACTTTCTAAAAATCGTAATCAGCTTTTATATATGGAGCGCGAAAAGCCGGCTTCAAGCTGGCCTCTATATGTAGCAGTCTTACTGGCCAGTGTCTTTGTGGGCAGTTATTTTTTACTGATCAATCTGTACGGCTCAAGAATTAGAGGTGAGATGGCCAATATTCACTCGATGATACCAGAAGAAATAAAACTAGTCGTTCCACTAAAATAGCAAATAGTTGACAAAACCTACCTAAAAAGGGTAGAATTAGAGCCAGTAGCCGCCAAAGGCTTTTTTAGATTACAGAAGTATTTTTATAAAACTATGAACAAACTCACCAACTATTTTAAGGCTTCATACGCAGAGCTCAAAAAAGTAATCTGGCCATCACGCAAGCTGGCCCTTCAGCTTACGGCCATTGTAGTTGTTAGCGCTTTATTGGTTGGTACATATCTAACACTTCTAGGCTATGGCTTTCAGACAGCCCTACAAAAACTAATTTTTAAGAATTAAATAAGGAACAAGTAATGAAGCACGAACAAAATGGCAAAAACTGGTATGTTATCCACACCTACTCTGGCTACGAAGACCAGGTAGCTGAACAGATCCAGCAAAGAATTGAATCTCTCGAAATGCAAGATAAGATTTTTGATGTGATTGTTCCAAAAGAAAACCAAATCGAGATCAAGAACGGTCGACGTAAGGTAGTAGAGCGAAAGATTTTCCCTGGATACATTATGGTGCAGATGATAGTCACTGAAGATAGTTGGTTTATTGTTAGAAATACCCCTAACGTTACAGGATTTGTTGGTACCAGCACTACTCCTTCACCACTTGATGACTCAGAAGTTAAGTCAATTCAAAAACGTATGGGTGTAGAAGAGCCAAAATACAAGATTGACTTTAGTCTTGGCGAGCTAGTAGGTATTACAGACGGTCCATTCAAAGGCTTCGACGGTACTGTTAGTGAAATCGATGACCAAAAGGGTAAAATTAAAGTTCTGGTCAATATGTTTGGTCGCGAGACTCCAGTTGAGCTAGATTCATTGCAGGTTAAAAAAACGTAAATTAAACAATTTTAAGTGGGACCCATCTTTTTGGTGGGGCTTGTACCACAAAGGAGAAAAATTATGGCAGCAAAAAAAGTAGTAGCAAAAGTAAAGATGGTTTTACCTGGCGGCGGAGCAACACCAGCCCCACCAGTTGGTTCATCACTAGGCCAACACGGCGTAAACATGATGGATTTTATCAATCCTTTCAACGAAAAGACTCAAGATAGAAAAGGTCAGCCAACACCAGTAACAGTACTTATCTATGAAGACAAGAGCATGACTTTTGTTACCAAAGGTACACCAGCCAAGACCATGATAAAAGAAGCTATTAAGCTTAAAAAAGGTTCTGGAACACCAAACAAAGACAAGGTAGGAAAGCTAACAGATGCTCAGCTAACCCAAATTGCCGAAGCCAAGATGTCTGATTTAAACGCCAACGACATTGACGCTGCAAAAAAAGTTATTGCTGGCACAGCTCGTAGTATGGGCGTCGAGATAGAAAAATAATAAACTAAGCTAATTTAATAAGTGGGAGACCCTAAGAAAGTCACTATCACCACAAAGGAGTAAAAAATGGCCCAAGCAAAAAAATCAGAAGACAAATCAGTAGAAACCAAGCCAAAGGCTGAAAAAATAGCAAAAAAGACTATTGCAGCAGAGGTTACAGAAGAAGTAGTAGTAGAGCCAGTAGTAGAAGCAGCCAAGGCTACAAAGACAGCTAAGGCCGGTAAAAAAAGTGCCAAAGCACTAGAGGAAGTTGCTGAAAAAGAAGCTAAGCAAGAGCGCAAAGCCAGTAAGCAAGATGAAGAAGAGAAACCAAAGCAAGTTCAGAAGCCACGAGTTATCACTTATTCTAAAAATCAAAAAGCCGCTCGTGAGCAAGTAGAAGCTGGTAAGCTATACTCTATCACTGAAGCATTGGAGCTTTTACCTAAGCTATCTAAGACTAAATTTGATGCAACTGCAGAAGTACACATTAGCCTAGACATTGACCCTAAACAGTCAGATCAAAACCTTAGAGCTAGTGCGCCTTTACCAGCTGGTACTGGCAAAACTGTAAAAATAGCTGTAATAACTGGCGAAAAAGATGCAGAGCTAGCTAAGAAAGCCGGCGCAGATAGCACAAGTGCAGAAAAAATCTTGGCAGACATTGCCAAAGGTAAGCTAGATTTTGATGTCTTGATTGCTAGCCCAGACAAGATGGCTGATCTAGGCCGACACGCTAAGGTATTAGGGCCAAAAGGTCTTATGCCATCACCAAAAAGCGGCACTGTCACAAACAACCCGGCCGCTATGGTAGAAGAAATCAAAAAAGGTAGAGCAGAAATAAAAAATGATGCCCAAGGTATCGTTCATGTAGCTTTTGGTAAGCTTAGTTTTTCTACAAAAGACCTCGAATCAAATTTGCGTGTCGTACTAAAGGCAATAAGCGCCAATAAGCCAGCTGGAGTAAAAGGTGTTTATGTTAAGACTGTATATTTAACATCAAGCATGAGCCCAAGTATTAAACTTGATCCTCTAGAAGCTTTCAAGCCAGCAAAGTAGTGCTTAAATACAATTCCAATCTAAGCCAATAGCTATAGCCGCTGGCTTTTTGGATATGCTTGGAGTGAGCCAATTACTGTAGTATGCTAGAGTTTTTGAGAGCGGTAAGCGGCAAGTTTTAGCTGGCACCTCTCAAATTGCACCTACAAGATTGGAGTTCACTATGGAAATTCAAACAGGCGTATTTAGTGACAAAGACATACTCTCGGCAATTAGCACGGGGCTAATTGTTATTGACCCATTTGATATCAAGCTACTCAATACTACCAGCTATGACTGCACTCTTGGTGAGTGGTATTATGTTTTTCGTGAACATGGATATCATGTTGACTACAACCCTTACGACCCAGAAGATGTAGGCAGGTCATTCACGGGTCCCTTTAGGGCAGTAGTGCATAAAGACTGGGCAGACAAATATCGTAACGGCAAACTCTGGAAAAACATTCCAGCCCAAGCCAGAATAATTGTTTTGCGACCAGGTGAAAACATTATTTGCCATACTGCTGAGTTTATTGGCACTACTACTCGGGGCACAACAATGATGCATGCCAAATCGACTGTTGGTCGCAACAATCTGTCGGTTTGTGATGATGCAGGCTGGGGCGATATTGGCTATTTCAATCGCTGGGCCCAAGAAACCCGCAACAAGACCAATAAGTACATTCCCTTGGTGGTTGGTGAGGCCTATAGTCAGATTATTTTTTTCCATACAGGAGAAACAGATCGCTGCTACGGTAGCGAAGGAACATACCAAGATGGTAGTGACCTTGAAGTAATTAAGGCCAGCTGGAAACCAGAAATGCTTTTGCCGGTGATGAAAGTCAAAAGATTTACTTAAAAAAAGAAGACAAGAGCAGATAGCTATAAGCTTAAAAAACTTATAGCTTTTTATTTTGCTTATGATTGCTCAAAAAAATATAGCTATGTTAAGCTAGACAAGACCTACTAGTGTACCTACAAGAAGGAGGCAGAATGAGTGCCAATCAAAATCCATATGTATCTAGAGACGAAGAAGGTAACTGGCAGATCACGCCAGCCGGACATTCGTACCTAGCCCATAAAGTCACCAGCTCAGAAGAGCAGGTCTACGCTTTTACCAAAGAAGCCGACCCGGTTGAAATAGCCGCAGCAATGGCAAGGCTTAGTAGGCGCGAAGGATCTCTACTGAGCTGTATTCTAGACGAGTTTGCCATCAAAGACGAAGGCGCAGACGACTTGCTAGACAGAGTGATAACTAGCTATGGTGATGACTCAGTCGCTAATCTATATAGTTTCTATATAGTCAATGAGTCAATCAGTAACCTGGCTACAAAGCAGGTAGAATGGGGTCGACTGGCGTCGTACCTAGAGCAGTCCACTCGCTACATCTTCTATACCCAGAAGCAGGCTAATGGTAGGTATAAGTACTACCTGCCTAAGAATTTGCCAGCCGAACTGCTAGCTAAATATATAGAGATCAATGACAAGATATTTGATTTGTACTCTAAGACAGTAGAAACTGTCACTGAGTATGTGCGCAGCCAAAATCCTAGACCACAAAAAGATCAAGATCGGGCAGGCTGGTTGGCCTGGAACGGAGCAACACGAGCTCAGGCTTGTGATGTGGCTAGGGCAATACTGCCAGCATCAACGCTATCAACTGTTGGCATACATGCTTCAGCGCTTAGTGTTGATAACATGGTCAAGCACCTCTGGGCCCAGCCCTTGGGCGAGCTCAATGAGCTAGGAACAAAAATCCTAAGTGCTTCAAGACAAGTGGCGCCAGTTTTTATGCGCCGCACAGACCTTGAAGACCGAGGCCTTGCTGACGTTGCATACCGCCGCGACAACAGACAAAAAGTTAAGCAAGTTGTTTCAGAGCTTAACAGTCTGTACTTGCTTCATAATAAGCCTCATGATGTAGAGGTAAAGATAGTCGACTTCTGGCCATTACGAGAAGAAGATTTTCTGGCTAGACTGTTGTTTGCAGAATCAAGTCTGTCCCTAGATCAGCTTCGGGTAAATCTAGAGGTAGTAAAGCTCAACATGCAGCCAAAAGATTTTGAAAAATACATCGCCAATTGTATCTCGCAATATTGTGGTGAAAGGCTAAATCGCAGACACAAGCCCGGCAGAGCCCTTGAAAAGCCAAGACTAGAAATAGAGATTGTTGGAGATTATGGAACATTTCGAGATCTCCAGCGACACCGTATGGTCGATGGGTTTGAGTGGCAAAGGCTTAGCCCAGATTTGGGCTTCGATGTGCCTGGCCTCATTATAGAGGCTGGCTGTGAAGATGATTTTCGTGAGGCATTTAGACTTTCAAAAATGCTCTACAGAGAATTTCAGCATGCTGGGTACCCAGAAGAGTCACAGTATGCAATCTGTATGGGCTATAGAATGCGTTATAGCTTTATTGCCAATGTACGAGAGCTTTTTCATCTTCTAGAGCTACGCACCAGCCCCCAGGGGCACCCCGGCTACCGATATATCTGCAACGAAATATATAGCCAGCTAAAAAATATCTGGCCAAATGTTGCTGCCGCCATGATCTATGTCAACAAGACCGATGATCTAGGTGAGCTGACAAGAATGGCATCTGAGCGAAATACAATTGAAAAATTAAATAAGCTTGGAATAGCCCAAGACCAGTAATCATAGGGCTCTAGAAATTATATTTCTGGAGCCCTTTTTAATTTCTGATATAATATAGCTATGAATAAAATTTTTGAATTAACTCAAGCTGAACTAGCTCGCCAAAAATCGACCCTTAATCTAATTGCTAGTGAAAATTATCCTTCACCAAAAGTTCTAGAGCTACTGGGCTCAGCCTGGAACGACAAATACGCCGAAGGCTACCCAGGTAAGCGCTACTATGCAGGCAACGGCCTGGCAGACGATTTAGAGACTTTCGTTGGCAGCAAGGCTCTTGAAATTTTTTCAGCTAGCCAAGACTACGGTGTCAATGTTCAAGTTTTGTCTGGCAGCTCGGCCAATGCGATGGTATATATGGCGGTTCTAGACCAAGGAGACAGTGTACTAAGCCTAGATCTTGCAAGCGGCGGCCATCTCAGTCATTTGCACTCCACTAGTAGCTATCTAAAGTTTTTCAAATATGCAAATTATAGTCTAACGAGTAAAAAAAGCGGCTCAGCAATAGACTATAAAGACTACGAGAATCAAATAAAAAATCACCAGCCACGCATAGTAATAATTGGTTTCTCATCTTATCCTAGGCAATATGAATTTGCTAAGCTTTGCGAGATTGCGCATAGCTATGGGGCGCTTGTGCTGGCTGACATAGCTCACATTTCAGGGCTAGTTGCGGTCGGCTTACACGATAGTCCTTTTAAGTCTGGGCCATCGGGCGCCGACTTTGTGACCACCACCACCCATAAGACATTGCGTGGGCCACGTTCTGCTCTAGTTTTTGCCAAGAAAGAATATATGCCAGTTATTGATAAAACAGTTTTTCCTGGCACTTCTGGAGGACCCCATCTAAATCAAATTGCCGCAGTTGGTCAAGCACTTCTAGAGGTTAGCGGTGAAGATAGCTACCCTGACAAAATACCTTTCAAGAGCTATATTGAGGCAGTAATCAAAAATACTAAGAGCTTAGAAAATGGCCTGGTAGAAGCTGGCGCTGAGATTGCTATACCGAGCCAGAATCATATTTGCTTAGTTAAGCTACCAGCTAGTGTAGATAGTCTAGAGCTGCAAGACTTACTTGAAAAATCTGGAATTATTACAAACAGAAACGCCATAGTCGGTGACGATAAGCCAGCTTGGCGGCCTGGCGGTTTGCGCCTTGGCGCAAGTGCTCTGACAAGTCGTGGTCTTGAGCCAGAACAAGCTCGAGAGCTAGGCGTTGCTATTGGCTCACTAATAAATGGCAGCCTAAGTGCATCATCAGTACTAGATTTTAGCAGTGACTTGTCTAGCAGTCTGAGCTGGCTATACTAGTTTTGCTTTTTACCCTCATTGTCTGCTATAAATAAACATAAGTAATATTTTCTCTACTTCAAATGAGAGGTAACTGCTATGCACCTTTTAAAATCTAGTGTTGAAAACATCTTTAGATTTACTACTTTGCTTATTTTTCGGCTAAGTAAGTTTGAAGAGCAGGTTCTAGCAAGGCAGCTTATTAGCTTTAATGACGATTCTTACTTACTTCCTAGTAAGATCATTGTTATTTTGAGTCATACCACCACAGGCACAGATTGTGAAATGCTTTGTTGGGCGGCAACAGCTAGCCAAAAAGCTGGCCTTGTTTATTTCGATGCCGAAGAAGATAGGTTCTGTCCAGATTGCGGCAACCATGGCGACATAGGCTCCTCAGTATTAGAGTCAAATGCTGTTAAAAGTAGAAGCTTTAACATTAAAAAACTTCCCCAAGCCGGCAGGGTAGTTGTGATTCGTCAGGCCAGCGGTCACCGCTGGAGCTATAACTGAAGTAGTACCATTTATGCACATTAAGCGCGAGGCTTGTCCTCGCGCTTTTTCCTTGACTAAACAGCTCTTATTTGGTAATATTGTAGGTGATTACCAAAGACTGTAGCTGTCTAGAGACCACCGTCAAAGACTTAATTAGCTACATGAGGTGAAAAATTATTTTCATCTTTGGTATATACCAAAGATTTTTTTGTTTTTGTAATCAAAATGAACATTCATATCAAACTAATTAACAGGAGTGCATAAAGTATGGCAAAAACCCGCGAGCAAAAAGAGCAGACGGTTAGTGATCTTACGACTGCCTTTAAGTCTAGTAAGCTAGCTGTTTTGACAGACTATAGAGGCCTAAATGTGCCAGCTATATCTGAGCTTCGTAGCAATTTGCGCGAAGTTGGTATTAGCTACACAGTAGCCAAAAATACTCTAGTCAAGATTGCCCTTGCAGCAGCCGAGAAAAATGTTGACGACACCAGCGTATTTGCTGGACCTGTCGGTATTGCTTTTGGAGAAGACGAAGTAGAAGCAGCTCGTATCGTGTACGAGTTTTCTAAAACCAATGGCGCCCTAGAAATACTAGGTGCAATCGACGAAGATGGCAAAGTATTGAGCAAAGAAGAGGTTATGGCCTTAGCTCTATTGCCAAGCAGAGAGCAGCTCTTAGGCCAAGTAGTTGGCACAATAGCCGCACCACTAAGTGGCCTAGTCAGAGTTCTAAATGGCAATGTGACAGGGCTAGTATACGCCTTGAGCGCAATCGCTGAGAAAAAGACCGCATAGATACTGTATAAAGTATCAAAAATACACGAATACATTAGATATAAATAATTTAGGAGAATATTATGGCCGAAGAAGTAACAAAACAAGAAGAAGTAAAAGCAGAAGCTCCAGTAGCTGATGCAGTAGAAGAAAAAAAAGAAGTTCCAGCTAAGTTCAAGAGCCTTGTTGAAGAAATCGACAAATTAAGCGTTCTTGATCTATCAGAGCTTGTAAGCACGCTAGAAGATCACTATGGCGTTAGCGCTGCTGCTCCTGCAGCTGTAGCTGTAGCCGGTGCTGCTGCTGGCGGTGAAGAAGCTGCAGAAGATGCCAAAAGCTCATACAACATTATGTTGACTGCTGCTGGCGAAAAGAAGATTGACGTAATCAAAGCGGTTCGTGAAATCTCAGGACTCGGTCTTGCAGAATCAAAAGGCGTTGTTGATAGCGCTCCAATGATGGTCAAAGAAGGCGTTCCTGCTGAAGAAGCAGAAGCTGCTAAGAAGACTCTAGAAGAAGCTGGCGCAACTGTAGAACTACAGTAAGCTAAAAGCAACCTTATCTAGTACCTAGATCAAGTAAGATATCAAAAAAGACTCTATCCAAGGGTCTTTTTTGATGTAGCTAGAATCTTGATATAGTAGTGTTGATGCCTGTATGTTTGGCATTTGTTCAAATATTTGCTACACTATATTTGAAAAGAAAAGAGCAAAAAATCAAAAGGGGAATTCATATGAGTAAAGACAAACAAACAGAAGAACTTCAACTGCTAGCAAACCAAATGAAAGCTGCCGAAGAAAATATGCGGCATCTCAAAGCTATGCTCAAAAAAATGGGCATGGCAGCTAAAGATTTGCCCGAGCCAACAGATACGCCGCAGCCAATAGTCAGTGTTCCGCTGCAGGGCACGCCAGGCGGCCAAGACGTAGCCGGCAAGGTAATTGAAGGTCATTTTGATGGCCAAAATATGATTGGCCCAGACGGTAAGATATACCCAGTGCCAGCAAACTATGCCAGTAAATCAAAACTTATTGAAGGTGATAACCTCAAGCTCACCATCTCGCCAGACGGCTCTTTTATCTATAAACAAATTGGGCCAATAGAACGTAAAAATCTTATTGCCAAGATCGGCTTAGACGATGGCCAGTACTCTGCTATTGTGGGCGATAACCAATACAAGGTTTTGTATGCAAGCGTTACTTATTTTAAGGCTCAGCCTGGCGACGAAGTTACAATCGTGGTTCCAGCAAGCGGCGAAGCCAACTGGGCTGCTATTGAAGCAGTTATTGGT
>JBAXNA010000002.1:0-45193 GCA_037133995.1 Candidatus Saccharimonadota bacterium
GCTCGTCTGCTATGCCTGATTTAGTTTCTGGTCTTGATGCCTCAAGATCCTCTGGGTTTGATTGGCCGACTGTTTCTTTCATGAGTACATCATACCAATAAAAGACCGAGTGGGCTACTTAGTTCATAACCCCTGCTCAGATCAGCCTCTAGAAGGTGGTATCGAGCTAAAACTTCCAGAAAAAGCTGATCTCTAAGTATTGTTTTAGTGACTACTTATTTTGTTCATACTAGACTTATTTGTTGTCTACCGAGAGATTAGCGCACTATAATATTTATCAAAAAAAACAATGCTAGACAGTACTAAACGCTTGCGGTAGTATTGGTATTAAGTTTTGTTTTTGAGGGAGTACTAAAAGTCATATGTGGCTCAGTCTACGCTTGACACGCAGGGGGTATTTTCGTATTATGTTCGTAGTGTGGTTTGTTTTTGGCGCTTAAGCCATTTTTTTGTTGACATTGGGATATAACCCCATATATAGTGTAGTAACGTATAGCATAAGCACTATATACAGTTTCCAAAAAATAAATACAGTCTTTAAAAGGAGGGTGAGATGACTTTTTCAAGTATAAAAAAACGCAACGGCCAAGTAGCAGATTTTGATGCAGGCCATATTATAATAGCTATTCAGAAGGCAAGTGATTCTGCAGGCAGCGAAATAGCTGCTGAGGTTATTCCAGAGCTAGTTGAGCAAATAGTTTCCCATTTGGAGGCTGTCATTGGTGATGGCGTTCCAGACGTCGAAATTATTCAAGATTTAGTTGAGCAAGAGCTTATGCGAGCCGACTACTTCAAGACTGCCAGAAGCTATATTCTCTATCGCGAGGAGCATAAGGCTTTGCGAGAAGTAGAAGCAAGTCGTTCTGCCAGTAAGCTAGAGCACAACGCCCTAAAAGTCACTCTTGCAGACGGCAGTATTGATCACTTTAGCTATACTCGCCTAGTCAAAGACTTAGTTAGCGCCTCAGAAGGTCTTGAAGATTCTGTCGACATAGACGAGCTTGCTCAGCTCACCAAGAGTAGTCTATATGACGGCATTACAATAGAAGAGCTTCAAGACGCCCTAATCATGTCGGCCAGCTCTAGTATCGAAAAAGATAGCGCCTACTCCACTCTTGCCGCCAGGCTGCTACTCAAAAAAATATATCGTGAAGTGCTAGACACAGACAAAGTCACAGAGCTTGATTCGGTATACCAAGATGTATTCAAGAATTTTGTAAAAACCACCGTCAAAGAAGGCCGACTAGACAAGCGCCTGCTTGATTTTGATCTTGATGATTTGGCTAGCTACATTAAGCCCGAACGCGATAAGCTGTTCGACTACATGGGTCTAGACATGCTGCACGATAGGTATTTCATTCAAAACGAAGGCCGTGGTGTAAGGCTTGAGACTCCACAGGTATTCTGGATGCGTATTGCAATGGGGCTGTCTATACTAGAGAAGAAAACAGAAAAAAACGCCTGGGCTAAGAAATTTTACGACATCTTGTCTACTCTTCGCTACGTGCCTTCTACCCCTACCCTATTTCACTCTGGTACAACCTTCGCTCAGCTCAGCTCTTGTTTCTTGAACACCGTTGAAGACGATCTTAAGCACATTTTCAAAGTCTACCTAGATACCGCCCTAATGAGTAAGTTTTCTGGCGGCATAGCTACTGACTGGACAAACATTCGCGGCACAGGCTCGCTGATAAAAACAGTCAACATCCCCTCTCAAGGCGTTATACCATTTCTAAAAATAGCCAACGACACCACTGTGGCTATATCGCGGTCTGGTAAGCGTAAGGGTGCTACCTGTGTGTACCTAGAGACATGGCACTTAGATATTGAAGACTTTCTAGAGCTACGTAAAAACACTGGTGACGAGCGCCGTCGTACTCACGACATGAATACCGCCAACTGGATTCCAGATCTATTTATGAAGCGAGTTGAGGCCGAAGGTCAATGGACTCTATTTTCGCCCAATGAAGTGCCCGAGCTCCACCACCTGTACGGAGCCGAGTTTGAGAAAAAATATGAAGAATATGAACAGCTAGCAGATGAAGGCAAAATAGAAGCTTTTCGTAGAGTACCTGCAGCTCAGCTATGGCGCAAGATGCTAACTATGCTGTTTGAGACTGGCCACCCCTGGATAAACTTCAAAGACGCTTGTAATGTTCGTTCGCCACAAGACCACGCAGGAGTTATTCACAACTCCAATCTCTGCACCGAGATTACCCTAAATAACTCAGCCGAAGAAACAGCTGTTTGCAATCTGGGCTCAGTAAATCTTGCCAGACATATTACCAAAGGCAAGCTAGACAGAGATTTGGTCGCCGAAACGGTCGAGACAGGCATGCGAATGCTAGATAATGTAATAGATATTAACTATTACACGACTCCAGAGTGCGAGACCTCAAATATGCGCCACAGACCAGTTGGAATGGGCATTATGGGCTTTCAAGATGCTCTCTATCTACTCGACATTCCATTTAACTCAGAAAAAGCCGTTACGTTTGGTGATGAAAGCATGGAACTAATTAGTTACTACGCGATTCTAGGCTCAAGCCAGCTAGCTCGAGAACGCGGCGCATACAAGTCTTACAAGGGCTCAAAGTGGGATCGTGGAATATTCCCTGTTGACACTCTAGATCTGCTAGAAAAAGAACGTGGTATCAAAATAGATGTTAAGCGTAAAGGCAAGCTAGACTGGAAAGAAGTTCGTGCTCACGTCAAAAAGCACGGTATGCGCAACAGTAACACCATGGCTATAGCCCCAACCGCTTCAATATCAAACATCTCTGGCTGTTACCCTTGCATTGAGCCAATCTACAAAAATCTTTATGTAAAATCAAACATGAGTGGCGAGTTTACCGTGATCAACTCTTACTTGATAGATGATTTGAAAAAATCTAATCTCTGGACAAAAGTGATTATGGACAAAATAAAGTTCCACGACGGCTCTCTTCAGAAAGTTACAGAGATTCCAGCAGATCTAAGAGAAAAATACCAAGAGGTATTTGAAATAGATGCTGAATGGCTAGTAAAAATTGCTGCACACCGCGGTAAATGGATAGATCAAAGCCAGAGTCTAAATATTTTTGTACAGGGCGTATCTGGTAAAAAGCTCTCAGACATCTACACATATGCCTGGAAAATGGGCCTAAAGACAACTTACTACCTTAGATCTCTAGCTGCCTCTCAAGTGGAAAAATCTACCGTAGATACAGCCGAATTTGGCTCAACTCACAAGCGTGAATTCTCTACAGTTGCCCAAGACGCGCCACTACCCTCAAATAAAGCCAGTGATAAAACTAGTAAGACATGTGCTATTAGTGACCCTGAGTGTGAAGCCTACCAATAAAAATAAAGGAGTAAATATTATGCCAATAAAAATGAGCAAAAAAAGACCAAATGTTAACAAGCGACGTATCATAAACGGCGAAGATGCCGATGTTATTCAGCTTCATCCTATGAAGCACACCTTTGCATGGGATGCCTACCTAGCCGGAAACGCCAATCACTGGCTACCTACGGAGATAGCCATGCAAGACGATATTGAGCTATGGAAGTCACCTCGCCTATCAGATGATGAGCGCTTGGCTTTCAAGACAGCACTAGGATTTTTTACCACAGCAGACTCAATAGCTGCCAACAACATTGTGCTAGGCCTGTATGAACACGTTAGCTCTCCGGAGTGCCGCATGTACCTACTGCGTCAGGCCTATGAAGAAGCAATTCACACCCATGCTTATCAGTACATTGTAGAAAGTCTTGGCCTTGATGGCGGTGAAATATTTAATATGTATCGTGAAAACTCTGCCCATCACAGTAAGGCCGACTTTATTCTTGGCTTCAATGATGGTATTTTTGCAGACGGCTTTCATACTGGCACATTCAAAAATGACCAAAAATTTTTAGAGAACCTGTGTATTTTCTCTCTTATCTTAGAAGGTATCTTCTTCTACTCAAGCTTTGCGGTAATATTTGGTTTTCAGCGTCAAAACAAATTGGTGGGCAGTGCTGAGCAGATTCAATATATAATGCGTGATGAGTCTCAGCATCTTAATTTTGGTATAAATATGATTAATGCCATAAAAGAAGAACAGCCTGAGCTGTGGGACGATAAGTTTCAAAAACACATGATCGATCTTGTAAAGCAGGCCACTAAGCTAGAGTATGAATATGCTCAGGCAGTGTTTCCTCGTGGTATTTTTGGCATGAATGCAGATGGCTTTAAGCAGTATATTGAATACATCGCAGACAGAAGACTGGGCGCAGTTGGGCTGCCCAAACAGTTCAACGTCAAAAATCCATTCCCATGGATGAGCGAAGCTGTAGATCTTTCAAAAGAAAAGAACTTTTTTGAAACTCGAGTAACTGAGTATCAGACCGGTGGCACTCTTGACTGGTAAAATATAAAATACTAATTTAGTATCTTAGAAAGGGCCTCAATGAGGTCCTTTCTTGATGTGCCTGTAAAATTATGGTCGCCGTCGATTTTAATAACCTCGGCACTATCTAGCTTGGTAAATTCCGAATTATCTAGCAGTTCATCTTGCCGTGCCACGACTATTGAGACCGGTACTTTTGAGGCAAGTGATTTATATATTTTAATAGGGTTGGTATTTTTAAGACCAACTATAAAGCCTAGACTGAGGATAATTTTAGTACCATTTTTTCGATTTATTGTCACCGAACCGTCATTGTTAATAACTCTATCTGGCCTAATTTTAGATTTACGGGCCGAAACGCTTAATGGAGGGGCTAGAAGTACAGCCCTAGATACAGCTTGATGGTTAGCAAGCCCTATTATAATACAGCCTTGAGAGTGACCAATCAGAGTAATATCTGCATGTGGATCGCGTTTTGTAATAGCTTGCAACTGGTGATTCAAGATAGTAGACTGCTTTTTATAGCTAGCAACTTTAGTGATAGTTTTATCTTGAGTGATCTCATTGTAGTCAAATAGTACAGAATTATACTCGCTAAAAGCCTTTGATATTTCTGAGAATAGCCCCTTGCTATCCTTCTTCACTCCAAAGCCATGTGAGAAGAGTAAATATTTACTCATATTTTAAGATCAAGTCTAGCAAGAGTTTCATCTTTGCCTAGAGCTACCATGATATCAAAAAGTCCTGGTGCCTTGGTACGGCCGGTCAGGCTAATTCTGAGAGCATAAAAAAGCTGGCCGGTATCGATATCATGCTCAAGTGCCGTGTCTCGAACTACCTTTTCTAGCTTGTCGTGGATAAATTCTGCAGAGTTAATTAGAGAGATTGACTCTGAAATATCCTTTAGCCACAGCTTGATTGTCTCAAGATTGGTTTTTTGCGTTAGCAGCTTTATATCAATACTAGGCTGCTCAAAAAATATTTCCATAATGTATTTGGCTTCATCGAGCTTTTTTAATCTATCTGAATCCAGCAACAAGACTTTGTTGAAATATTCCATGTCACCAAGCCACTGGGCTGGAACAAAAGGCTTAATGACTTCTGCTAGCTGATCAACAGAAAGAGACCTAATATATTCGCCGTTCATCCAGTCTAGTCTTTGCAAATCAAATCCTGCTGGGCTTTTCTGCACCCTATCTAGACTAAACTTTTCTATAAGCTCATCGATATTAAATATCTCTTGCTCAGTGCCATCGTTCCAGCCTAGCAAGGCCAAGAAGTTTAGTAAGGCCTCTTTTAAGTAGCCTTTAGCCTGGTAGTCTAGAACATCCACATCGCCATCACGCTTACTTAGCTTGTGTTTGCCATCTGGGCCAAGTATTGGGGGTAAATGAGCCCATTTTGGTCTTGCAAAGCCCAAGACATCATACAGATAGGCGTGTTTGGCGGTAGTGCTTATAAACTCGTCACCACGAATAACATGGCTTATCTGCATTAGCTGATCATCTACAACGTTTGCAAAATTATAGGTAGGAAAGCCATCGGCTTTGATGATAATAAAATCATCCAATAAGTCATTACTTGTTTCAAAATCGCCTCTTACTTCATCATTCCAGATTGTCTTGCCAGAACCTATCTTGAGCCTTATTGGCAGGCCCTCAGTGCTGCTATTTGCTTGCACAGGCTCCATAGATTGCTTATATACAAAAGGCACTTTATTTTTTATGGCTTCTTCTCTAAGGCTAGCCATGGCCTCAGGGGTGATATGCGAATAGTATGCTTGGCCTTTTTCAATTAGTTCTAAGGCGTACTTTTTATAGTGAGGTAGGCGCTTAGACTGAACATAGGGCCCGTGCTCACCTGGCTTTTCTTCATACCAAACGCCTTCATCGGGGTGAATTCCAAGCCAATCAAGGCTTTTGATGATTTGCTCAACGCCATTTTCTACAAATCTTTCACGGTCTGTATCTTCGAGTCTTAGTACAAAAACACCGTCATTAGCCTTGGCGTACAAATAAGCGAACAGAGCCGTTCGCACACCACCTATGTGTAACAGGCCTGTGGGGCTGGGCGCAAAACGGGTTCTTACTACTTGTTTCATACCAAGATTATACCTGAAATAGACACTCTAGCCTAGCTAAGCATATCTTCTGGTGAAATTTCGTTGTAGTTAGAATCTGCAAGCTGCTTATAAAACAGCACCTTTGAGGTGGTCTCTTCTGGGTCATACACATACTGCACTCTATCAGCACTGCCCTTTTGGTGGTAGTGGGTTTTTTTATCAATAATTGCTGGGCTAGTAACTCTTTCTATGCGGTATTTTATATTGTCTTTTTCAAAATCTATTCTTTCAATCGTCTTTTTTAGTGCACCATCATCTTCTAGTTTTTCGCTCAAGCGGTCGCTTGAGTCTATTCCATACTTTTCGTCTATTAGGTTTATTAGATCGTCCCAGCCTTTATCGCTCATACTTCCCCCTTTATATACTTGTGGCCATTTTAATAATCTGATCTTTGGTTAGCCCGTTGTTTTCACCTTCTATTCTATACCATGTACCTTGATTTACCCAGCTGGCCTGATTGTCATACATATAAATAGTTAGACCCTGTGATTGCAAAGCGGTATAGCTACTGACCTTGCTCTGTAGATAGTTTTCAGCTAGAGCTTGTGAGTCCCAGTCAGTGCGGCTTTCGCTAATAGATACTTTTTTACTTCCATCTTGAGAGCTTAAGTCATAGCTTACACTGCCAGGGTTGGCAGTAACATCGCCAGATACCTTCCATCCACTGGGCATATAGCTAGGTAGTGAAGCATTTATTCCAGCTTTAGAGCTGGCTACTTTTAGGGCTAAATTAGGAAAATTAATTTGCCAAACGTAAAAACCAAGCAAGGCAACGCCGGCCATACTTGCAGTGATACTGGCTATTTTTCCAGCCGTTTTCTTTGTGCTTGAGTTGGCTTTGTCAGCTGCTATATCGGCGGGTGCCGGGCCAGGAATTGGCTGGGCTTGAGGTTGAGGGGCCTGTGCTTTGGGTATACTAGGTGCTTCAGCTGTAGCTGTGTTAATATTTGGGTCTGACAAAGCAGAGGCTGCAGGTGCAGGTGCAGTTATGCCGTTTATACTAAGACTAGAGCCGGCATTGTTTTTAATAATAGCATCTATTTGTTCAGGACTGCTTGGCTTGCCATCTGGGCCAACCAAGCGCTTTGTAAATGGGTTCATGGTAGCTCCACTATCGTCATGCAGAGGCTGAATAACTTTCATTGTTGAGCCAGTAACAATTGAGTCTTGCTCTGGATCTGTAGAGGTGGCTGTAGGTATATCTGACGGTACTGCACCAGAAGTAGGCTCGTCTTGGGAAGAAAGCTCTTTGAGCTGCTCATCACTAAAAATTCCTTCATCTCTACTATCTAGTGATGACATTTCACTGCCCAGTGTTTCTGCTGCATTTGATTTTTTATTGTCCGGAGCACTATTGGCAACTTTTTGCTTATCTTGACTTGGTTTGCTTATTACTTTTGCTTCTGCTTCTGGCTCTGGGTTTTTGGCTGTATCAGTTTTTGGGCCGTGCATACTAGTTATTTTTGGCGCTATAGAGCCTTGGGAGTTTGCCGCAGTGTTAGCTTCATTAGCCGCTGAGCTTATTTGGTCAGTAGGCTTTTGTACGGTTTTTGCTATTTCTAATGCCGGCTTAGCTTCTGAGCTGGCTGGTGATGCGCTTGTGGCAGTAACTGGCGGCACCGGGGCTTGGCTCGCCTGAGGCTGTGGCATAGGTGGGGTAGCTACTGGTGGCTTGGGTTGCACGGGAGCTTGATTTATTTGAGGCATCAGCACTGGCTGCACAGGTGGTAATGACTGCACTGGGGCTTGGCCCACCTGAGACTGTGGCATAGGCGGCGTTGGTGGTAATGGTTGCACTGGAGCTTGGTTCATCTGAGACTGTGGCACAGGCGGCGTTGGTGGTAATGACTGAACTGGAGCTTGGTTCATCTGAGGCGGCGGCATGGGTGGGGCAGGTGCTCGTACCGTCATTTGAGCTTGCTGAACTGGCGCAGGTGGCATTGGTGGCTGCGGTGCTGGATAAAGCTGCTGGTTTTGAATTGGTGCTTGCATAACAGGCTCAGCAACATTAACAGGTGCAACAGAAACGGTTCTATAATCTTGGCTCGCTGGCTGGTTTACTTTGGCAATTGGCGAAGCACTAACTTGTGCGAACCCTTGGTCAGAAGTTCCGCAATTTGCACAAAAAGTCTTGCCAGCTACGGTTACTTTGAATTTATCTTCACAATCGGGGCACTGCATAAATGAAACTACCTTTATAATAAATGGTTGTTTCTATTGTAATCTAAATGGGCTGAAGCGTAAACAGTTTAGCTAAAGCTTTTTGGCCTGTTTCTGCACCCTGTAAATAAACTTTGGGACAGCCACTTGTCTAGTAATTCTAGAGGGCTGAATAATAAGGCGCCACAGCCACTCTAGGCCAATTTTCTGAGCCCAAACCGGGGCTCTTTTGATGTCACCACCAAACTCTTTGTAGTCAAATGTACCACCCTCGCCTATCAAGACATAAGCGAGATTTTCCTTTATATATTTTGCTATAAACAGTTCTTGCTTAGCAAAACCTGTCGCAACAAATAAAATATCAAGCTTGGCGGCCTTAATCTCAGCAACAAGCTTGGGCTCATCAGTTTCGTTATAATATCCACTCCAAACCTTTAGCCCAGAAAGCTTAGGAAATATCTTCATGATACTTTTTTTTCTCCCAACAGCATCTTTGCCGCCAATAATACCAACTTTCCAGCCCTTTTGCTCGGCAATTTTAAAAAGTGGAAAAGTCTGATTGGCGCCAGCCATTTTAGCTGGAATTATGCCGTTGCGCCAGCTGTCGTTTTGAATCCAAAAAAGTAAGCTGGCAAGTAGTTTAAAATATTTACCACGCGGCTTGGCATACAGATAGCTAGCCGCCCACTGTACAGACGTACCATCTGCCAGAACCAGATCGGCATCATTTAGTACTTGCTGTAGCTTTTTATCATCTTGAGCCTTTACTAAGAATTCTACGTAGGGCTTTACTACATAGTGTGATTTATCTCTTGTGCCCGAAATAAAGCTGGAGATTTTACTATTAGCCTCGCTGATTTCTAGCTTATCTATCATTGTACCAAGAACATTGATTCTGTTATTTTGCATTTGGGCTACCTTTCAGGGTCTCGTCTACTACTTCAGAAAAATTCTTAGCAAAGCTTGATGTAGAAAAACTTTGTGCTGACAATTCTATTTTATGAGTATCAAAACTAGTCTTCTCAAGTTTTTTAATAGCACCATCTAGACTTTCGGCTGTAGGCTTGTCAAAAAATAGGCCATTTTTTGAATTAATTGTCTCAGTAAGACCACCGCCATTAAGAGCTACCACGGGTGTACCCACGCTCAGTGCTTCTACGGGAGTAATTCCAAAGTCTTCTATAGACACAAATACTAGAGCTTTAGCACCTGCGAGCAGCTGCCATTTTTGCTCATCATTCACTCGACCCTTAAGGGTAATGTTTTTGAATTCTCTAGCCAGACTAGCTAGTCTGGCGCTATCTGGGCCATCACCGGCAATAATGAGTTTATGACCATTTTTAGAAAAAGCATCAATCGCTAGGTCAATATTTTTATATTGGCTCAATACAGAAAGCACCAGGTAATAGTCTTTAGCGCCCTTTTCCTTAGTAGCTACCGTATCTACAGGTGGGTAAACTAGCTGACTATCTCGGCCATAATATTTTTTTATTCTCTTACCAATGTATTTACTAATTGCTACAAACTCATCTACGCCGCCGCTGTGGTAGTAATCCCATAGTCTTATTTTAGATACTTTTTTGGTAATAAAAAATTTACTAATCGGGCCAATCTTTAACGGACCTATTTTTTGGCTATCTAAATACTCAGGCCAGCTGTCCCAAATCATTCTGGCTGGGCTAAAACAATAGCAGATATGTTTTGTATTTATGGGAACAGTAATATTTTTTACCCAAGCACTAGATACTGAGATTACCAGATCGTAGCCCTCAAAACTCATGGCATCTACCGCGCCACTAATAAACGGCAAGAGCAGATTTGGGTTTTTTTTCATAAAACCAGGAAATTTTTGTAGTCTACTAGTCACTACTTTATGTCCGCGAGTAATATTTGAAAATTTCTTTGAGTTGTATATTAGACAGTGCAGGTCTGCGCTGGGGTATATTTTAAGTATTTGTTCTAGAGTAGCCTCACCGCCACCACTTTTGATATTTAGCCAGTCATAAGCTATAGCAATTTTCATTTCGTAATCCTGGCCTTCTGGATACCTAAAAGACCGAAAAGCAAAATACTTAGAGTGCTATCGGCCAGGGTGTGTAAGAAAAGACTACTTATCGCTAGCCCACCAATTATTGCAAATAAGCAGGCTGATATTATTGAGTCGGCAGAGTTAGCTTGAGAAGAAACGTACAGTTTAGAGGCAATCAGTGCAATAAATGCAATGTACAGGCCCAGACCAACAAGGCCAATCTCAATAGCTATTTGTAAGTACCAGTTCTCTGTGATTAGGGGTCTGCTACCAAAAAAACTAGCAGGGCCAGCACTACCTAGGCCTTGGCCGGCAGGATTGGCTAGCGCTGAATCAAGACCAGTCTTTTGTGAAGTGAGCCTCTGAAAGTCTGACCCTGTAAGAGTTCCGCTAGAGCAGTCGCCGTGTAGCAAAAGTGTATTTATAGTGCTGAATTGGCTGCATATATTTACTTGGCTTACAAAAATAATTCCACTCAGACCAATAATTATAGCTGATGCAAGAACAGCTAGCTGAATTTTTTTATTGAAACAAATTAGTACGGCTACAAGACAGCCAGCTACGGCACCTAGCCAGGCACTTCTAGAAAATGTCATGTACAAGGGCCAGCAGAAGCCTACAAAGCCAATAAGCCACAGCCAGTTTTTCTGTCTTAATGCTAGAGTAAGGCAAAGTATTAGCGGTATCAGTAAGTATGCCCCTAGCTGATTGGGGCCACCTAGAGTAGAAAAAACTCGCACCATAGCCTGAGAGGCCTCTATATATTGGCCAGCCTCTATTGAGCTAGTGCCGTAGCCAATGCGGGTAAGTATTGCCGGGATGAAGATTAAGGGTTGAAGAATTGCTATTACGCCAACAAGTGCTGCTGGAATTAAAATAATTCGTTCCAGCTTATCCCTGCCGAACTGTTTTGCCACGGTCTGAGTAGATAAAAATAAAAACAGCACAACAAGATTAGTTTTGATGCCCGCCAAAAGAGCCGAGGCTTGAGGGCGAGCAAAGGCTGAGACTATTAGACTTAGAGCTATGATACCAATTGCCAAAATATTGACTCTATCAAAAGCAAAAATAGTCTTATCTCGCAAATAAGCCACAAATCCAAGTACTACTATTACTGCGATAAGTAGCTCTTTCCAAATCTGTAAAACAGGCTTAAAGTCTATTTGTGAACCCACAATAGTCACGAAAGCCGCATGAAAAGGCACTAGAACAAAAAGAGCCGATAATAGTATAGCTATAATTTTAAGCTGGTTATTTTTAGTAGTCATAATCTAGCGGTTAGATATCACCGAGCGCATATAGTCATCGAGATTTTCAAGAGCTATACCAGTACCTTTTGCAACGCATAGCAGGGGCTCCTCTGCTACGTAGCTAGGCACTCCAGTGACTTTAGTCATAAGTTTGTCAATATTTCTTAGCAAGCTACCGCCACCAGTCATAATCATTCCTCTATCAATAATATCGCTAGAAAGTTCGGGCGGAGTCTGCTCAAGCACTGCCTTAACAGCAAGAATAATGTCATCTAGTCTTTCACTTATGGCCTCTGTCACGTCTGTTGAGTTGAGCTCGATTGTTTTAGGAAGCCCGGCTACAACGTCTCGACCGCGAATTTGCATTTTCATAGGCTTATCAAGAGGTAGGGCTGAGCCAATTTCTTTTTTGATATCTTCGGCGGTACGAGCACCAATGACCAGGCCGTATTTTTTACGAATAAAATCTGATATTGCTATATCAATTTTTCCACCTGCCACTCTAACGCTGTGCTGGGCGACAATCCCACCAAGGCTAATAATAGCCACCTCGGTAGTTCCTTCACCGATATCAACAATAAGATTACCCGCCGGGGCAGCAATTGGCACGTTAGCTCCAATAGCGGCTGCAACAGGGGCTCTTACTATATATACGCGCTTAGCACCTGCACTCATAGCCGCATCTATCACAGCTCGCCTCTCTGTTGAGGTGATACCGGTTGGTACGCTTATCATTAGCTCAGGTCTACGCAGCCGAATACGACCTGCAATATTGTTTATGAGGTATTTGAGTAGTGCCTGAGTAATGCGGTAGTCTGCAATAACACCATCTTTGTAGGGCCGTGAGGCCATAATAATGTCTGGAGTTCGCCCTAGCATCTCTCTAGCTTCATTACCTATCGCCACAATTCTGTTGTCGTCTACACTCACAGCAACAACTGAAGGCTCATTGGCAACAATGCCCTTTTTGGGCAAATACACTCTTGTGTTGGCGGTACCGAGATCTATGGCAATTCTTTTTGATAGCATTTTACTATTTTAGCAAATCTTTAGGCTACATGCCAAAGCTGCGCTTAACAAATTGACCATATAGAAGTATAATATGAGCAAATAAAGTATAATAAGTATAAGTATATGATAAAAAAAATCAAAAAAACTAAATCGTTATTTCTACCACTCGTCGCCATAATATTTGTTATTGGTGGCACTATTTTGCTTGTGGCCTTTGCTCAAGGCTATACATTTGACCCAGCTAGCCGCAAGATAAGCACTACCGGACTTGTTCTTATTGATTCTAGTCCAAATGACGCCTTTATAACTCTAAACAATAAGTCCCTGAACAAAAAAACGCCTTATCGGTATGCAGGCTTGCCAGCTGGAGACATCACAATAGGTCTAAAAAAAGATCAGTATCGCAGCTGGTTTTCTAAGCAGAAAGTCGTTGCCGGTGAGGTAACTTTTGCAAATTATGCCTTACTTCTTCCTGAAGTCTTATACCAAGAGTCAGTTGCTGCAGCTGGCGAGTATTCACAAGTATTACAGTCTAGCAGCCTTAACAGAACCCTAGCGCTATCTAAAGACAGCCTAACTATCTATTCGCTAAATAATGACGGTGAAAATAAGCTTTTATACAGACCGGTTGTGCCTGGCGAAGCCACAAAAGTAGTAGTTGGGCTAGAGAAACTACAAGTTTCTGCAAATGGCGAGAGAGCTTTATTTACGCAAGTACTGGCAGGTGGCGAGCGCCAGAGTATATTTTTACATACCGGTGATGGCAAGTTTGACAATCTAACAGCAGAGTACGGGTTTGTTTTTTCAGACCTTAGATTTAGTCCCGCTGATTCAAATGAGCTATTTTGGTTAGATGCTGGAGTACTTAAGAAAATTAAAGTTTCTGAAAAAAGTATATCTTCAAATCTAATGAGCTCTGTGGCCTCGCTTGCTGTGACAGGCGACCGACTTCTTGTTGTAGCCCAGCCAGACATTAGTCAAGCTAGCCTAGTTGCGACAGCCCAAGTCCAAAAGCTTTCAAGCTATAGCTTTTCTGGCACTGATGAAAAAGAAATCGCTAAAGTTACTGCAGACACTGTGGGCTATCAAATGGGCTATATCAAATCTCGCTATAACGACTATGTTTCAGTAATTCATTCGGGTAGCGGGCTGCTTGAGCTTATACGCGACCCCTACGCAGATGGTGGCCAGTCAAAGACCAGTCGTTATGATGGCGTCAAGCAAATATTTGTTAGCCCAAACTCAAGATTCGTAGTTTTAGACCAGCTAGACACAATGCACACGCTAGATCTTGAGTATGACCGCCAGTATGATTCACAGGCATCAACCGTAAAATTACAAAGCTTGGCTTGGCTGGATAGCTACCATTTAGTGCTTTTGCAAGACAGCCAGCTAAGACTTGTTGACTTTGATGGTCAAAATAACCAGCTGCTAACTCCAATTAATGACGTTTCATCGGCATCTATTAGTCCTGGCAGTAAAACACTAATGCCACTTAATTCTGCAGGCGAGCTATTTAAACTCTGGCTAGTTAAAAAGTAGTTGGCATTTTTATCTGACTACTTACTTCTGGTAGTCTATTTACGGGGTCATTAGAGGGGTTTTCATCTGAAGGTTTTAGTTCATTTGGTCTGCCAAGCAGTGAATTCACCAAAGCCTGAAAGCCAATTACTAATTGCTCAAAAATTGATGGTGCCGCACTTGGTAAGACGGTTTTTCCTGAAGGGATATCCCCTGCAGTATTATTTGCGAGCTTTGTAGCCGCTACGTTAGAAGAAGGTAGTATTTGGCGAGCTTTAACAATAAACCTTCTCCAGCTAGTTCCTGGCGGTGTACAGGTAATAAGTGTTGAGTACGGGGTGTCTGTTTGGGCGAGTACTGTAAGGTCGTTAGCTTCTACTATCTTTGTGGACTCTACTTTATAGACGTACTTGCGAGATTGATAGTGTATCGCGTATTCATCGCCAGGCGCTAGTTTTTCAAGCAGTACAAATACAAATTTATAATTACCTTTTTCCCAAATATCATTACTAGAATGACCAAAAAATACTGCATTACCATTGTCTCCAGGATTGGCTGTGCCGGCGTAATGCACCACCCCATCCTGCAAGGCCCGCAAGACATCTTGCTCTTTTAAAGAATCAGTAAATACTAGTGGTGCAGAAACATTGATCTTTGGTATTATTATTAGATTTTCAGTACCCACGACCTCTGCTTGGGCGGCAATAGGATTTGGCTCTACTGGTTCAGGAATTACAGCTGACTGATTGGCTGGTTTGGGAGTGATTCGGTATATAACCTGACTATAGATAAACTGAAAATTGAATAGTAATATAAAAAAACAGAAACTAACAAACGCAAATCTAAAAGTTTTGAAATGTTTAGTTTTACGAAGCTTAGTAAGCTTTGCTTTGGCATTAGCCTGCTTATCTGGCGGCAAAGTCTGACTGTGACCAGCAGTCTTTGGTGAAAGATTGATCTTAGCATGTACGTGGTGAGCTTTTGGTGGCTGAAGATGCACTGGCTGAGCACTGGCTTCGGCTGGCTTAGTCACCTCTTTCGCGTGGTGAGAAGCAGTTTGGCTATTGGGGTTGTGAAAACGTGGTATCGAATCTAGACTGAAGTTGCCAGCAGAGTTTGGCTGGTGACTATGATTGTTTTGAGGTATTTGATATGATGAATCAGGTTTTTTGGGGGGCATAATTGGTTTTTTAGACTTATATTTATTATAATACAGATAGATACCAAAATGTCACATTAGTTATGTTCAAATTTTAAGCCGCTGTGGTGGAATTGGTAGACACGCACGACTCAAAATCGTGTGCCTTACAGCATGTCGGTTCGATTCCGACCAGCGGCACCATATTGTTTTTTATGCTCCCAGGGCTTTTCGTAGGCTGTCTGGGAGTTTTGTATTTGGCGCAATTATTGATCGCAATAGCCAGCTAGCAGTTACTACCCTTTCTAAAATATCTGAGCTAGGGTTTGGGGTATCGCTAAGTAGACTGGCCAGTAGTGCTGTCAACAGTAGGTCTACTCTACTACTGGTGTGTTCGCTATAGTTTGATATCACGGCCCTAGCTGGCTCATGGTGACTAATTGCCAGCAATTGTTGTTGCTCAACGCAGACCACTAGAGAGTTTAGGGCTGTTGATATTTCGGCAATCAAGCTAAGTTTTTGAGCTACTCCAGCGTCTTTTGGCATAGCACTGTTCACACCAATATGCTTTGCTAAGGTTGTGAGGTGGCGCATGTCACAGACATATGTATCGTCGCTCCGGCCAGAAAAAATATCAGCAGAAGTTTTGCTGATATCTATTGATTCATTTGTAAATATAATTGGTGCTGTACGAAACTTTACGAGCTTTTCTATAAAAAGCTGAAATTGAGCTGATATTTCTAGATCCATTCCGGCGACAACATAGCCACACTCAGATAGCATCTCAAAAGCTTGATCTGTATTAGTGAAACCAAAACTTTGATTTTTGCCACTTTCTAAAAAAATATCTGCAGAAAAAATATGTTGCTTTAGAGCTGACTCAGCCACTAGAATGGCGTCATGATTGAGGGTGGTTATTATTTGGTGCACATCGCTTATTGTCTTGAGCCTGACGTGCCTACCCGCAAGCAAGCCGATTTTGCGGGCGTGCAAACGGCTTATAGGGCGCTCAAATAGTATTTTTGAGACAATATCGCCTTGCTCACCGTCACGAAGAATATCTAGTTTTTGCATAGCTATAGTATAGGCCTTATGATTAAGTAAATAAAATTTTAGTTGAGTACTGATTTTAGTTTGGCGGGCAATACTGAAGAAATATTTCTAAAAGATTTATCACTAGAAACAATCTTGATGGCCGTAAAGTAGGCTCTAAGTCTGTTTTCTGCTTCAACATCATCTGTTAGATTTTGCATGATCTTGATTCTCTGTATCAAGGCCATGTGCTGGTAGGGTCTATTCCAGTCAAACATTTTAGAATAAAAACGAGATTTCTTTGGCTCTAGGTAGTCTGGAGCGTACACAAAAAACAGCTTACTTTGATCTTCACTTAGAGTTAGCTGCAGGCCTTCGCTTATTTCCTCTGCTACTCGTCTGGCTTGTTCATTGTTATTAAGATTTGCATATTGCTTTATAAGGGCAACAAAATGTTCTGGCATAGAAACTCCGTAAAATATACAGTATTCTAACATAAATAAGTGATAATGTCTATATTATTGAGGCAAACAGTTGGCTTATTTCTGGTACTATTTTAGAGCCGATTTAATTGTTGCTATCTTGTTTTCTGCAGTCTTGAGGTAGTCTGATATTTGCTGAGCCAGTAAGCTGCCGCGCTCGTATTTTTGCATTGCAATGTCAATTTTTACATCTTCACCTTCCAGATAGTCGGTGATATCTTGAAGCTCAAGCATGGCTTTTGTAAAATCTAATTCTTCTGTTTTTATGCCTTTGGCCATAGCTTGTACTTTCTATTTAGGGTCAATTTCTATAATTTTTGCGGTTAGCTTTCCTTGTGCTAATTGTACCATAATATTATCATTATTTTTAAGAGTCGAAGTTCTACTCACGCTACGGCCTTCATAGCTCACTACGGCATAGCCTCTGTCTAAAACAGACTGGGGGCTGAGACTAGTGAGCTTTTGAGATAAGACTGCAAATTCAGAATGGCTACTATTTATTGCTGTGCTTATTGCTGAATTGAGTCGGTATTGCTTAGAGGATAGGTCAGATACTGCAGAATCAATGACAAATTTCAGAGAATTGTGAAATCTAGTAAGCTTGTCTGATTCACGCTGAAGTATTTTTAGAGTAAGCTCAGATTGTAAAGAGATGCTGGCTTCAAGCTGACTAATTACAGATTTTTTATCTGGCACCAAAAGTCTTGCTGCATCTGTTGGGGTGGCTGCCCGAAGGTCTGCCACAAGCTCGGCAAGGCTTATGTCGTCTTCATGACCTATGGCAACTAGTGTGGCAATTTCTGATGAATAAATAGCTCGTGCTACGGGCTCAGTCTGAAAAGCCTGCAAGTCTTCTGCGCTACCACCTCCCCGAATAATGACTAGGGCGTCATAGTCTGCTGCCTGCAAGTTAAAGTATTCTATAGCTTCTACAATCTGTTGCGGTGCAGAGCTACCCTGAACTTGAACCTGCAAATGATCAACCACCACTCCGCCCCAGCGATCTTGCAAAATAGTCACGAAGTCGTTGAATGCCGCCGCTTGCTTAGAGGTAACTAGAGCCACTTTTTTGGGGTATTGTGGTAGCTGTCTTTTACGGTCAAGGGCAAAAAGTCCTTCTTTTTCGAGCTTTAGTTTGAGTAGCTCAAAAGCTTTCTTAACACTGCCCTCACCCGCCAGCTCAACAGATTTAACAGTCAGAGAAAACTTGCCCCAGGTGGTAAGCTTGGGCTGAGCCACCACCCTTACCAGCATGCCGTCTTCTAGCGGCGTGTTGAGCTGGTATATCGACATAAAACAGCCAAGTGTGGTTTGGCTATCTTTGATATCAAAAAAAACCCACTTACCTTGGCTGATCTTAAAACTAGACACTTCTCCCTCTACTACAACGCTTGGGTAGGCGTATTCTAGGGTTTGGTTGATATAGTCACTTAGCTCACTTACAGATAATATTTGGTCGTTCATTGCTTAATATTTTTTTTATTATCCAGCATCGTTCGCTTGTAAAAAAACAGCCCAATTGGCATAAACAGCCAGAGCGCGATTGTTCGATAAATAATAGTTACGGCAAAAGCAACATCAAAAGGAATATTTAAACCCACAAATGTTGCGACCATCCCCGCTTCATATACACCTATACCCGCTGTAATTACACTCACTAGAGATGTAATAAGAGCTATCACATAAGCCGCAATAACGATTCCAGGGTTTATAATCTCACCAAAAGCTAAAAATACTAAATATATTGTGGCTATGTCCCAGACGATCATCATGCAGGTGTAGAAAAAAGGCCTTCCAAGCGACTTATAGTTATGTCTTAAAAAAATTATAGAAGAGTGCATTTTTTCTATAAAATCTTTTATTCTCTTACGACCAAAAACTCTCTTGCGAATTAGCTTCATGAATCGGTTGATTGGCTTCGCGGCAACAATGGCCACATCTTCTATTGTGCCGGGGCTAAAAATAAATACTAAGAAAGCTATACTAATGGCAATAATAATAATTAAAACCAAAATAATAATCCTTGAGCTCACTCTTATGACTTGGTTCGAAAGCAGCAACATTACAACACCAATAAGTAAAAAAAGTAGATAAGCTGCAAAACTTAATAAATACCAGCTCAGCTGGGCTAAGGTTGTATTTGACGAGTCTACCTCGTCTTCTAGAGACTTTCGAATGTAAGAAATCCCAGACAGCCCGCCAGAAGGAAAAACAATATTTACAAAATTCATGGTAACTGTTGCTTCTACTAGATGGCTAAACTTCGCTTTTTGCTTAAAAATTGCAAAGAAACTCTCAAAATACTTGGCGTTTGCTCGGTAATATAGATAGCGTAGCGGTATCGCCAAAAGTAGTAGCCACCAGTTTACTTGAGATAGTAGTTCTCTAAAGGACTGCAGCTGATTAAACTGATTGTAGGCCAGTACAACAATTATAATTAGGGCTATAAAAAATACAAAATGACGTAATCTCATTTGATAATAACTTTTAGCATAATATTTATTGTACCGTATTTGTTGAGATAAAGTCACATTTTTGGGCTATAATAAGCCCATGCAATATCTAGCAATAATTGGCCGAGAAAAATCACTAGCATACGCTGAGCTTGAATCAGAGTTTAGTGCTATTGAAAAAATCGGCACCGAGGCGGTTACTTTTGACCAACTCAAGCAGCCTACAATTAGTAGCCTCGGCTCTGTTATCAAGCTGGGCGAAGTATTTGACGAGACTCAAATATCTGCTAATTACTTGGCCAAAATTATTGCAAGAGTGGCCGCTCATTTTGAATCTTCAAGTGTTAAGTCTGTTGATTATGGCGTCAGTGTATATGGTAATGGCCTAAGTCAGGGTGCCTATAAAAATATTCTCATTCAAATCAAAAAAGGCCTGCGCCAGCGCAATATCAAAAGTCGTTTTGTAACCCCAAAAGGCTTTGATCTCAACTCTGCGCAGGTAAAACACAATAAGCTAATTGGCACTGGTATTGAGATTATTTTAGTTATGGATGGCTCAAAAGTTATATTGGCCCAGACTACAGAGGTACAAGACGTAGATAGCTATAGCTTGCGCGATTTTGGTAGACCAAGTAGAGATATGAAAGTTGGTATGTTTCCCCCAAAGCTCGCCCAAACCATGATTAGCCTAGCCTGCATTGACCCCCAGTCTGTCGTTTATGACCCGTTCTGTGGTAGTGGAGTTGTCTTGCAAGAAGCTATGCTTAGAGGTAATACAGCCTGGGGTTCAGATATTTCAGAGCCAATGGTTCGTTCTACAACAGAAAATATCAATTGGCTCACCAATCAGTACAATCTAGCAATTCCCTTCAAAGTTTATGAGGCAGACGCCACAACAATTACTACCGTGCCTGATACTGGCTATAGCATTGTTACTGAAGGCTACCTGGGTACGATGCTTTCAAACAGCCCTACGGCAGATCAGCTATCATCACTTAGGGCTGAGCTATCTGAGCTCTATCTTAGATTTCTGAAAAATATTATGTCACTACGCAACAAGCCAAATAGCGTCGTGGTAAGCCTTCCCTGCTGGCAGACAAATAATGGCTTAGAAATGCTAGAAATCATTGACCAAATCAAGAAACTAGGCTATACTGTAAAGCAGTTCAAGTCTGTAGACACTACCAGTCTCGTCTATAAGCGAGAAGAACAAATAGTAGGCAGACAAATATTAGCTCTAGAGCTATAGCATCAAAATTAAGAAAGGTTAAATATGTCACATACCAAAGCCGGCGGTTCGTCAAAGAACGGCCGCGATTCACAATCAAAAAGACTAGGAGTTAAGCTTTTTGGTGGTCAAGAAGCAAAATCTGGTGATATTATCTTGCGTCAGCGTGGTACAAAATTCGAACCAGGTACTGGCGTGGGTACTGGCAAAGATTTTACTATCTATGCTTTGCAACCCGGTGTTGTTAAGTTCTCTCAGATCCGTAAAAAAGCTTTTACTGGCTCAAAACACCGCAAGACAGTTGTAAGCGTTACTCAGTCTTAAGTTTTTAGCTTAATTAGCCAATTTAAAAAGCACCACCTCTCTCAGGCGGTGCTTTTTAAATTGGCGCTAGATTTTAGCTTACTTTTGGCTGCGTGGTGCAAGCTAGAGCCTACAAAATCTTTAAAAAGTGGATGGGCAAAATCTGGTCTGGATTTATACTCTGGGTGAAACTGGCTAGCAACAAAAAACGGGTGATTTTTGAGCTCTACTATCTCTACTAGTTTCTTGTCTGGGCTGAGGCCACTAATTACCAGCCCGTTGGTTGTCAGTATTTCACGGTACTCGTTGTTGAACTCATAGCGATGTCTATGTCTTTCGTGAACGCTTGACTTGCCATAGGCCAGAAAGGCTCTTGAGTTCTTGTCTAGCACACATTCATAGTTGCCCAGTCTCATGCTGCCACCAAGCTCGAGCCCTACTTGGCTGGGCATGATATGCACGACGTGGTGCTTGGCATTTGGAGCCACTTCTGCAGAATTAACGCTCTTAGATTTGAGTACATGTCTTGCAAATTCTATTACAGCTACCTGCATACCAAGACATAGCCCTAGATATGGTAAATTGTTTTCTCGGGCATATTTCGCGGCCATAATTTTGCCTTCTATTCCCCTACTACCAAAGCCACCCGGCACAACAATACCATCAACTTTTTTTAGCTCAGAGACTATTTGGTCTTCATTTTCAGCATTTATCCAGTTGATCACAACATTTGTGTTGTGATGCCAGCCAGCCGAACGAAGGGCTTCAAATACACTCATATAGGTATCTTCGTGGCTCATATATTTTGCAATCACACCGACTACGACCTTTTTTTGAGAATTTTTGATCTTTTCTACTAAGTGAGACCAGTCTTTTAGTTGAGGTGTCGTCTTGCCTAGGGCAAGCTTTTTGGTTATATAGTGACCTATTCCGGCTTCTTCCATACGCAAAGGCACCTCATAGACTGTTTTGGCTGTTTCTAGAGCAACTATTGCGTCTTTGTCTACGTCACAGTACAAGCTTAGCTTTTCTAGTGCACCGGCGGTGATATGGTGATCGGTGCGCACAAATAGTACATCGGGCTGAATACCTGCTTCTCGCAAGTCACGCACGCTATTTTGAGCTGGCTTAGTCTTGACCTCTTTGCTGGTTTCTAGGTATGGCAAAAAAACTAAATGGGCGTAGAGCACGTTTTCTGCACCTACTTTACGCTTCATTTGTCTTATGGCTTCTATAAATGCCATTGCCTCATAGTCTCCTACAGTTCCACCAATCTCGACAATATGAATATCACTGCCCTTGCCGGCCTCAATTATTCGACGCTGAATCTCGGTGGTGACATGGGGAATTATCTGCACTGATTTGCCCAAATAAAGACCTTTTCTTTCGTTAGCTATGACTTGTGAAAAAACTTGGCCAGATATTACCGAGCTACTTCTCTCTAGCTCTCTGTCAATAAATCTTTCGTAGTGACCAAGGTCGAGGTCTGTTTCAGCACCATCGTGTGTTACAAAGACTTCACCATGCTCGGCTGGGTTTAGGGTGCCGGCATCGGTATTAAGATAGGGATCGCACTTCTGCATATTTACTAAAAAGCCTCGGCTAGAGAGAATTCTACCAAGGCTTGCTGCGGTGATGCCTTTACCGAGTCCTGAAACAACTCCACCTGTAACAAAAATATACTTTGTATTGTTTGTTTTACTTTTCATAATAACTAAAACTCCCCCTCTTTCTTACATACTATCATAGCGCTTACGTAATACTTAGCGCAAGCTATTTGCTAATAATTATTTATAAAAATTGTTATTGGGCGGCTTTTTGAGCAGCCAGTTCTAGAGCCTTTACTAGTTGAGGGTCGGTATTTGAATTGTAGTCTTGGGTAGTTAGCTTGACCTCTACGTCAGGCTTAATACCTTCTTTAGAAATGTTTATGCCTTTTGGTGTATACCAGTGAGCCACGGTTACTTTTAAAGAGTCGGTTTTACAGTCGGCGCCAATATTAAGACTACTTAGGCAGATTATTTCTTGTACACTACCCTTACCATAGGTTTTCTCACCAACCAGTACGGCCCGGCCGTTGTCATGAAGGGCACCAGCCATAATTTCACTGGCACTGGCTGAGCCTTCATTTACCAAGATAACAACAGGAACTTTGGTGAGGCTACCACCACTCTGTGCATTTATAACTTTATTTTTTTCATTTCGCGAGCGTTCTTCTACCACAACCCCACTACTCATAAATTCAGAGCTTATTTTGACAGAAGCATCTAAGTAGCCGCCGGGGTTGTCGCGCACATCAATTACCACGGCCTTGACGCCGGCGTTAGCAAACTCTTGGGCAGCCTTGCTTACGTCATTTGCAGTTTCGGCTCCAAAAGTACGTATTTTGATATAGCCAATGTTTCCTGGCTTGATCTCTGTAGTTACACTAGGCACACTTATGTCGTCTCTTATTATTTTTATGTCTTGTGGGGCCGCACCGTCACGCATAATTGTCAGAGTAACTTCTGTACCTTTGTCGCCACGAATTTTTTTGACAGCTTCGTCTGTAGAGAGGCCACTAGTGTCTTGACCATCTATTGCCACAATCACGTCACCAGCCCTAATGCCGGCTTTACTGGCAGGAGTACCATCTATTGGGGCAATAACAGTCAATCTATCGTTTTTTGTGCCTATTTCAATACCCACGCCACTTAGCTTGCCAGTAAGCTGGTCTGAGAGCTCCTTGTTGTCTTTAGCTGTTAAGTAAGTAGTGTAGGGGTCACCAAGGCTGGCTACCATTCCCTCTGTAGCTCCTTGGCTTTGTTTTTCGCTGTTTATGTCTCCATCAAATTTTTTGTGTAAGATTTCATTTACTTGCCAGAATTTATCAAGATTTATACTGTTTTTTGACCTAGCTATAGAGTTTGGGCCAATTTGCAGACGTGGGCCGTAGGCATTAAATACAAAACCTATAGCAAAAAATACCACTGCAGTAGCAGCTATTTGCCATATTCTAATATGGTTACTAGAATTCGTTGCGGGGGGAGCTTGTTGTGGCGTATTTTTTGGTTCTTGCTGATTATTCATAAGTGTTAAGCTATCTTAGCAGATGACCGTACAGTGTTACAAGACCATTATTGTGCAAGATCATTACCTTGTGGCCAAAACCGTAGCTGTCCCAGCCGTTAAATATTATCTGCCCAGCATCTGCTGCACGTACTGGTGGGCTACTGGGGTTAGCGATATCTATGCCATTATGAAATGAGTAGCCACAGACTGTACAAGTAGCTGGCCCGTAGTTTTGAGTCATTATGCCGTTTGTTACCGAGCGATAGTCAAAAGGCGAACCATTTGGATTAATAAAACTACCTCCATTCAGCACAGAAAAATGCAGGTGAGTTCCGGTTGAGTTGCCGGTGCTGCCCATGTAGCCAATAATATCACCTTTGTTGACTGAGCCTAGGCTGACGAGACCACCAGAAGTATTCTGGGCGATCATGCTTGTAGCTAAGACGTTACTGCTCAGGCCAGAATCAACAGGGGGAACAACTAGCGGATTGTCTGGGTTGGTCTGGCCTGCTGAGTCTTGTGGCAAAGTCACTGTACTTTGATTGCTCAAATCTGTAGTATTAGCTGGCAGACTTGGGCCTGAATCTAATGTTTGCGGATAGTCTGAGGGTGTACTAGAGTATTCTTGCTGTGGCCCCACAGCAGCAGTCAGCTGGAGTGGTTGATTAGGTTGTTTTGGCAGCTGGGCGAGCTGCGATGCAGCTGTGTCTGTAGCTGGCTGGGGCTGTGGGTAAATTGGCGGCGTAGGCTTAGCAGTATTGGGGTCGTAGACTGGCTGAGTCTCTGAGTAAACAGTGCTTGCAGGTGTTTCTGCATAGGGCTGTGGTGCAGCTGTAGCTTGAGGCCGAGCTACAATATTCGGGTAAGCGTAGGATAAGGCAAGACATATCACAGAAAATACCACTGCGGTAGCGGCTACTTGCCTTATCCGGTTTCTAGAACTAGCGGGCGCTGGAGGTGTCTGCGCTTCGGGTGAGGATGATTTTTCGTGATCTTGTATAGGCTGCATAACTTATAAGCTATCTTAGCAGATGACCATATAGTGTCACAAGACCATTATTGTGCAAGATCATTACCTTGTGGCCAAAACCGTAGCTGTCCCAGCCGTTAAATATTATCTGCCCAGCATCTGCTGCACGTACTGGTGGGCTACTGGGGTTAGCGATATCTATGCCATTATGAAATGAGTAGCCACAGACTGTACAAGTAGCTGGCCCGTAGTTTTGAGTCATTATGCCGTTTGTTACCGAGCGATAGTCAAAAGGCGAACCATTTGGATTAATAAAACTACCTCCATTCAGCACAGAAAAATGCAGGTGAGTTCCGGTTGAGTTGCCGGTGCTGCCCATGTAGCCAATAATATCACCCTTGTTGACTGAGCCTAGGCTGACTAAGTTTCCTGACCTAAAAGATTGAAGTGCAGCCGCTGCCTGAGCTGCCACCTGAGCCTCAGCTTGCTTTCGCTGACCAGAAAGATCAGATACAACTTTCTGGAATTGGGCCTCTTCGCCCTTAGTTTGAGCTAGTAAAGTAGCCTTCTGAGCACGTTGCCCAGCAATACTATCAACCTGGGCTTTTTGCTGCGCGCTCAGTGTAGTAAGTTCAGTCTTTTTGGCTTCAAGATCTACCTTGATTGCAGCAATCTTAACAAGATTATCATCTATTTTTTTCTTGATGGCGGAGAGATACTGCTGCTGGGCCACAAAGTCACTTAAGTTTTTACTAGATGCCACTACCTCTATCGGGGTAGTTTCTCCCTGCTTATAGACTATCTTGAGATTGTCTTTTAGAATCAATTTTTGCTTTTCTAGCTCAGCATTCTGGGCGTTGATTTTTTCAGTCGTTTGATTGAACTGAAGAGTGGTAAGATCTAGTGAGTCTTGGGCTGCATCTATACTACCATTTAGCTCATTTATTGCGCCCTGCAAGGTACTGGCTTCACCTTTTTTAGCATTAACTGCTTGCTGGTTTTGTTTAATCTGAGTATTGAGAGTATTTATTTTATCTTGTAGTGTTTGTGCAAAAACAGTGCTCGGCGCGAGTAGTAGTAGTAGAGCAGATATTGAAAGTAGTAATTTTTTAGTGTTTTTCATAATATTTTAAAAGTGTAAAAACTGAAGCCCAGCTATATTTACGTCACTTGTTGAGTAAGATCCTTCCCAGTTAGCATTATATTGACTGACGTGTACTGTGCCATTGCCATTGACCTTCTCGACATACATGGCATGCCCGTATTCACCAGCTGTGCTAATAGCAATGTCGCCGGGTCTGGGGCTGTTGTCTACAGGTATATCGTAGGCCACAGCGTTGCCAGGCCACTGCTTGGCATTGCCTATACCGCCCCAGTAAGGCATGCGCCTGCCAGATGCCGCCACTCGCCAAGCAGTGTAGCTTACGCACTGACGCTGAAACATACCCCAGGGGTCGGCAATCAAATTAGGCCAAGGTGAAGTTGCCCAGGGGTAGCCGCCAGTGCCACCATAAACTACATTGGTGGAATAACCACCAATAATAGCGGCTTGTTGCATTCTAAGCTCATTAATTTTTGCTGTGTCTTCACCAGCTACTCTGCGATAGTTGGCTTCATCACCTTGAGTTCTTTGAAGTAAGCTCTGCTGTTGGGATCTCTGAGTGGCAATTTGTTCATAGGTATTTTTTTGTTGGGTAGACAGCGCAGTAAGTTGTGACTTCTTTTCATCTAAGGCTTTTTTGATAAGTCTTATTTTTTCGAGATTATTATCAATCTTTTCTCTTATGGCCGAAAGATATTGTTGTTTAGCTACAAAATCACTGAGATTTACGCTAGATGCAATTATTTCAAGCGGGCTAACATAGCCTTCTTTATAAATAAGCCTCAGATTGTCTTTTAGAATGCTTCGCTGGTGGTCAAGCTCTCTGTTGGTTGCATTTATATCAGATTGAGTTTCAGAAATTTTGGTATTTGTGATGTCGAGTTGGGTTTGTGCAACATTGATTTGGGCCTCTATTGCCGAAAGAGCAGACTTTAGGCTGTCGGCTTCAGCAGTCTTGGCGTTAGCGGCATTTTGACTATCGGCCACCTTCTTATTTAAAACTTTGATTTGATCGTCAAATTTGTCTGCCGAAACAACTTTTGGCAACAACAAAATAGCAACTACTCCGAGTGTTGCCAGTAGTTTTGTTTTTGTCATATTAAGATTTAAAGACTTGACTCTTGAAGACATTGAGTTCTGTCACCCTCCCAAGAGACATTAGATATATTATAACAAAAAAAGTGCTTATGTTCAAGCTTTATGAGCGGTAATTAGTCGGTTTCTGAGTAAAAACTATATTTTTAAGTATCTTATTAGAGCCAACCAGCTAGAAATAATACCTATCAGTATTCCTATGGCAAACATACTGCCAGATACAGCCAAGAAGTGAGAAGCAAAATAGTCTAGGGTTGAGCCAGCACCAAGCTTGTCGGTTAGAAATGGGCTAACAGCCCGGGTAAATGGAATCAAAATAGCCAGTGAAAGTATAGCTCCAAAAATACCGTATAGAGTACCTTCCACCAAAAATGGGCCGCGAATAAACCACTTTGTAGCACCTACCAGCTTCATAATTTCTACTTCTTCTCGACGGGTAAAAATAGCCATTCTAATAGTATTAAAAATTATCATCAAAGCGACTATCAAGAATAAAATACTCAAAATAGCACCTATCCTGCTCACCGAATTACTTATAGATATGACATTCTCTACTACCCCTTGTCGATTGTCGTCTCTGTTGTCTAGGCTGGTATCGGTAATAATAGTGGCCTCCTCTAGGCTTTTAATATTCCCATTAGAGCTACTTATTTGATCGATATTTGTGAGTTTGACCTCAAAACTAGCCGGCAGCGGGTTGCCAATCTCTTGAGCAGACTTAGCTAGCTTTTCTCCCTCTGTACTTGAGTTCTTGAGTCTCTCAAGAGCGTCAGTTTTACTTACGTAGTTCACCGCTGAGACATTTTCAATACCGCCTATCTTGCTTTGCAAAGCTTGTATTTGGTCTTTAGTGGCGTCATCACTCAAAAATATACTCAAGTCAATCTTGCTTCTAACCTGAGTAAGCTGGGAGCGTACAAAAATACTCGAAAAAGCAAAAAATGTCATTATAAGAATTGTAACCACCATAATTGATGTAGCAGCTGTACTCAGCCAGGCGTTACGAAAGATATTTTTGAAACCAGCTCGCCAAATTCTTAGAAAAGTTGTCATCATAGTGAGTATTTCCCTACTTTTTCGTCTTTTACAATTCGGCCACGATTGATTGTTATTACGCGCTTCTTGAGAGCATCTACAATGTCTTTGTTGTGGGTGGTGAGAAGCACGGTGGTTCCAAATCGATTGATTTTGAGCAGTAGCTCAATGATGTCCCAGGAATTTTTGGGGTCGAGGTTGCCAGTAGGCTCATCTGCAATCAAAATCTTGGGATTGCGCACCAAGGCCCTGGCTATTGCGGTACGTTGCTTTTCACCACCAGAAAGTTCACCTGGGTAATTGTTCATTTTTTCACTCAAGCCCACGAGCTGAAGTATTTTTGGTACAGCTCTTTTGATCTCTTTAGTTTTTACTCCAGAAACTTCTAGTGCAAAGGCCACATTTTCATAAACTGTAAGATTTGGCAAAAGCTTGAAGTCTTGAAAGACCACTCCAATACGTCTTCGCAAATGAGGGATATTGGCCTTGTCTATACTGTCATAGTCGATACTACCTACAATAATTTTGCCGCTAGTAGGCACCTCTTCTTTTATAAGTAGCCGTATAAGGGTACTTTTGCCGGCACCAGATGAGCCGACAATAGTTACAAATTCTTTGGGGTTGATGTGAAGCGAGACGCCAGATAGTGCCACCGTTTTGTTGGGGTACATAACTGACACTCTATCGAGCAAAATCATATTACCTATTGTAGCCTATATTTAGCGTTAGCGCAAAACGCTTGTGCGTAATTTTTTGCCAAGTACTGCTATAATAGTAATATGTCAGAAAACAACCTTAGTTTAAAAAATACTATCAGCCAGCTTGCCAGCCTCTTAGAGTCTGTAGATTTGGCTATTTCAAGTCTAGATCTTGCCCACGATGAAAAAAAGCTACTAGCCGACGAAGACCAAATGTCTAGCCCAGACTTTTGGCTTAATTCACAAAAAGCCGAAGCTCACAGTAAACAAACAGCAGAGCTTAGGCGCTACGTTTCCAGCTGGCAAGAATTGCGCTCAGACCTACAGACTACATTAGAGCTAGCCCAGCTAGAAACTGGCGAAGAAGCATCAAGCCAATTTGCTGGGCTACTAAAAGACTTGCAGGCTCGCTCAAATGAGGCTCTTGTAGCAGTCAGGCTCTCAGGCGAGTTTGATAGAAGTAACGCAATTCTGCAGATATCTGCAGGTGTTGGCGGCACAGATGCTCAAGACTGGGCTCAAATGCTACAAGAAATGTATATTAAATACGCCAACACACACGGCCTGAGTGTAGACATTTTAGACACTTCATATGGTGAAGAAGCCGGAATCAAGTCAACCACTCTAAGAATCTCTGGGCCATTTGCCTATGGCAAACTAAAAGCCGAAAAAGGCACTCACCGTCTAGTAAGACTTTCGCCATTTAATAGCGACAATCTAAGACAAACTTCTTTTGCACTTGTCGACACCGTGCCAGAAATAGCTCAGGCTGAAGTCAAGCTAGACGAAAAAGACTTGCGAATAGATGTTTATAGAGCTGGCGGTAATGGCGGCCAAAGCGTCAACACTACAGATAGCGCAGTGCGAATCACTCATTTACCCACCGGCACAACTGTAGCTATCCAAAACGAGCGCTCACAGCTCAAAAACAAAGCTGTAGCTATGTCGGTATTGTTCGCCCGCCTCAGCGAGCTGGCTAGAGAACAAAAGCTCAAAGACGTAGCTGAGCTCAGAGGTAGCGTTAGGTCTGCAGACTGGGGTTCGCAAATAAGAAGCTATGTTCTCCACCCCTACACCAAAGTCAAAGATCACCGCACCGGCTATGAGACCAGTGATACTAGTGCTGTATTAGGCGGTGAAATTGAGCCTTTCATACAGGCTTATCTAGATCAAAATATAGTCAAGTAAATATATAGCCCGCGGGCTTAGAGTATTTTTTAGGTAAACAAAAAGACCCAAGAGATAAATCTCAGAGGGTCTTTTTGTGTAGTAGCTTAGCTAAATTAGCCTTATGCTTACTTCTTACCTACAGCATGCTTGGCATCACTAATAGATTTTTTGCTTTTTTGATAAGCATACACACTTGCACTAATTCCTGTCATACCTAGTATTCCAGCAAGACCAGATTCAATACCTGTTTGAGGTAGTGAGCTAGTTGGAGTTACAGGAGTGATAGGTGTTGGAGGAGTTGGACCTTTTGGGGTCACAATCTGAGCATCATCACAGCTTAGGTATGGTACTTCGGTAGAACGTACACAGCCTATGTTTGTAAGGGTGTCAACAGCAGTGTCTTTGACCGTTACTTGGTACAAGACGTAGCCATTTACTCCACCGGCGTAGTCACCTACGTTTTGGCCACCAGCTGAAAACAAGCTGTTGTCAGATAGAGCCATACCGTTAGGGTCGGTGCCGTTATATAGTTTTACAGTGCCAGGAATCAGTTTTAGCTGTTCTGGAAGCTTATCTGTAAGAGCCATATTGGTCTGGGTAGTTGTGCCTGTGTTTTTAAACGAAAGTCTAAAATACAGTCTTTCACCTGGCTTAGCTTCTAGTTTTTCAACAAAAGCTTGGCTTGGGCGGGCTACAGTCTTTTCAATAGTGATAGGGGCTGCTTCTACTTTGACCTTAACAATAACGTACATGTCGTTTTCAAAACATCCAGGTACGTTGCCGTCTTGTGCGTTTTCGCCAATATTGGCGCCAGCTCCAACAATACTGTCAGATACCGGTATCCCAACGCCAGTGTGAGTGTCAGCGTAAGCTGAACCAGCTACATAGCTCAAACGATACGGAGTACCGTCTGCACTGGTGAAGTTGGTAGTGTCAAAGACACTACCAGGTTTGGCGTTGTCAGCCGAAATTTGGCTAACCGCGTTCATTTGTGTGCCAACTCCGTTAGGCAGAGTTATTTTAACTTTTGTGTTTTTGGCGATACCCACATAGTTGTGAGCGGCGTCATTTAGGGCTGAGTCAGCGTTATTGTGTATGTAAGTACGCAATTTAATTTCATCGCCAACTTTTACTTTGATAGGGTCTTGAAAACCACCTGGTGTGGTGTTCCACTGCTTACCATCAAAGAACTGTTGTTCGTTACCGTCTGGAACATTGGTAAACGAGTTGAAGGTTACATAGTCGAAGCCTGTTGTATTTGGGCCTGTCCAGGCTTTTAGCGGACGGTCAGGGTACCATCCAGCAACGGTCATAACAGGTACTAGCACTGCAATAGCAGTAGCCAAGACACCTAGACCAATTTTACTAATTAGTTTCATATAAATATTCTCCTTTTTGAGATATTTTAGGTTTAATGTGATATTTAAAGTCAGAGATAAGTAGTATGTATTGGGGGGCCGCGAATACAGCTCGCAAGACATGCTTTATTATCTAGACATTTGGGGTCTTTTGGAATTGTGCAAATATGATAATATCAAGGGGCATTTACAGTATTCGAACGAAACTCCGAATCAGCACTTATAATAGCATATGATTATTCTTATGTCAATACTTTTGCATAACATTTATGTATCGAGAGATGGGTTCAAAAACAGGCAATATAGTAAGGATTATAGTATATAGGCATATTTAGCTTTATAACTCTTATGTATATATGTCAAACAGCTCACTTTGTAGCTCTATACTTTTTATCTGGTGGCTCTTCTATTAATAAAAAAAGACCCCCGTCTCTAGAGCTAAGTGCTCTAGAGACGGGGGTAAATGTTAGCCAGGTGCCGTTTGCGGTACAGTCACTGGTATGGTCTGAACCGGTCTGGGCTCTGGCAAAGGTGCTGGCGGCGGTAGCGTCACAGGAGGTGGCGCAACAGTCGCGGTAGGCTCCACTTTATCAGGTGGCGGAGGCGTTGGGTTTACAGGCCTAGGCCCGCAATCTCCCAGCGCACAGGCTGCAGGGTCGTTGCCGATTGAACGACTCGGATCCTTGCAGTTATACCCTGGTGGGCAGCCTCCCGTTGTTGTGGGCGGTGCCTTTGGGGTAGTTACCACTGGCGGTGAGATTGGCCTTGGCTTGCTTGGTGTGCTTGGTGCTGGCTGGTCTAGCGTGGGAACCCCCACAAAACTAGTAGCAACCGGCTGAAATCCGCAGTCCAGCTTGTAATTAAGCTGAGTGCCAGCGCAGTCGAAGCGCAAAACACTGTAGCTGGGCTTTTCAGGGCTAGCCTGAAAAATACCAGGAATGTCAGAGGAGCTCGCGCCCTTCCGCATCCACAATGTTTGGTAATTACCAGACATTGTCTGCAGGCTTGCACTGCAGCTACTCTCTCGAGTCTCAAGACTCATGACAGTGAGGCGCCAGGCCTCTTTATTGTCAATAAGTGTTTGGGTTTTAGCCAAACGCTCTTGAGGGCTGGTATAAACACCAGCCTGGTACTCTTGGTGAGCCACGGCCAAGGCCGGGTCACTACAGCGGCGATTATGCAGCTCGCTTTTTTGAGCTTCAACATCAGCACTAGCTGAGGCCGGGCCAAAAAAGTTTGCAGCAACATCATAGGCAAAAAAGTGTACACTGTCAGCGCAATTGGCACTGGCATTCACTACCAGGGTCGTGCTTGGTGGCACGGCTGTAATGGGGTTCGCCAGTAAGACGAACCCAAACAATAGTAGCACTACAGTTGAGGCAGCTGCCCCAACGAGCGCCCGCTTCTTATTTTCATTAACCATTAGGTGCTCCCCTTTCAGGGCCTCTGCCTTTCGAATTTATCTACCTTCTCACACAGGCTCATATGAGAAGATGTCAAAACTTGAATTGTAAATGTATTGGTTTTGGTTGGGGAGATTAATCTCTCCCCAACCAAAACAACTGGCTCCCGCGAGCTTACTGGCTCTGGCCAAATCTTTCGGCCCACCAGGCCTCAGACGTGGTCTGGGGTGGCGGCGTAGGTGCACCAACAGAAGTTGGCACTAGCACCTGTGTGCGGGTTGGCTGTTGAGCAACAACCACAGCTGCAGGCTGCACAACCTCTACCACTTGCACAACCTCAGTTGGCTCTTGAGCCGGTGCTGGGGCTGTAGTGGTGCTGGTAGGCCTACTAGCTGGCTTGCGCTTGCCAAGAAGACAAACACAGGCCGCAAATGTAAATGCCATTGCAACAAAAGTATAGGCCACAACGTGGTAGTTCATAATGCTGCGAGCAGCACTAGAAATTACACCGTTGTTGCCACCTTCCACTGCTAAGAACGGATCCCAGCGGGCTGAGAACACCAGAATGTGAAAACAAACTGCTGAAATCAAACCTACAACAGCCGTGATGACTGTTGAGCCCAACCAGTCAATCTCGTGATTGAGGGCTTCGAGCCCCGTCACACGCTCATCAAGACCAGCCTGGTTGTCACCAAGCTGAGTGATTCGGCCTTGCTGGACAGCCAACTGTGTACCTTGAGCTGCTACAACTGTAGCAGTGTCGTCAACGTCGGTTCTGAGGCCGACAATACTTGAGTCGTGGTTAGCAAGCCTTGTGTCTACTACATCGTTCACTTCTGCTTGTGCAGCTAGCATCTCAGATAGCTGTCTCTTGGCCTTGTCTAGGTTGACTTGTGCTGAGGGCATTACGCCCCCCTTTCTGTGTTGTTTCGGATATTAGGTACTGGTCACTGGTGAAATAAGTCTTTTACGAATCTCACCAGAGTGCAAAACCTGTGGTTGAAATATGGGTTTAAATTGTGTCACCAGAGAGTCTCGCAATGAGACCCTCTGGTGACATAGAACTACAAAAAGGCTAGGCCAGGCTTTCTATCCGCATAATAACAGATCGGGCCCGATCAAGAAACTTCTGGGTGAATTCGTCAAAATCTACTGTGCCTTCTGGCTCGGTATCATTCGGTGGAATTTCCTCTGGAGTATCTTTGAGCTGTGGTGCCTCTGGAGCCTCAGGCTCCTCGGCCTTAGGGCCGCAGACAATGTACGGCACTGGAGGCTGTTCATCTTTGGCTTCCACTTTGGTTTCAGCTTTGGCGCTAGCCTCAACTTCAACTTCAGTTTCTTGCTGTGAATTAGACTCAGTCTCAGCCTCTTTCTTGATGCGTGCAATGGCTTCGGCAATATCAGCCTCAGACTTGGCTTCTGCTTCAGCCTTGGCTTTAGCATTTTCCATTCGCCTGATTCTATCAATTTGATCGGCCATGTTGGGCACATCTTGATGCTCAGCATCAGCTACTGGAGCTTCTGCTACAGACTGCTGCTTCTGCTTAGCCTTAGCTTCAGCGTCTGCCTTAGCATTGGCTTTAGCCTTGGCTTCAGCATCTGTCTTGGCTTTCGCTTCAGCATTAGCCTTGACGATAGCATCAAATTCACAGGCCTCTTGAAAAAGTCGCTCGGCCTCAAACGCGTCTAGCAACTTTAGCCCATTGGCTTGGTTATTAAACATCTTGAACTTGATGCCAAACAGCGAAAGTAAGTCCTTCACCTTGATGCCCAAGCGGGCTGCAATGGTAGAGGCTGGCTCAACAACTGAAGTGTTGCTGTCGTCAGCTTCTTGCTCTGCCCAAACATCATTGCTTGGTGGTGCCGGCTCGCCCTCAAAAAACTCTTCATTGAGCAGGGTCTTTGTGCCAGGCTCTGCCTTGTCATCTTCGGCTTTCGCTTCAGCTTTTGCAGCCTTTGCAGAAACTCCAAGGACTTTCCTGACCCTAGTCATAGAGACAAGATCGCTGCCCTTCTTGGCCTTACCATCTGCCTTAAGCACCTGCTTGAGAGTTACCTCAAGCTCTTTTGCTGCTTCAGATGCAGTTGAACGCTTCCGATTTTTTCGGGCGGGTTTCTCTGGTACATCAGTGCTTGAGAAATCAATCTCAAGCTCACCAATATCTTTCAATGACTTAACAACTTTTGCGGCCATTTAGGCCTCCTTCTTTTTGTAGTAGTGTGAAGATACAACATGAGCTTGAGGTGTTTTAAAATCTCAAGCCGTCGCAAAAGAGCATACTACAACTTTGGGCAAATGTCAATACTTTTAAACGCTTATACTTGGGCTCTCAACCCTACAGTAATGATAAAAAAAGCGATCTAAAACCAAAATAGGGCTATACAGCCCCGTGTTATGGTTGACGTATCCTTCTATAAACTACTCTACAGATAGAGACTCAAGTTTTTTTGCAGCCACAACATCGTCTATGGCTTTTGAATTGTTAGAGATTTCTTCAATAGTTTCGGTCTCTATTTTGGTCTTGAAAGCTTCATAGTCGTCGAATTTAGAGATAATATACGGCTCTATTTTATCATCTTTGCCGCCGTCGATAAGTACTTCTAGCTCTGCTAGGTCATCTTCACTAAGAGTTTCAGCGACTTTTAGCATTATTCTGGTACTCACAGAGTTAGCAAGCTTTTGCAAGAGCTCATCTTGGTCGCTTGGGGGTAAGTTTTCTATTTGTAGTTTTTTGACAATGTCATCTCGTGTAAGCATAGTGTTCCTTTATGGTGGTTATAATGGTGGCAGTATAGGTGTGGCGTTAATTCCATCTAGTGCAGCGTTAATACCCGCGTTAGTTGTGTATACTATTCCGCCTGGGCTTGTCATAGATTCTATTGCGCCATCACCGCCGCTCAAGCCGTTACCAACAACTTTCCAGCCCATAGAAGTGGCCTTATTACCCAGTTCCATAATTTTTGGCGTGGCATCGCCACGACCCACTAGGCGTGCGAAATGTGTCCATGGGTAGCTATTGTCAGTTCCAGTAAACGGTATCTCAGTTGGTGGTACATCAACATGTGGTGGTACATCAACATGTGGTGGTACATCAACATGTGGTGGTTCATCAACATGTATCGGAGGCTTCGGTGGCTCTGGATGATCAACCAAAGCATGGGCTACAAAAGGTGCTGCAGCTAGGGCTGCACCTGCCACAAGCCCACCACGCTTGCTTCTACGTCTAGTGGTTGAGCCTTTTATGGCAGACTCAGTGTAGTCTTCTATGCTGGTATCTGCGCCGTGCTTGGCCAGGTCTCTGTTGACCTTCCACTCACCACCGGCTCTTACGGCGTTGTAGCCACCAATTCCTCTTAGGGCTGTCTTGCCCGCTATAGCGATACCAATAAGAGGTGGGTTGGCAGTAAGAGTACCAATTATGCCTAGGCCAATCATGCCTGCACTGGCAATAAGTCTAGCTTTAGGGTGTTTTTTGAGCCAGTTAGACATTTTGGCTAGTCTTGGGTGGTTTTTCTCACGCTCAGCAAGCATTGTAGCGTCTACACGAGTACGTACTTCAATAAGTTTTTCGGCTTTTTCTCTTTCAAATTTTTCATGTAGGGCGACTTTTTCATTAGCTATTAAGTCTTTATAGTTATTCATAAAAGCAATGTAGTCTTGCTGTTCTTGGATATCTGCTTCAAGCATTGGAGGTATTTGGTCTGCTGGTAGGCTACGCATAGCAATAAGGGTTGCTAGCTTGTTGTTTGCCTGTGCAATGTATTGGTCTGCTGTTGCACTCCACTGGTCTAGCTCCCGCTCTCTATGCGCCATTACTTCTGCCAATGCTTCAGACCACTGCTCGAATCTTTCGTGCAGCTCTTGCTGTTGTAATCTAAGCTGGGTTTCTTCTGCTCCACCAGAAAGCATCTTTTCTCGGCTGACTCTCGCTACAGCAAAGGCTTCAATAGAAAAGTCTAAATCTCGGGTGCTCATCTCAAAAGCAATTTCGGCAGGGTTTCTAGGCTCACCGTCTTGTGGTGGTTCTAAGACTTCTGGCGGGCCTGGAGGTGTAGGTGTTTCATCATCTATTCTGTAGGGTTCTTGCCCCATGCCACCAGGAAGGTCTGGGTCTTCTGGTAAAGCAGGTCTGTAGCCAGGGCCTGGTTCTGGTGTAGCAGGCGGATTTACAGTGGTAGGCTCAACCGGGCCAGGCTCAACAGGAACTGGCTCAACCGGGCCAGGCCCAACAGGAGTTGGCTCAACCGGCGGCAAGTCTTGTGGGCCGTGTACAACATTAGATGGTGTGTTATCGCCGCCCTCTTGGCTTTGTGTCCCACCGTTTAGATGAATGTTAATCTCGGAGCTATTTGTATTAGTACTAGTAGGGCCACCAACAGATACAGTTGGGCTTGAAGTAGAAGTAGAGCTAGATGTAGATGTAGTAGAAGAGTTGCTAGTAGTACCGGCCTTAGCTGTTTTAGTGGTAGCATCAACATCATCTTTTTCTTCGGTATCGTTGGTGGTTTCTACCAATGGCTGTGGTGGTAGATTGTCTCGAATATCACTAGCATTGGCAGCAATAACGTCCATATTGTCTTTAGAGATAAATTGACCGCCAGATCTTTTGCCAGAAACATTAAGTTGCTTGGGTTCGTGACCACGGCCGTTTTTGTCTATATCTACTAAGTCTTCTATGCCTTGAGGGTCTTTATCTGGAGTGGTGGAGTCTTGCTTAACAAGCTCAGCAATACGTGCGTCTTTGGTAAAACTCTCGGCCGCAGCAACTACAGCAGCCGCTTTTAGATCTGCTACCTCGCGTGTGAGCTCAGCAATGGTTGCTTTGTCACCCGACTCAACAGCTTCTTTTGATTTACCGCCCTCTATTATGTCTTTGAGTTCTTTATTTAGTGAAGATGCTTCTGGTGGAGGTGGTGGTGGGCCTTGTACTTCTGGAGATGCTGTATTTACTGTTGTCATAGTTTTCCTTATGTGGCGTGAACTTACACTAATTAGATATTTAAGCTTATGCTTAGTAGTATAAATGAGAAAGTGGTATAGCGTCAAGAGTTATAGGAAATAAAAATATGTGTCATAGAATAGTGAGAGAAAATACTTCATAACGTAATTATTTTTGTGGTAGTCAGCGTAGAAAAAAACTATCTATAGTGCAAGTGCAGCTCTAGCGTTTCTTCTTCTTTTTAGATTTTGACTTTCTAATTGGCGCTAGCTTAACAGGTCCTCTGGCATCAAGGCCAGATGCTTTAGTTTTCCTAGACTTACTAGACTTCTTGGTAGTTACTGCTGGCCCTTCTGAGGCGCCCATACTTGTAGCGTACTTAGCACCTTCTGTGATCTCAGTTTTTGGGGCTTCTATAGGGGTTTCTTCTTGAAACTGCACCTTAAATATCGTGGTGGCTATTTCTGCAGACATACCGGCCTGAAGCTGCTTGAAAAGTCTAAATGCTTCAGATTTGTATTCTACTAGCGGGTCACGCTGGCCATAGCCACGCAGACCTATGCCATCACGCAAATGATCCATTGTTTCTAGGTGTTGTAGCCAAGCTGAATCAACTACCTTAAGACTCACTAGCTTGTCTATAAGACGCATTGTTTCGCTACCAAAATGTTTTTCACGGGCCTCGTATTCGCTAGTTGCTAGCTCCACAAGATTGCGCACCAGCTCTTCTGGGGCTTTAATTTTGAGATTTTTTGCCCAATCACTTGGCAAAGGCAAGACAGTATGGGCAGACTTCTCGACTTCTTCTAGCTCTACGGAGCCGGTGCTTGAGTTGGTATGGCTACTCACAATAAGCCCAAATTCTTGTTTAATTGAGTCTAAAACTTCTTCGCGTAGTAGCTTAGACTGCAAGAAATTGCGTCTTTTGGTGTATATTATCTCTCGCTGTGAGTTCATTACATCGTCATACTCGACTAAGTGCTTGCGAATATCAAAATTATGACCTTCTACTCGCTTTTGGGCTGTTTCTAGAGAGCGAGTTATCATTTTGTTCTCTATTGGGGTGTCTTCTGGAACGTTTAGGGTGTTCATGAGGCTGGCAATTCTATCACCACCAAAAACTCTCATAAGATCATCTTCTACACTTACATAAAACTGCGTTGAGCCTTCGTCGCCCTGTCTACCAGCTCTACCTCGCAACTGATTGTCTATACGTCGAGACTCGTGACGCTCGGTACCCACCACGTGCAAGCCACCTAGCTTCTTGGCTTCATCATCTAACACGATGTCCGTACCGCGCCCAGCGATATTTGTAGCAAGAGTGACGGCACCTTTTGAGCCCGCAGCAGCAACTATCTCGGCTTCTGTCTCGTTATTTTTGGCATTTAGTAGCTGATGGTTGATTCCAGCTTTTCTAAGCATTGCACTAAGCTGTTCGTTTTTATCAATGCTTACGGTACCTATTAAGATAGGCTGGCCTTTGCTATGACGCTCTGCGACATCTGCAACAACAGCTTGGAATTTACCAATTTCAGACTGATAAATACGGTCTGGCAAATCTTTTCTAACCATTGGCATGTGAGTAGGAACTTGAGTAACTTCAAGCTCGTAAATCTTAGCAAATTCTTCGGCTTCTGTTAGGGCTGTACCTGTCATACCAGCTAGCTTAGTGTAGAGTCGAAACAGATTTTGAAAAGTTATTGTTGCTAGAGTTTGGCTTTCAGCTTGAATCTGAACTCCTTCTTTGGCTTCTATGGCCTGGTGGAGGCCCTCAGAATAGCGGCGGCCTGGCAACATTCTACCTGTGAATTCGTCTACAATCACAATCTCGCCTTCTGGCGTCACAACGTAGTCACGATCTCGCAAAAAAAGTGCCTCAGCCTTTAGGGCGGCTTCTACGTGGTGAACATCTTCTATTTGCCCGGCTTCATAGATATTTTCAAGGCCTAGGGCTTTTTCTACCTTGGTGATTCCTTCTTCATTGAGGCTGACTGATTTTTGTTTGTCATCTACCGCGTAGTCTTTTTCGGCCACTAGAGTCTTGGCGATTGTTGCAAAATTATAGTAGCGATCGGTGCTTTTGCCAGCTGGCTGAGAGATAATAAGTGGCGTTCGAGCCTCGTCAATTAAAATAGAGTCAACTTCATCAACAATTGCAAAGTTTAGGCCGCGCTGTACCATTTGTTCGTATTCTTGCACCATGTTGTCACGCAAGTAGTCAAAACCAAATTCGTTATTTGTGCCATAGGTGATGTCTGCTTGGTAGGCTTCTTTGCGGGTAACTGGCTTAAGATGCTTAAGCCTTTTGTCGTGATGTGAGTCATCTACAAAATCTGGGTCAAATATAAATGCCGAATCATGCATAATCACGCCTGTTGAGAGGCCAAGAAAATGATAAATCTGAGCCATCCAGCCGGCATCACGACGAGCTAGATAGTCGTTGACTGTGATTAGGTGAGTGCCCTTACCGGTAAGAGCATTTAGATATAGGGGAGCAGTAGCCACTAAGGTTTTGCCTTCACCAGTGCGCATTTCTGCAATTGCGCCACCGTGCAATACAACACCACCAACCAGCTGAACATCAAAATGGCGCATTTTAAGAACCCTTTTACTCGCTTCACGCACAACCGCAAAGGCTTCTTCTAGTAGGCTGTCGACAGTCTCTGGCTTGGTCTTGCTACTAAGTCGCTTTTTAAACTCTTGGGTCTTGGCTTGCAGCTGAGCATCACTAAGCCCGGCCACTGAATCTTCAAGTGAGTTGATACGGTCTACTCTAAGCTGAGCTTTTTTTACTTCGCGAGTGTTTGGGTCGCCAAAAATTTTGGTTATAAATGACATAATTATCATTATAGCAGAAAAAAGTCTTATTTTTGGGGTATTTTTAAGCCCTAGCTAGCAAATAACTTACTAGATCTCATCTGTTCTTACACGAGACCAGAGCTCTTTGACTCGGTTCCTCTTGGGAGTATGCTTGTCTTTGTACTTTCTAATTTGAAGCTTAAGCTTTTGCTCAACAATATCAACTGCTGAATGAGCGTTAATGGTGGCAGTTTCGGCTACTATTTCGGCCTTAGGTACTTCTAGAACTGCAGTGACCTTGTATCTGTTGTCTTCTTTGCCCGAAGGGTCTCTAAAAATTTCCACATTCATACCCACTGCCTTGTGCTGTCGTGGTAGGTATTTATCAAGAGTGCCTAGCTTGCGCTCGACATACTTTTTGAGCTCGTTATCTATTTCTAGCTTTCTACCGGTGAGTTGAATTTTTATCATCTTTTAGTTGGCCTCCATAGTTATTTTTTATAGGGTTGGGTTGTCAAAAATTATAGCTTTTCTGAGCCATAGTAGCTCTGCAGGGCAGTTGGTAGATTAATGCTACCGTCTGGCTGCTGGTGGTTTTCTAGAATTGCTATAAGAGTACGGCTACTGGTGGCCGCAGTGCCATTTAAGGTATGCACAAAATCAAGCTTTTTGTCATTATTACGATAGCGAATATTGAGATTGCGCGCCTGATAGCTAGTACAGTCGCTACAGCTGGTAAGCTCACGGTACTGATCTGCCACTGGGCTATAATACTCAATATCATATTTTTTGTAAGCAGGTGCGCTCAAGTCGCCGCTGGCTATTCTTACTACTCTGTAAGGTATCTCTAGGGCCTGACAAATTTTTTCTTCTAGGGCAAGTATTTTTTCAAGCTCGGCCTCACTATTGCTTGGTGAAGTGTAGCTATACATCTCTATTTTTTCAAATTGGTGAACTCGGTAGAGACCACTACTAAATTTTCCATAAGCTCCCGCTTCGAGTCTGTAGCAGGGGCTAATACCAGCGTAGCGAAGTGGCTTTGAGACATCAATCTCGTCGTCTTTGTGGTAGCCAGTGAGCGGTAGCTCTGCAGTTGCAATCATCACTAAGTCTTGTTTGCTGTCTACGTAGTTTTGGCTTTCTTCGCCCTTTGGTAAAAAACCAGTGCCTTCGGCTACACTAGAAGAGACCATATGCGGTACCATCATTAGCTCATGGCCAGAGTCGAGTAATATATCTTCTACTAAGTGGCTTACCGCTCGCCATAGTAGTACAGCCTTAGTTTTTAGAAAATAAAACTTAGCACCAGAAACCTTGGCTCCAGCTTCAAAATTTATAAGATCATGTAGGTCTGAGAGCTCAACGTGGTCTTTGGCTTCAAAGTCTAGGCCTGGCTTGCCCCAGTTTTTTTCCTCGCGACTGTTCTCTTCGCCGCCATCTGGAGTATCGGGAGCTATAAAATTTGGTACTTGCGATAAGAGGTCTTGGTACTGGACTGTTATAGCGCTTAGTTCGGCACTAACTTTTTCAAACTCTTTTTTGGTGGCCTGAAGTGCTTCTAGCTCTTGATCGGTAGGCTTACCTGCAGGCTTTAGTTTAGATCTGAGGGCTTCGGCCTGCTGAGCAAGAACAATTCTTTTTTGATCTAGAGAGCTAAGACTATTTATGTCTATCTTGAGCCCCCGCCGAGTTATACTGTCTTCTACAGCAGTAGGGTTTTCGCGCAGCAGCTTAATGTCTATCATTTGCTGTCCTCACTTGAGATTTCAAACTCTTGAGAGTCTATTTCTTCTGGTCTTAGGGTAGGAAAAAGTATCACGTCTTTAATGGCGGGCTGATCACACAAAAATGACACAAATCTGTCTATGCCCATACCCCAGCCAGCTGTAGGCGGCATACCAATCTCTAGGGCTCTAATAAAATCATAGTCTACTGGCTGGGCTTCATCGCTTTGACCACTTTCTAGTACAGCTTGTTCGACCTGCATTCTCTCTAGCTGGTCAATTGGGTCATTGACTTCGTTATAGGCTTTTATTAACTCAAAACCAGCACAAACCAGCTGCATGCTAGCTATCAAATGAGGCGAGTTGGCTTTTCTTTTGGCTAGTGGAATCATTTCGGCCGGGTAGTCTGTCAAGAAAATAGGTGCAACAATACCAACTCTACAGGTCTCTTTGTAGAATTCGTCTAGCAAGTCTTTCATAGGTGGGTCGTTTTTGAGCTCTATCTTGAGTTTACGATTTTTGATTTCTTCAATAAGCTGAGACTTAGAAACTTTTTCAATGTCTACGCTAGTCTCGCGAAGTACTAAATCACGCAAAGTAATGCGCTCATAAGGCGGCGTGAAGTCTAGCTCTTGGCCTTGGTAGGTTATTTTGAGCTGGCCATGAGTGGCCATGAGAACTTCTGAGATAAGCTGTTCGGTGAGTGTCATTAGATCTTCATAGTCGGCGTAGGCCCAATAAAATTCCAGCATAGTAAACTCTGGGTTATGACTTCTGTCTATTCCTTCGTTGCGAAAGTCTCTGGCAAATTCAAAAACGCGCTCAAAGCCGGCTACCACGGCTCGCTTAAGATAAAGCTCGTTGCTAATACGCAAGTACAAATCAGACTCTAGCTTGTGGTGATAAGTAGTAAAAGGTCTAGCACTGCCACCTCCGTAGAGGGGCTGCAATACGGGCGTTTCAAGCTCAATAAAACCTCTGCCTATCATAAACTGACGCATAGCCTCAGTGACTTTTGAGCGCAGCTCTATGTGGGCTTTCACCTGTGGATTGATATGTAGGTCTATATAGCGCTGTCGGTAGCGTTTTTCAACGTCTTTGAAGCCGTCATGCACATCTGGCAATGGACGCAGACTTTTACTTAGAAGCATTAGCTCAGTTGTGAATACACTAGCCTCGCCCCTCTGGGTTTTACCAAGAGTACCGTTTATCTGCACAAAATCACCGGCGTCTAGCAATCTAAGCTGCTTGAAGTCTAGCTGATTTAGCTTGGGGTCTGCTGTGAAAGATTTTTTGTTAATTACAGCTTGAATCTTGCCAGATTCGTCAGTAACATCAATAAAACACATTCCGCCCATTAGTCTAATGCTAGTGATTCTACCTAGGGCAGAGACATTTGACTCGGCTTTTGATTCGGCATTATCTACCAAGACTTTGTTGGTATCTGTTCGCTTGGCCGATTGCGGGTAGGGGTCTATACCAGCTTGCCTTAGGGCTGTTAGTTTACGGATTCTCTCATCTCTTAGTTCTTTTATGTTTGCCATTGAGCTTATTATACTAGGAAAATGCCAAAAACTACACTATATTTGCATGAAGTAAGTAGACTTTCTAAGTGGTGTCACTCTAGCACTAAAAAAGCACTCGCGCTGCATTGCCGATAAGCAGCAAAATAGTGAGTGCTTTTTAAAAAACTAAACTAGTTTTGTGATCTTGTAAGTAATGGTACCAGCTGGTACTTCAACGCTTGCAGTATCGCCAACTTTTTTGCCAAGAAGAGCCTTACCAATAGGTGATTCGTCTGATATCTTACCGGCATCAGGGTTTGCTTCAGTGCTACCGACGATTTGAAAAACTTGATTACCATCATCTAGATCGACATATACCTGAGAACCAACGCTTACAGACTGGCCATCGCCTTTTTTGATAGGCTTAGCTCTTTTTAGAATATTATCTATTTCAGTGATGCGACCTTCTATGAAAGCCTGTCTAGATTTAGCGTCATCCCAGCTAGAGTTCTCGCTTAAATCACCAAAATCTTTTGCTTCTTTTAGGGCGCTGGCAACTTGCTTGCGCTTGTTGGTTTTAAGATCTTCAAGCTCTGCCTGAAGGTCTTTAATACCTTCTGGTGTTAGGTAAAAATCGTTTTGTGTCATTGTGTTAAATTGCCTTATATTATTGTTATATTCTCAAGAAAAATGACCCGCAACTTATGAAGCTTCATAAGGGCTTAGGTCGTTCTCAAGCGATAGACGGTAAATGTCATTCGTTTGTTTTTATTCTCTCAAATACGCGAGCTAGTGTCAAGCCTTGTTGGGCTAATTATTGTGCTTTTTTGCAGACTTTCAGCTACTTAGTTTCTTGGAGTACTAAAGTACCATTTTAGTATCTCTTTGCTAGCCGGCACCGCAAACTCTGAGCCCTCGCCAGAGTTCTCAATAAGAACAACTAGAGCAATCTTGGGGTTGTCTGCAGGTGCATATGAACTAAACCAGGCGTGGGCTTTGGTACGAGGATTTTTACCATCAAAACCCTCTGAGCTAGTTTCGGCTGTACCGGTTTTGCCGGCAACCTTGACTGGCACTTCACGCTTGAGATTGCAGCAGGCTGTACCAGACTCTACCGCACCTTCCATTCCCTGCTGAACTAGTTTTATGGTTTCGGCAGAAGCAATAGAGGTAATAACTGCTTCTGGCGATATATTTCTTACTAGCTCACCCTGATCATTTTGAACCTTTGAGGCAAATCT
>JBAXNA010000003.1:0-38273 GCA_037133995.1 Candidatus Saccharimonadota bacterium
TGACGCAGAAGTTGAAACCGAGCTAGCCCAGATGAAGGCAAACTACACCGATCCAAAGATGCAAGAGGAGCTAACTCATGGACACTTCAAAGATGACTTGCGCAACCATCTTCTAACTACCAAGGCCGTGGCTATTCTCTCAGCCGCAGCTAGCAAATAGTAAAATTAAAAAAATCTGATATTGATTAAAATTTAATTTATATATTTTATAAAAAGAATTTAGTTTAATCTTGCATATCAATTTTATCGATATCGCTCGTCATGTGCTAAAATAGTAAACTATGAATACAAACGATTTTTCAAACTCAATCTTAATACCAACCGTTATAGAAAAGACTCAATCTGGAGAGAGAGCATATGATATTTATTCTCGACTTCTCAAAGAAAGAATCATATTTTTAGGTACAGAAATAGATGACACCGTAGCAAATCTTGTAATAGCCCAGCTATTGTTTTTACAGAGCGAAGACCCAACTGCAGATATTAGCCTCTATATAAACAGCCCCGGAGGTAGTGTAACTGCAGGGCTAGCGATATATGACACCATGCAGCATATTGGCCCAGACGTAAGTACAATTTGCGTTGGTATGGCGGCTAGTATGGGCGCTTTCTTGTTGGCTTGCGGCCAGTCTGGAAAAAGATTTTCATTACCTAACAGCCGAGTAATGATACATCAGCCAAGCGGTGGATTTCAGGGTACAGCATCTGATATCGAAATAACTGCTAATGAAATTATCAAAATACGCCATAAGCTCAACGAGATATTGGCTGAGAAAACTGGCCAAAAAGTAGCCAAAATAACATCTGATAGCGATCGTGACTTTTGGCTAGCTGCAGAAGAGGCCAAGGCCTACGGAATTGTTGACGAAGTAGTCAAAAAAAAGCCAAGCAAATCTAAGAAGTAGAAGTATTATCTAGAGATTATGTATTCATCACTATTGCGAAACCAGAATTTTCTAAAAATATGGATAGCCCAGCTAACTAGCCAGCTAGCCGCAAATTTACTCAATTTTGCTTTAATTATTAGAGTGTATGAGCTAGCCGCCCAGACACCCTATGCCAACATCGCCGTTAGTCTGCTTATTTTAGCCTTTGGCGTTCCCTCGGTTGTTTTTGCAGTCTTGGCGGGCGCCTATGTGGATCATTGGGATAGAAAAAAAGTTCTGATTGTAACTAATGTCGTAAGAGCAATTTTAGTTCTGGGCTTCTTGTTTATCGAGAGCAATCTACTGCTAGTCTATTTATTGGTATTTGCTATTTCTGTATTTTCACAGTTTTTCACACCAGCAGAGGGCGCGGCTCTACCAAGGCTTGTCAAAAAATCTCAGTTTTTGAGCGCCAACTCGCTATTCTTATTTACGCTGTATAGCTCGTTTGTTCTTGGCTACAGCTTGGCCGGGCCAATAGTTGCTCTATGGGGGCCAAACGCTGTGTATTATGTCACCTCTGGTGCATTTGCTGTTGCCGCAATACTCTGCATTGGCCTACCAAGTCTAAGGGCAGAAACTTCTGCAAAACCCATCAAAGAAATTAATAAAGAAGTTTTTTCAACCATCAGAACTAGCTTTCATGAAATAATAACAGACCCCGGACTAATATTTCCAATAATCAATCTCACCATCGCCCAGGCCATGCTCGGTGTGCTTGCAGTACTAGCACCGGCAATTGCGCTACTGGTATTTGGCGAAAGTCTGGCACAGGTTAGCTTTATGCTTATCATCCCGGCAGCTCTAGGTATGGTAATAGGAGCTGTTATTGTTGGAAAATATTTAAAGCTTACTAAAAAAACTACTGTAATAAATGTTGGTATAGCTATAGCATCTATCATGCTGATAAGCCTAAGTTTTGTGCCGGCACTGAGAGATTTACGCTTTTTTGGCCTAATAGTTGCTTCTATCTCTCTAGTTCTAGGAATAGCTAACGGGCTAGTCAGCGTATCTGCTCAGACACTCCTGCAGCTTAATTCTACAGATGAGGCCAGGGGAAAAATATTTGGCACCCTAAATATGATGATGAATGTAGCGGCAATTTTACCAGTATTATTGGCTGGCATCACAGCAGATCTTGTTAGTCCGCTAAAGGTCTTGACTGGCGCTGGAATATTAATTGGCCTATACGGAGTATTTCAGTTTAAGACTTTTGCAAGATTACAACTAAAAAGTACTTGACAGTATCAGTCTTTTCAAGATAAGATAAGGGTCATACAGAGGACGCTTAAACTCTTCAGCCGGAATAAATACCCAAAGTACGTGGGTAGCCGGTTTTTTGTCAGTTTAGAAAAACCACCTGTTCGGCACAACAAATATTAATAGGAGAGATCGGGAATTATGGCAAAAACCCCTGTTCAGAAACGCGTTTTTTTACACAAAAATAAAGAATTACTGTCCTTACCAAATCTTATTAAAATCCAAACCGATGCCTACAATTGGTTTGTTGACGAAGGCCTCAAAGAACTATTCGCAGAAGCCACCCCAATAGAAGACTTCACCGGCAAGCGCTACTCAATAAGCTTCAAAGACTATCACTATGAAGTTCCTAAATTCACTGAAATACAAGCCAAAGAAAAAAACCTAAGCTACGAATCTTCACTAAAAGTTACAGCCGAACTTCTTAACAAAGAAACAGGCGAAATCAAAACCCAAGAAATATTTTTAGGTGACTATCCTGTCATGACCGAACGCGGTACTTTTGTTATCAACGGCGTAGAGCGCGTTGTAGTAAGTCAGCTAGTACGAAGCCCTGGTGTATTCTTCACCCGCGAAAGCTCAGCCAACTATTTCGGAGCAAAAATAATTCCTAACCGTGGCGCATGGCTAGAAATCGAAACTGGCCAAAACGGTGTAATGACCGTAAAAATAGATCGCAAACGAAAAATTCCAGTAACCGCACTTTTGCGGGCTTTTGGCTATGGCACAGATAAAGAACTAAAAGAACTATTTGCCGATATCGACACAGGTGAAGTTAAATTTATAGACGAAACAATCTCTAAAGACCCTAGCAGCTCAAGTGCTGAAGCCCTAATGGAAGTCTATAGACGTATTCGACCTGGCGATCTAGCCACAGTAGAAAATTCAAAAAGCTTAATTGACGGAATGTTTTTTGACAACAAACGGTATGATTTTTCAAAAGTAGGTCGTTACAAAGTTAACAAAAGACTTGGTCTAAACGTAAAAAATATTCCAGAAAATCGTATTCTAAGAAAAGAAGATTTTGTTGCCATAATCAAAGAAATCATCAGAATGAGTAACAGCGATGCCCCTACAGAAGACATCGACCACCTTGGCAATCGCCGCTTAAAAATGGTTGGCGAACTTATGCAAGCTCGTTTTAGAGTTGGTATTTTGCGAACTGAAAGAATTATCAAAGACCGCATGAGTCTTGCTGATCCTGAAACTATTATGCCAGCACAGCTAATCAACAACAGACCAATAGTCGCTGCAGTGAAAGAGTTTTTTGCTTCTCACCAACTCAGTCAGTTCATGGATCAAATCAATCCGTTGGCCGAAATTGTTCACAAGCGCCGTCTAAATGCCATGGGTCCTGGTGGCCTAAACAGAGAGCGAGCAGGCTTTGAGGTTCGCGACGTTCACAGAACTCACTACGGTAGAATATGCCCAATCGAAACACCAGAAGGACCAAACATTGGTCTTGTAAGTACTATGGCGACTTACGCAAGAATTAATGAGTACGGATTTTTAGAAAGCCCATATCTAAAAGTAATTAACTCTGCCACTCCAGAAAAAGCGACAGGTGAGATTGCTGTAAAAGAGCTTAAGGACAGCAAGGGACAGTCAATAGTTAAGCCTGGAGACAAAATAACCTCTGCAATTGCCAAGAAATTAGCTTCAGCTAAGATTGAATCATTGCCAGTAAAGGCTCACGTTACTACAGAAGTTGTTTATTTAGATGCCTCAGATGAAGAAAAAGCTGTTATCGCTCAGGCCAATACTCCATCAGACGAGAATGGCTACTTTATAGACTCACGAGTTCCAGTACGAGGAGTTGGTGGTGAAGCCGATGAAGAAGATGCTAATTTGGTCGAGTACATGGACGTCACCAGCAAACAAATCGTAGGTGTATCAGCTAGCCTTATTCCTTTCCTTGAGCACGATGATGCCAAGCGAGCCCTAATGGGAGCTAACATGCAACGACAAGCTGTAGCCCTAATCCGACCAGATTCTCCTGTTGTTGGTACTGGTATAGAAGGAACTGTAGCAGTTGATTCTGGCCAAGTTATAATTGCTGAAGATGATGGCGAAGTAATATCTTCTACTGCCGAAGCCATTGTAGTAAAATATAAAAAATCAGGTACAAAAACTTACGAGCTTGCAAATTTTGTTCGCTCAAACCAAGGTAGCTGTATTCACCAAAAAGCCCTAGTCTACTCATCACAAAAAGTGACCAAAGGCGATGTCTTAGCTGACGGTATGAGTACTCAGGCTGGTGAGCTAGCTCTAGGCCAAAATGTAGTAGTTGCATTTATGCCATTTGATGGACTCAATTTTGAAGACGCTATTGTGCTCTCTCAGAGACTTGTACAAGATGACCGCTATACTAGTATCCACATCGAAACCCACCAAGTGGACGTTCGTGATACTAAGCTAGGCGATGAAGTTGTAACAAGAGATATACCTAACGTGTCAGAAGAAAGCCTAAAAGATCTTGACGAAGATGGTGTAATCAGAATAGGTGCAGAAGTTGGTGCAGGTGATATATTGGTAGGTAAGATTACTCCAAAAGGTGAAACCGAGCTATCAAGTGAAGAGCGTCTACTTAGAGCAATTTTTGGTGAAAAAGCTCGTGACGTAAAAGATACTAGCCTTAGAGTGCCTAACGGTGCCGCAGGAAAAGTTGTTGATGTTAAGATATTGAGTCGAGAAAATGGCGACGATCTATCTGCCGGCGTCTCACTACAGATATACGTATCTATTGCCGAGCTTCGTAAGATTCAGGCTGGTGACAAAATGGCCGGTCGACACGGTGACAAAGGCGTTATCTCAAAAATTATGCCTGTAGAAGATATGCCACATCTAGAAGACGGCACTCCTGTAGACGTAATCCTAAACACCCTTGGTGTTGGTAGTCGTATGAACCTTGGGCAGATTTTAGAAACCCACCTAGGTTGGGCTGCTCAGGCTCTAGGCTACAAAATAGCCAGCCCAGTTTTTGACGGTGTAACAATCGATGAAATAAAGGCCGAACTCAAAAAAGCCGGACTTCCAGAAGATGGTAAAGCCCAGCTCTACTCTGGCTTTACAGGAGAGCCGCTAACACATAGGACAACTGTCGGTGTTAAATATCTACTTAAACTACAACATATGGTAGACGACAAAATACACGCACGCTCAACCGGTCCATACGCTATGGTTACTCAGCAGCCACTCGGCGGTAAAGCCCAAAGAGGTGGACAGCGTTTCGGGGAAATGGAAGTTTGGGCCCTAGAAGCTTACGGTGCCGCAAATACACTTCAAGAAATACTAACCATCAAGTCAGATGATGTTATTGGCCGAAGCAAGGCTTACGAGTCAATAATAAAAGGCGAAGACATTATGGGACCTAGGGTACCAGAATCTTTCAACGTTTTAGTAAAAGAACTACAAAGCTTAATGCTTGCTGTAGACCTTGAAAGAAATGAGCTAGATACACCTGTTGATGCAGAAGATGTTATTGCCCAGGCTACTGCTGAAGAAGTAGAAGCACTAGGCACAGACGAGCTAATTATGGGAACCGAGCCACCAGAAGGTGAAGCAATAGTTGATCTTGCAGACGCAAAAAGCAAAGACGACTTTGAAGTTCTAGAAGAAGCCCAGCTACAAAAAGAAATTGAATCGGAAGAGGTATAAAATGGATAAGGACAACACTATGCACGAACAACAAATAATCGACTTTGATGCAATTAAGCTTTCTGTTGCTGGCCCAGAGCACATACTAGACTGGTCAAATGGCGAAGTTATCAAACCAGAAACAATCAACTATAGAACTCAAAAACCAGAAAAAGATGGTTTATTCTGCGAAAAAATCTTTGGACCAACCAAAGACTGGCAGTGTTACTGTGGCAAATACAAGGGTATTCGTTACAAAGGAATCGAATGTGATAAATGTGGAGTATTAGTTACTCGTAGCATTGTACGACGCGAAAGAATGGCCCATATAGCCCTTTGCGTACCAGTTGCTCACATTTGGTTCTTAAGAGGTACTCCAAGTCCAATAAGCCTTGTTTTAAACGTAGGTATTCGTGACTTAGAGCGTGTTGTTTATTTTGCAAATTTCATAGTCACTGATGTAGATGAAAAAGCTAAGGCAGATGCTATCGATGATCTTAAGAAAGACTTTGAATCTAAGCGCAAAGAGCTTATCGCAAAGTATGACATCAAGGGCGGTAAGGCTGAACTTATCCCAGAAGATGCTACAAAAGAATTTGCCGAGCTAGATGCCAACTGGGCAGCAGCAAAGACTGACTTAACCAACCTTGCTAAATACCAGCTCCTACCAGAAGGCCGTTACCGAGAGCTAAACATGAAGTTTGGTCAAGTTTTTAAAGCCGGAATAGGTGCTGAAGCCCTTCAGCAGTTACTCGAAGAGATTGATCTAAAAGAACTTACTATTAGTCTTCGAAAAGAAGCCGACGAATCATCTGGCCAAAAGATGAAAAAAGCCCTCAAGCGACTTAAGCTAGTCGAAGGCATGGAGCAATCTGGTATTTCGCCAGAGTGGATGATTACTACAAATCTACCTGTTATTCCACCAGACCTTCGCCCAATGGTTCAGCTTGATGGTGGCCGATTTGCCGCATCAGATCTAAACGATCTATACAGACGAGTCATAAACCGAAATAATCGTCTCAAGAAACTTTTCAGACTAGAAGCACCAGAAGTAATCTGTAGAAATGAAAAACGTATGTTGCAAGAAGCTGTTGATGCTCTTATAGACAACAACGCTCGTCGTGACCGAGCTGTAAGTGCTGCTGGTAGCCGCAAGAAGCTAAAAAGTCTTACAGATTTACTAAAAGGTAAGCAGGGTCGTTTCCGTCAAAACCTTTTGGGTAAACGCGTAGATTACTCTGGCCGATCAGTGATTGTTATTGGTCCTCACCTCAAGCTAGACCAGTGTGGATTACCAAAAATGATGGCCCTCGAGCTCTTTAAGCCATTTGTAATTGGCAAACTAATAGAAAAAGGCGTGGCTCATAATGTCAAATCAGCTTCTCGAATGATCGAGCGTGCCCGAACCGAAGTCTGGGATACTCTAGATGAAGTTATTACCGGCAAGTACGTATTGCTTAATCGTGCACCTACTTTGCACCGCTTAGGTATTCAGGCCTTTAAGCCAGTGCTAATTGAAGGCAAAGCTATTCAGCTTCACCCAATGGTTTGTGCAGCTTTCAACGCCGACTTCGATGGTGACCAAATGGCCGTCCACGTACCTCTCTCAGCAGCAGCTCAGGCAGAGGCTCGCGATATCATGCTTTCAAAACACAACCTTCTCAAGCCAAGTAGTGGTGAGCCTGTTGTAAAGCCAAGCCAAGATGTTGTCTTGGGTTGCTTCTTCTTGACAAGCACTAAGCCAGGACTAAAGGGCGAAGGCAAGGCCTTCTCTAGTACAAGTGAGGCAATCATGGCCTACCAGGCTGATGTAGTAGAATTGCGTGCTATGACAAAAGTAAGAGTTAACGGTGTAACAATCGAAACAACCCCAGGACGCCTAATATTTAACGAAATACTGCCAGCAGAAATAGACTTTGTAAATGAGACCCTAAACAAATCTCGACTACAGGCCATTATGGCGAAAGTTTTTGCAGAGCTTGGCCAAGAAGTTACAGCAGTACTTGTAGACGACGTCAAAGACCTTGGCTTTAAGTACTCAACTATTTCAGGTATCTCAATCGGCATGGACGATCTAGTAGTTCCTGAACAAAGAGACGGCTTGATTGCAGAAGGCGAACTAAAAGTGCTTGAATACGTTTCTCAATACCAGCAAGGTCTAATAACTAACGAAGAGCGTTATGCTCGTACTGTAGACGTCTGGAAAGGCGTTGGTGAAGAAGTTGAGTCACTACTAGGCGAAGCTCTAGCTAACTCAGATTCGACCCTACAAGATGATCTTCAGTCTGGCGCTCGTGCTAGCCTTGGACAGATTAACAAAATGAGCGGTATGCTAGGCCTTATGCTTAGCCCAGCTGGTCGAGTTATCGAGCTTCCAGTTCGCTCAAACTACAAAGATGGTCTAGGAGTACTTGAGTACTTTATTAGTACTCACGGCGCCCGAAAAGGCCTTACTGACACCGCCCTAAGAACTTCTGAGTCTGGCTACCTAACTCGCAGACTTGTTGATGTAGCTCAAGATATAGTTATTTCTGAAAACGACTGTGGCGACAAAGAAGGTTACTCAATGAGCCTAGCCGAAGCTAAGGCAGTAGGCGAAGAAAGCCTATCAGCCTGGATAGTTGGCCGTACTTCGCTTGAGAAGATCGTGGATCCTAAGACCAATGATGTAATTGTTAAAAAAGGACAGCTAATAACCGATGTGACAGCTAAGCAAATAGCCGACATTGGCCTAGGAACAATCAAGATTAGATCAATATTTAAATGTCAAAGCGCTTGGGGCTTATGCCAAAAATGTTACGGCATAGATCTAGCTAAGGGCAACCCAGTACGACTAGGAGAAGCAGTTGGTATTATGGCAGCTCAGAGTATTGGCGAGCCAGGAACTCAGCTTACTATGAACACCAAGCATGCAACTGGTATTGGCGGAGACATCACCCAGGGTCTGCCACGAGTAGAAGAAATTTTTGAAGCTCGGGCACCAAAAGGTCAAGCAATTCTTTCTGAAATAGACGGTACCGTCAAGCTCAGTAAGTCGGGTGTTAAGCAAGTAGTTAGCGTTATCCCTGCCGATCAAAAAGTAACTAACTATGATCTAAAAGACATGACTCCAAAAGTAAAAACCGGTGCGGGAGTCATTCGCTCTCAGATACTTGCTAAATCTAGCGATGGTAAAAAAACCATCAAGGCTGGTGGCATTGGTACCGTAACAGTTGAAGCTGACAAGATTGTACTAACCCACGACAGCGGAAACAGCCGAGAATACACTCTGTCTGAATACACAACCCTAGAGGTCAAGAATGGTGACCAGGTAGTAGTGGGACAGCGTCTAAGCGAGGGATCAGTGAACTTGCAAGATATGCTAAGACTACAGGGCGAAGAAGCCGTTCAGCGCTATGTGATTGACGAAGTACAGGCTATTTACTTGAGCCAGGGTCAAACTATCTCTGCTAAGCATATTGAAGTTATGATCAGGCAAATGTTCTCTAGGGTGCGTATAGAAGAACCAAATGACACCGAGTTTATATCTGGTGATGTGGTTTCTAGAGCTGCTCTAGCAGAAGAAAATGCTCTAGTAAAAGAGCGCAAAGGCAAGATTGCTACATACGAGAAGCTTCTAATGCCAATTACTAAAATATCAACAAGCTCAGATAGCTGGTTATCAGCTGCTAGTTTCCAAGAAACTACCAAGGTATTGATAGCTGCAGCAATGCGCGGTAAGCAAGACAAATTGCGTGGGCTTAAAGAGAACGTTATCATTGGCCGCCTTATTCCAGTAGGAACAGGCTTTCATGATGATGAGCAGGCTTGACCAGAAGGGCCCTATCTGATAGAATGTTTAAGTTATGCCTACTATAAACCAACTAATTCGAAAACCTCGCGTAAGCAAGAGTAAAAAGAACAAAGCCCCAGCTTTGGCTCGAAGCTTTAACGCACTTAAAGTGCAGGCTAGTAGTATCAACTCACCACTTAAACGTGGTGTTTGTACCAAGGTGTTTACTCAGACCCCTAAAAAACCTAACTCAGCTTTGCGAAAAGTAGCACGTGTTAGACTAACAAATGGCATGGAAGTGACCGCCTATATCGGTGGTGAAGGCCATAACCTACAAGAACACTCAGTTGTTTTAATTCGTGGCGGCAGAGTAAAAGATTTACCTGGTGTAAGATATCACGTTGTACGTGGTGCTCTTGATACAGCCGGTGTTTCAGGTCGCAAACAAGGCCGCAGTAAGTACGGTACAAAGCGCGAAGTCGCAAAGAAAGATTAAGCTATGCCAAGAAAAGTAACCAAGTCTCTAAAAAGAATAATTCCACCAGACCGTGTGTATGGCAATGTTTTAGTCTCAAAAACTATTAACAAAGTAATGATGGATGGTAAAAAGCAGATCGCTGAAAAGCTAGTGTATTCAGCTATAGAGCAAGCTGCCGTAAAAACCAAAGTAGAACCAGCAGAAGTTTTAGAAGCAGCTGTAAAAAATGTTAGCCCAACAGTAATGGTTAAATCTAAGCGTATTGGTGGTGCCAACTATCAAGTTCCAATGGAAGTAAAAGGTGATCGTAAGGTTCACTACGCGCTTGTTTGGATACTAGATAGTGCCCGGTCTAAAAAAGGTCAGAGTTTTGACAAGAAGCTCGCTAGTGAGCTAGTTAACGCTTTCAACAACGAAGGTGATGCAATGAAGAAAAAGCAAGATGCTCACCAGATGGCAGAAGCCAACAAGGCATTTGCTCACTTTGCCCGTTACTAAAAACTTTGTTCGTTAGGCCTAAATAAAGTATAGTAAATAAACAAGTCCCTTGGCGTATTGTGATGCAAAGCATAAGCACTAAGTACAATTTGCAACAAAATCATTGAAGAAAGGTAAAGTAAGGAATTTTTATGGCTCGAGATTATAGTTTAGAAGACACAAGAAATATTGGTATTATTGCCCACATCGATGCTGGCAAGACGACAGTCACAGAAGGTGTACTGTATAGAACAGGCAAAGTTCATAAGATTGGTGAAGTTCACCAGGGCGAGGCCACTATGGACTGGATGGAACAAGAGCAAGAGCGAGGCATTACTATTACTTCTGCAGCTACTACTTGCTTCTGGAACGACAAGAGAATTAATATTATCGATACCCCAGGTCACATCGACTTTACCGTAGAAGTTGAGCGCTCACTTCGTGTACTTGACGGTGCTGTAACAGTATTTGACGGCAAAATGGGCGTAGAGCCACAGTCTGAGACCGTATGGCGCCAGGCTGATAAGTATGGTGTACCTAGAATTTGTTTTATAAACAAAATTAATCAAACTGGCGGAGATTTTTATAAGTCACTGGAGTCTATCCATGAGCGGCTAACAAAACACGCTTATCCTATTCATCTACCAATTGGCTTTGAGCAAGAAATAAATGGCGTTATTGATCTTATTGCCATGAAGGCCTACAGCTACAAAGACTACACAGACAAAGAACTTACAGAGTCTGAGATTCCTAGCGATATGCTTGAAAAAGCAAATGGCTACCGCCAGCACCTAATTGAAGCTGCTGTAGAAGCAGACGATACAATAATGGAAAAATACCTAGAAGGTACTGAGCTAACAATTGACGAAATCAAGCTATGTATTCGTAAGTCAGTCTTGCGCGGTGACTTTTTTATAGTTTCTGGCGGTGATGGCCGCGGTGTTATTGTTGAAAAACTACTTGATATAGTCACTGATTACCTACCAAATCCACTAGAGGTGACTCCTCCTTTGGCAATAGAGAGCAAAACTGGCGATGACAAGGTTATCGAAGTAAGCGATAGCGCTCCATTTGCCGCACTAGCTTTTAAGATTGCTACTGATCCATTTGTGGGTAAACTTGTATTTTTTAGAGTTTATGCCGGAACAATCAAATCTGGCAGCTATGTATTAAATAGTAGTACTGGTGAAAAAGAACGTATTGGCCGTATTGTACGTATGCACGCCAATAACCGTGAAGAAGTAAGCGAAGTATTCGCAGGCGAAATTGCCGCCGCCGTAGGCCTCAAGGCTACAATCACAGGCCACACACTAAGTGACGTAGCTACACCAATGGTACTCGAAAGTATTACTTTTCCTGAGCCAGTTATTAGTATCGCTATCGAGCCAAAAACCAAAGCCGATCAAGAAAAAATGGGTATTGCCCTCGGTCGCTTAGGTGAAGAAGATCCAACTTTTAGAGTTCACACAGACGAAGATTCTGGCCAGACTATTATCGATGGAATGGGTGAGCTTCATCTAGAAGTTATTGTCGATAGAATGAAGCGTGAGTTTAATGTTGAAGCTAATGTTGGCCGACCACAAGTGGCCTTTAGAGAAACAATCAAAGGTACTGCACAGATCGAATCTAAGTTTGTTCGCCAATCAGGTGGTAGAGGTCAATATGGTCATGTATGGCTCGAGCTTAGTCCACTTGTTCATACAGATGATGACGAGAAAGGTAAGATTTTCGAATTCGAGAATGCCATTGTTGGTGGTTCTGTACCTAAAGAGTTTATCAAGCCTGTAGAGCAAGGCGTGATAGAAGCTATGGGTAATGGCGTACTAGCCGGCTACCCAGTAGTAGATATCCACTGTAAGCTCTATGACGGTAGCTACCACGAGGTTGACTCTAGCGAAATGGCCTTTAAAATTGCCGGTTCAATTGCCTTGCAAGAAGGAGTTAAGAAGGCTACTCCTGTAATACTAGAGCCTGTTATGAAGATTGAAGTAACAACTCCAGAAGACTTCATGGGCGACGTTATTGGCGATATCAATGCTAAGCGTGGTCGTGTAGATGAAATGGAAGACAGAACAGGCGTAAAAGTAATACGTGCTTTTGTTCCTCTAGCTGAAATGTTTGGCTATGCTACTAGCCTTAGATCAATGACCCAAGGTCGTGCGGCCTATGCGATGGAATTTGATCACTACGCAGACGTACCAAGCAATGTAGCAGAAGAGCTCAAGGGTAAGTACACTGCCGCTCGTGAAGCTGGTGAGTCAACAAAGTAGACTGAGTTGATTTAGATATAGCTCAGGCTGTATCGCAAAGCTTATCACGATAATTTATAAAAAGAGGCCTGTATGGGCCTCTTTTTAGTTGTAAAAAATATCAACGATGCCAAATAAGGCTGTATTTTTTATACAAAGTCTGATACAATTGCCGATATATTTGCACCTTGACGAGAGGAAACCAAAAATGCACGAAGACTTCAACGACGAGCTTGAAGACGACTATCCCAACTTTTTGTATGATAATCATGTAGACGACGACGACATGCAGAACCTTCTGCTCGGCGTACTGGCAATTGCTCTGGTTATAGCGGCCGTAGTGTTGTTTACCGCTGGCATTTTAGCTACGATTCTAACAAATAGACTGAGCTATGGCTTAAAGGGGCTTTTGGCCCTAGTGGTTTTTCTTGCCCTTGGGTTTGTTCTGCCAGCTAGAATCTTTGGAATGCTTAACAAAAAACCAACAGTCAAGCTTAGTAGTCTGAATCACGAAGTCATAACAGAAGAAGATTAGTTGTTATAAAGACTCAAAATTCAGCTCGAAAGTGCGCCTAGTATGGGCGTTTTATGCCCTCAGTTTAGACTGAGGGTGTTTTTTTAAATAAAACTCTTTACAAACCGAGTATATTTGCCTATAATTGAGAAGTCTAAACAGGGCAACTTATGTTGTCTTTTAAGTTTGATACGTCTAAAAGTTATAACAAGGAGAAATAATGGCAGAAAAATATAATCGCGATAAACCACACGTAAATGTAGGAACTATGGGTCACGTAGATCATGGTAAGACTACTTTAACTGCGGCTATCACAACAGTACTAGCAAAAAAACTTCCAAGCGATATAAACCAACCAGTTGATTATGCGACAATCGACAACGCTCCAGAAGAGCGCGAGCGCGGTATCACAATCGCTACTTCTCACGAAGAGTACGAAACTGAAAAACGCCACTACGCCCACGTAGATATGCCAGGTCACGCCGATTACATCAAGAACATGATTACCGGTGCAGCTCAAATTGATGGAGCTATCTTGGTAGTTAGTGCTGCTGACGGCCCTATGCCACAGACTAGAGAGCACGTATTGCTTGCTCGCCAGGTTGGTGTTCCAAAAATCCTAGTATTCATGAACAAAATGGACATGGCCGACCCTGAGCTTGCAGAGCTTGTAGAAGTTGAAATTCGTGAACTACTCGAAAAGAATGGTTATGACAAAGACGCCCCAATTATCAAGGGATCTGCCCTAAAAGCCCTAGAAGGTGATTCTGCAAACGAAGATGCCATTATGGAGCTTGTGAAAAATATGGACGAATACATTCCAGAGCCGAAAAGAGAGCTTGATAAGCCTTTCCTAATGCCTATAGAAGATGTTTTCTCTATTAAGGGCCGTGGCACTGTAGCTACAGGTAGAATCGAACAGGGTAAAATCAATGTAAATGAAGAAGTAGAAATTGTAGGCATCAAAGACACTACTAAGACCGTAGTAACTGGTGTTGAAATGTTCAAAAAACTACTTGATGAAGGTCAGGCTGGCGATAACGTAGGTATCTTGCTACGAGGCGTTGAACGCGATGACATCGAACGTGGTCAGGTTCTAGCAAAGCCAGGTTCTGTCACTCCTCATACTGAATTTGATGCTGAAATATATGTTCTTAAAAAAGATGAAGGCGGCCGTCACACCCCATTTTTCAAAGGCTACAAGCCACAGTTCTACTTCCGTACTACCGATGTAACTGGCGAAGTTCAGCTACCAGAAGGTACAGAAATGGTTATGCCTGGTGATAACATCAGCATTAAAGTTAAACTTCTAGCCCCAATCGCCATGGAAGACGGCTTGCGTTTCGCAATTCGTGAAGGTGGTAAGACTGTTGGTGCCGGTGTAGTAACTAAGGTAACAAAGTAAAAATACTATGTCAGCAGTAGAGGTACCAACCAAGCAACGAATTCGCATCAAGCTAAAAGCCTATGACAATAAAGTCATAGACCAGTCTGCTAAGCAGATTATAGATACAGCTATTCGCACCGGCGCAACTGTTGCAGGGCCAATCCCTCTACCAACAGACAAGCGAAAGTATACCGTTGTAAAAAGTCCTCACGTCTACAAGACAGCCAGAGAGCAGTTTGAAATGCGTACTCACAAGCGACTTATTGATATCACAGACCCAACCCCTAAGACTATTGATAACCTCATGAATCTTAGTCTGCCAGCTGGTGTTGATATCGAAATAAAAATGTAGCCCCACTGTAAATAAAAGTGACAAAAAAGCTCTAAAAATATTCAGAGCTTTTTTGTTTGCCAGATATCAGACTTATAAATAATATTTACCATCATGATAATATCCGCCAAAATTCAAGAAAAGACCATGGGCTCAAAGCTTTTGCTAAAAGACCTAGACTTAACCTTACAAGATAATCAAAAAATAGCCATTATTGGCAGAAATGGCGTAGGTAAATCAACGTTGCTAGCAGTTCTAGATGGCTCTGATGATGAATATATAGGAGAAGTAAATATTAAAAAAGGTGCCGTTGTTCTAAGCACCAGACAAGAACATGCCGTAGTGGGCGAAATGACGGTGCTTGAATACATTTTGAGTGAGCTACCAGAATATTCTGGCCTTAAGCACACTATTGAGGCTTATCCGGGCCTAGATGATCCCAGCGAAGCTGATTTAGATGACTATAGCGACGCTATTGACAGATTCGGTGTGCTTGACTACTATCGTGCTGAAGACAAGATACTTCAGGAGCTAGAAAAATATCAGCTAGATAGTACAGTTGCTATGAGTCCACTGAAGAACTTAAGTGGTGGACAAAAGCGCTTTGTCGAGCTCGTGAAGATAGCAGAAAGCCATGTCGATCTAGCTCTAATAGATGAGCCAACCAACCACATGGACTATGTAGCTAAAACTGAATTTATCAGCTGGCTCAAGGCATGCCCTTATGCGGTAGTACTAGTCAGTCACGATAGAGATGTATTGGCCAATGTTGACACTATTATCGAAATAAAAGACCAAAAAGCAGAGATTTTTAATGGTAACTATGATGCCTATTTAAAGCAAAATAGTCACTCTACACTTCAAGGTATTGATCAGTACGAGATTCAGCTCAAAACTCTAGAAAACGTTAAAAAGCAGCTAGCTGAAGCTAATCGTAAAAAAGCTTCTAGTAGTAAGACGCCAAACCCCTTCATTCCTATGATTCGTCGTTTTGAGAAAGAAATATCTAGACTAGAGGCCTTAGCAATTAAGCCGTCTTTCTGGATAGACCAAGACTCAATAGGGGAGCAGCAGGGCAAGGTAGTAGAAAAATACGATAAGTATAAAGCTCGAAACATTAGGGTAAAAACCGACCAAGCTACAAAGCACCACCAGGCACTTTTGCAGGTGCATAAGCTCTCACTCGGCTACACAAAAAAACTCTTTTCCGATGTAAGCTTCATACTCAATACCGGCGATAGACTAGAGCTAAGAGGTAGAAATGGTGCCGGAAAATCCACTCTAGTAAGAGCAATACTAGGCTATATACACAGCAATGATCTGGCCTGCCAGAGCTACGAGGGTCACATTGAAGTTTTCCCCGCCCTTAGAGTTGGATATTATGAACAAGAAATAGACACTAAGCTGCTAAAAATGACTTTAGCTGAGGCAATCGAACAAGTCTACCACGATGCTGATCAGCCAATAAACCAAGAAAAGATAATGGGCTTAGCTCATCAGTATCTTTTTGAGCCAGAGAGAGATTTAAAACTTAGCCTACAAAAGCTAAGTGGAGGACAAAAAGCTCGTTTTCAATTGATCAAGATGCTTTGTAGCGATCCAAACATGCTTATTCTAGATGAACCAACCAACCATTTAGATTTGCCCTCAATAGAAGAGCTAGAAAAGGCTCTTATCAATTATAGTGGTGCAATACTGTATGTAAGTCACGATAATTACTTTCGTAACAAGCTTGGCGGCGAAATAGTTCAGATATGAAAAAATCCCTGCTCAACGTAATGTCGAGACAGGGATGGTTTTAACTCCCCCCTAGAAGTCTTTTGGTAGAGCCGGAACTCTACTGGCTAGTAAGATTTTTAGGTCTTGAGCTAGCTGTGTGTCTTTGCGCAAAGTTCGAAATGAAATTTGCATTGTGTCACCACGACAGGCATCCTTCACGAGTCTTTTTAGTGGCTCAACCTGCTCCTTGTCTAGGCGGCAATTGGTTACTACGGCAATGGCTTTGTTGCTTAGGCCGTAAGCTTTCTCGATAGTGCATAGCTCACCTTTGAAAAAACTACCAATTTCTGGGAAAAAAGCCGATCCGTCAATGTGGAAGATTATCAGTCTATTTGACTGACGCACTACATTTATTCGAACCTCTTTGACTAGGGTCTTAACGGTACTAGACACCTAATTCTCCTTGCTGGGTATAGATGAATGGGGCAACCACGTGTCAAGTGGTACTAAATATATTAGTGCACACTAGGCTTTTGTGTCAAGCCTAATCAATAAATACATAAGCGCTTGCAATGGCAGTACCCAATGCACTACAATACTAAGTAAGAAATATTAATAAAAATAGCCTAGGCTATATGAAGGAGCTAAAATGCCAGAAGAAAAAAAATCATCAACAGCAAACAAGCCGCAGACAAAAAGCAACGACAGTAGCAACGACACACTTATGGGAGTACTAGCCTACATTGGTATTCTCTGTCTTATACCTTTTCTAGCTGCAAAAGACTCAGAGTTTGCCCAGTTTCATGCCAAGCAAGGACTAAACCTCTTTTTACTAGAGATTGGGGTAGCAGTTCTATCATGGGTTCTAGGCTTTATGAGTATTGTGGGCGGTCTAGCTTTCTTGGGCCTGTTAACTATGCTGATATGGTTGGTTCAAATAGGCTTTATCGTTCTATCTATTATCGGTATTGTAAATGCCCTAAATGGCAAAAAAGAACCACTCCCAATTATCGGTGGTATCAAGCTAGTAAAGTAGCAAAACTACTGTTCATAAAAAATCTCCTGGCAAATAGCGGGAGATTTTTTATTTTATTATACCCGGCAAAAAAGACTCAATCAGGGCTCTATAGACCTGGTATACTTTTTATGCTTAAATAAGAGTAATGAGTAAAAAATCAACCAGAAAGAGATTTTATGAGTCAGACTTCGCATTTCTTATCAAGTCAGCGCTATATTTAATACTTGGTACAGTTTGGATTGGCTGGGGAGGGCTTAGGTGGATACCAATCGGAGTGATAGTTGGTTTTGGCTTCTCTAAGATTGAAGTATTACGCATAAATCGCAAAATAGAGTACGCCCTACTAGTCGTTGGAGCTCTTTTGGGTCTTTTTGGGCTGGGCTTAACAATATTTCTTTAGCAGACATCGAAAGCTGCCTTTAATATTTAAAAATATGGTTGACACTGCTGTTGGTAATCTGATACAATAGCAAGCGACTTACATTATATACGTGCACGTAAGCTCTAAATATATTAAATCTATATTAAATTGACTGGGAAATTCTTAGGTCTGACGTCTACATATAGACAGCAGAAACCAAGCGTTTACCCAGATATTATTTTTTTGACCAACTACAAAAACTATGAAAGCATTACTTGCAACAAAACTAGGCATGACTCAGCTCTTTGATGAAAAAGGGCGACTTAATTCTGTCACTCTTCTCGAGGCTGGCCCATGTGTAGTTACTCAGATTAAAGACGAGACAACAGATGGCTATACAGCAGTACAGCTTGGTTTTGGTACTTCAAAAAATATTGCCAAGCCTCAACAGGGCCACATGAAGAAGGCCGAAGCCTCAAGCCGTCACTTGGTAGAGTTTAGAAGCCAAGTAGATCAAGCCGACGCCGGTGATAGTGCAGAAACAAGCCTCACAGTAGGTGACAAACTAGTCGCTGACATTTTCAGCGTTGGCGATATGGTACAGGTAGTAGGTACAAGTAAGGGCAAGGGTTTTGCCGGAACCATTAAGAGACATAATTTTGCTCGTGGCCCAAAAACTCATGGTAGCCACAACTATCGAGCCCCTGGCTCAATCGGCGCTGGATACCCACAGCATGTTTTCAAGGGTCAAAAAATGGCTGGTCGCATGGGTCATGACACAGTAACAGTCAAAAATCTAATGGTAGTCATGGTAGACGCTGAAAAAAATCTCATTGGAGTAAGAGGAGCGGTTCCTGGTCCTAAAAAAGGTCTTGTACGCGTGCAGGGGATAAAGCAATGAAAGCCCTCACCTATACACGTACCGGCACTAAATCTGCCGAAACCTCTCTAGCTAAGAATGTATTTGAAAGCAATATTAGCCAAGACTTACTTAAGCAATCTGTTGTTCGTGCTGGCGCCAACTTGCGTCAAGGTAACGCAAAGACTCTTACTAGAAGCGAAGTTCGTGGTGGTGGCCGCAAGCCTTGGGCTCAAAAAGGCACTGGTCGAGCTCGTTTTGGATCAAGTAGAGTCAATATCTGGCGCCATGGTGGTGTTGCTCACGGCCCAACAGGACTACAGAACTACCAAAAAGATATGCCCACAACAATGATAAGAGCAAGTATTAGAATGGCTCTTTCAGCTCAGTCTGAACAAATCAAAATTATAGAAAAATTTACAGTTGCTGAGCCAAAAACCAAGCTAGCAGACGCCTTACTAGACAAACTTAGCGCTACTGGCAATGTTTTGCTTATTACTGCCGGTGTTGATCCTAAATTTGCCCTAGCATGCGCAAATCTTGGTGGCGTAAATATCATTGAGTACAGCCAGCTTCGTAGCTATGATGTTCTAAACGCCGACACAATTATTATAGAAAAGCCTGCATTAGAAAAAATCGAAACATGGCTTGGGAGCAAGACTAAATGAAGCCACTTATTTTAAAACCTATTATTTCAGAAAAAAGCATGACCATGGCCAGTAATGGAACCTACATGTTTGATGTACCTGTATCAACCAATAAGCTAATTGTTGCTGATGCTGTGAAGAAGAGCTTCAAGGTTGATGTCGTAGGCGTTAGAATAAGCGTACTAAAAGGTAAAGTTAAGAAGTTTAAAGGTACTACCGGCGTTAGAAAAACCACTAAGAGAGCCTATGTAACTGTCAAATCAGGCCAAAAAATAAGTATTTTTGAGGAAAGTAAGTAATGGCAACACGACTACTAAAACAAAATACAGCAGCAAGACGAAACATGAGCGTAGCAGATTTCTCATCTCTTACTAAAAAACGCCCTGAAAAATCACTAACAATTGCCAAAAAGCAAAAATCTGGTCGTAATAATCAAGGTAAGATTACTATTAGGCATCGTGGCGGCGGCGTAAAGCGCCACATTAGACTTATAGACTTCAAGCTTGACCAAGTAGATTCAGCTGAAATAATCGCCCTAGAGTATGATCCTAATCGTAGTGCTCACTTAGCTCTACTTCAGCTACCAGACGGCACGAAGGCTTATATTCCTGCTACTACAACAATGCGAGTTGGCAAAAAGATTAGCGCTGGTACTGACGCCGAAGTTAAAGCAGGCAACAGATTGCCTCTTAAGAATATTCCGGTTGGCTCTGTAATATGTAATATTGAGCTAAAACTTGGCGGGGGAGCTCAAATGGTTCGTTCTGCAGGTGCTAGAGCACAGCTTGCTGCCAAAGAAGGTGTTTTTGTGCAGGTTAAGTTGCCATCTGGTGAAGTACGTCTAGTTCACCAAGATTGTCACGCTACACTTGGTCAGGTTGGAAATGTCGATCACCAAAACATCAAAATAGGTAGCGCAGGTAGAAAGCGAAAAATGGGTCGTCGCCCACAAGTTCGAGGTAAGGCCATGAACCCTGTAGATCACCCCCACGGTGGTGGTGAAGGCGGTACATCAATTGGCCTCAAACACCCTAAGACACCTTGGGGCAAGCCAGCGCTAGGTCTTAAGACTAGACGCCGTAAATATACAGACTCTATGATAGTAAGAGGAAGAAAGCGAGGTAAAAGGTGAGTCGTTCTGCAAAAAAAGGTCCATTTATTGATCCAAAACTTCTTAAAAAAGTTATGGCACTAGATCCTAGTGACAAAACTATAATTAAGACTTGGGCTCGTGCCTGCACTATTTCACCAGAGATGGTTGGCCGCACTATAGCTATACACAACGGCAAAACCCACGTACCTGTTCTTCTTACAGAAAACATGGTTGGACATAAGCTAGGTGAATTTTCACCTACCCGTAAGTTTAGAGGTCACGGCGGTAAGCTTGCTAAATCTGAGGGAGGCAAGTAATGAAAGTTCAGGCCAAAGCACGAAATCTTAGCATTTCAGCACAAAAACTACGTCTTAGCGCCAATGGCCTAAGAGGTAGCTCGGTACAAGATGCCCTTCAGCATCTAGCTAGCAGACCACAAAAAGGTTCAGCTATGGTTTTTGATGCCTTGCGAAGTGCAATTGCTAACGCCGAACATAACAACAGCCTTAAGTCTGCACAGCTTACAATTGACGAGATTAGAGTTGATCAAGGAGCCAAACTTAAACGCTGGAGACCACGATCAAAAGGTATGACTGCGCCAATTGTTCACCCAAAGGCCCATCTAACAATCGTATTGACAGATCAGGTAGTAACTAAAGTAAAGAAAGAGGCCAAGTAATGGGACAAAAAATAAATCCAATTAGTTTGCGCTTGCCAGTAACAAAAAACTGGTCTAGTAAGTGGTTCGGCGGTAAAGATTTCCGCAAGAATTTAATATCTGATATTAAAATTCGTGAGCTAATATCAAAGAAGCTTGGCTTTAGGGCTGGTCTTGCTGCTATTGAAATAGAAAGATCAACAAGTCAGCTAACAGTCACAATATTTACAAGCAAGCCAGGTGTTGTTATTGGCCGAGGCGGCGTTGGAATCGAATCTCTTAAAAATGATCTCAAAAAAATTACTTCTGAATCAATGAAGCTAAATATTGAAGAAGTTAAGAGCCCAGAAACCCACGCCCAGCTTATTGCAGAAAATGTTGCATCACAGCTAGAGCGAAGAATGGCTTTTCGTCGCGTTATTAAAGGCGCAGTAGACAACTCAGTAAAAGCTGGTATGTTGGGTACAAAAATAACAGTATCTGGCCGTCTTAACGGTGCAGAAATGGCTCGCACAGAGTCTAACTCTCAGGGTAGTATTCCACTTCACACCATAAAAGCAAATATTGATTATGGTACCGCAAGAGCGATGACTACCTACGGAATTATCGGCGTAAAAGTATGGGTGTACAAAGGATAAGCTATGTTACTACCAAGAAAAACTAAGTACCGAAAAGCCATGAAAGGTAAAAACGCCGGAATTGCATCTCGCGGAACCGAGATCAATTTTGGTCGCTATGGCCTAAAAAGTATGGAAAACGAACGTATTACTTCTCGCCAAATAGAGGCAGCCCGAAGAGCAATGACTAGACATGTAAAACGTGGCGGTAAAATCTGGATTAGAATTTTTCCACACACCCCAGTTACCCGTAAACCAGCCGAAGTTCGCATGGGATCTGGTAAGGGTGCACTCGACCACTATGTGGCTCGAGTACAAGCCGGGAAAATACTTTTCGAGATGGACGGAGTAGACGAGGCGACAGCAAAAGAAGCAATGCGACTAGCCGCTATGAAGCTACCTGTAAAGACAAAGTTTTTAGTCAAAGCACAGACTGGAGAAAGCAATGAAAAGTAAAGATCTAAGAAAAAAATCAACCAAAGAGCTACAGAATAGTCTGCTTGAGTCACAAACCAAGCTAGCTACTCTTGCTATTGAGTATCGCACTAAAGAAGTTAAGAACGTTAAACAGATTTCAGCTATCAAAAAAGATATCGCCCGCATTTTGACAGTGCAGCGTGAGCTAGAACTAGAAGGAGAAGCCAAATGAAGCGCATAATTACCGGTAAGGTAGTATCAAACAAAATGGACAAGACTATTGTAGTTGCTGTTGAGCGACAGATACAGCACCCCATTTATAAGAAAAACTACAAACGAACCAACACATTCAAGGCTCATGACGAAGAAAACAAGTGTCAGCCAGGCGATATTGTTGAGATTGTTGAAACTAGACCAATTAGTAAAGACAAACACTTTAGCGTGCATAAGATTGTAAAGACCCAGAAGGTGAACAAATGATTCAAGCTGAAACAAGACTACTTGTAGCCGATAATACCGGCGCAAAAGAAATATACTGCATCAAGGTACTTGGCGGCAGCAAGCGTCGCTACGCACGGGTAGGCGACATTATAGTTGCTTCTGTTAAGACAGCAACCCCAAACGGCACAGTCAAGAAAAAAGAAGTAGTACAAGCTGTTATTGTTCGTACCAAGAAGACTATTAACCGTACAGACGGTTCGGCTATTTGCTTTGATCAAAATGCTGCTGTAATTATCGATAAAGCCAAGCTACCTAGAGGTACCAGAATCTTTGGGCCTGTTAGCCGTGAGCTTCGTGAACGTGGCTACATGAAAATTGTTTCACTAGCGCCGGAGGTACTCTAATGAAGATACTCAAAAAAGATAAAGTTATGGTGATAAGTGGTAAGTATAACGGCAAGAAGGGTGAAATAGTTGCGGTACTACCCAAGACCAACCAAGTTGTTATAGAGGGCGTCAATGTTGCTAAAAAACATACTAAGCCTTCCCAGGCTAACCCTAAGGGTGGAATCATCGAGATTACTAAGCCAATTAACGCTAGTAAGGTGATGGTTTTAGACCCAACAACCGGCAAGCCAGCACGAGTTGGATATAAGATTAGTGCTAGTGGTAAAAAAGAACGAATCTTTAAGGTTTCTAAGTTTAAGAACGTAGTAGCTAAAAAGACAGTAAAAAAACCATCTAGTAAAAAAACTGAGGTTAAGAAATGAACAGATTACTAAAAACATATCAAACAGAAATTAAGACTCAGCTAAAAACTGAGCTAGATTTAAGCAACATCAATCAAGTTCCTAAGCTTGAAAAGATTGTGATTAATTCTGGTGTTGGTAGGGCCGTACAAGATAGTAAGCACCTAGATATAGTAGTTGCCACTCTAACTAAGATAAGTGGCCAAAAACCAGTAGTGACCAAGGCCAAGAATAGTATCGCCGCCTTCAAGCTAAGAGAAGAAAACCCAATCGGTGTAAAAGTAACACTGCGCGGTGAGCACATGTGGGACTTCTTAGATCGCTTAGTAGCTGTTGTTATTCCTCGTATGAGAGATTTTCGTGGCCTTTCTATGAAGAGTTTTGATCCGCAGGGCAACTACAGTATCGGAATAAACGACCAAACAGTATTTCCTGAGATTAGCTATGAAGACGCAAGCGCTACTCACGGCTTACAGATAAATATTGTTACAACAGCAAAAAATAAAGACCAAGCCGTACTGCTTCTAAAGAAGCTCGGTTTACCGTTAGAGAAAGGAGAATAGCTATGGCCAGAAAAGCATTAATTCAAAGAGAGCTAAAAAGACAAAAGCTTGCAATAAAGTACTCTGCTAAGCGTGCAGAACTAAAAGCTGCTGGCGACATGGAGGGCCTAGCTAAACTTCCCCGAAACTCTAACCCAACTCGTCTGCACAACAGATGCGAGATTACGGGCCGCCCCCATGCTTTTATTAGAGATTTTGGGCTTTCACGAATCACATTCAGAGAACAAGCCAGTAACGGTCGAATACCTGGTATAACTAAGTCGAGCTGGTAGAAGGAGATATATTATGACTACAGATCCAATTGCAGATATGCTAACAAGAATAAGAAACGGTTTGAGTGCCAACAAAGCAGCCGTTACTATTCCTTATTCAAAAGTTAAACTTTCTATCGCTCAGATACTAAAGGCCAAAGGCTACATAGCCAACGTCACAGAGACCAAAAACGGTGCCTTTGCTATGCTAGAAGTTCAGCTAAGTGGCGCAGATAAAAAAATAACCACCATCACTAGGGTAAGTAAGCCAGGCAGAAGAATGTATGCGCCCAAAACCGAGATACCTAATGTATTGGGTGGTCGTGGAATTGTTATCGTTTCAACACCAGCCGGTATAATGACCGGTAGTGATGCCCGCAAAAAGGGTATGGGCGGTGAATTAATATGTACGGTGTACTAGGAGAATATCATGAGTAGAATCGGAAAAGTACCAATCGAAATACCAGCAGGCGTAACAGTAAGTATTACTGATCAAACTATTGTTGCAACTGGCCCTAAAGGCGAGCTAACAACTGTTGTGTTGCCTGAGTTTAGTATTGTCCAAAAAGAACAGAGACTAGAAGTGGCCCCCATAGCTCAAGATTCAATGAGCCTAAAGCTGTGGGGCATGCAAAGAACTCTAGTAGCCAACAGTCTAGAAGGTGTATCTAAGGGCTTTACTAAGATTCTAGAAGTAAACGGCGTAGGCTTTAGAGTAGTATTGCAGGGTAAAAAGCTAGTTCTAAATCTAGGCTTTTCACACCCAATAGAGTACACAGCCCCAGATGATATCGACATTAAGGTTGAGCAAACAACAATAACCATTAGTGGTGCAGATAAGCAAAAAGTAGGCGCAGTTGCAGCCTCAATTCGCGAGTTTAAAAAACCCGAACCTTATAAAGGTAAAGGTATAAAATACCAAGGCGAAGTAATTCGACGTAAAGCTGGTAAGACAGCAGCAAAGACAGCAGGATAATACTATGAGTAAACAAACAACAATTCGAAAAAAATTAACAAGAAGCCGAGTTAGAAAAAAAATTAGCGGTAGTACTAAGCGACCACGCCTAAGCGTGCGTATTTCTAACATCAACGTAACTGCTCAGCTTATTGATGATACTACCGGCAAAACACTAGCTTACGTATCGACTATTGGAAATAAATCTGTAGCCAAGAAGAACATGACCGATAAGTCAAAATGGGCGGGCGAAGAAATAGCTAAATCTGCGAAAGCAGCTAAAATAAGCACAGTAGTTTTTGATAGAGGCTTTAGAATTTATCATGGCAGAGTTAAGCAATTAGCCGAATCAGCACGAGCTGGCGGGCTGGAGTTTTAAAAGGATATATTATGAGAGATACAAACAATACACCAAGTGAATTTGAAGAAAAGATTATTGCCCTAGACCGTGTTACTCGCGTTGTAAAAGGCGGTAGACGATTCCGTTTTAGAGCAACAGTTGTCGTTGGCGATGGCGCAGGAAGAGTAGGAGTAGGCGTAGGCAAGGGTGGCGATGCCCCAACCTCTATTATAAAAGCCGTAGCTACTGCAAAAAAAGCTGTTATAACTTTTCCTCTTAAAAACTCTACAATCCCTCACCAAGTTCAGGTTAGATCAGACGGTGCTACAGTATTTATGAAGCCTGCAGCTCCAGGAACAGGTGTAATAGCTGGCGGTACAGTTCGTTCGATTCTAGAAGTTGCTGGCGTAAAAGATATTCTTACAAAGTCTCTTGGTTCTAGTAATAAGATAAACAATGCCTATGCAACCATAATGGCTCTCCAGTCACTACAGGTGGACAAGGTAAAGGAGACTAAAAAGTGAAACTACACGAAATAAAAGCCCCTAAACACAAAGATACCAAACGACTAGGTCGTGGTATTGGTAGTGGCAGTGGTAAAACTTCTGGCCGAGGCACAAAAGGTCAAAATTCTAGAACTGGCGGTGGAGTATCTATTGGTTTTGAAGGCGGTCAAACTAAGCTTAGTCGAAGACTACCTAAGAAGCGTGGGTTTACAGCTATTGCCCCTACTATTTACCAAGTTATAAGTCTAGACCAACTAGAAAAAATTGGTAAGCCGGTAGTAGACAAGATTGTACTTGCTGAAGCCGGAATGATCAGTGCTAAAAAACCAGCTAAACTCTTAAGCAATGGTAGCCTGAACAGCAAGGTAACTGTTACAATAGATGCAGCTAGCAAAAACGCAATTAAAGCAGTCGAAAAGGCTGGTGGAAAAGTTATACTTCCAGAAGTTGTAGTAGCTGTTGCAGAAACTAAAAATAATTTAGCCCGTAAGGCTAAAAAAGCATCAGCTAAAATAGCTAAGACCGAAACAGCTGATACCGAATCAAAAATAGTCAAAAAACCTACTAAAGCCAAGTAATTTTTATAAAACAACTTAGTAACTAAGTAACGGAGGGAACCATGAATACAGCACTATTTTCGCAAATGTATAAAAACAAAGATTTGCGCAATAGACTACTCATAGTGATTGGCATACTGGCTATTTATAGTCTGCTTTCTCATATTCCAGTACCGGTACCTGACACAGCCAAGCTTCAAAGTTTCTTGCTTCGTTTGTTTCAGAGCAATCCGCTGCTTGGCTTTGCCAATCTATTCACAGGTGGCGCTCTCAGTAGCTTTTCTATTCTGCTGATGGGCCTAGGGCCATACATCAATGCGTCAATAATTATTCAGCTCTTGAGCCAGGTAGTTCCACAGCTAGAGGCTCTCAAAAAAGAAGGTGAAGCAGGTCAACAAAAGCTAAACTACTACACTAGACTACTCACCCTGCCACTAGCAATTGTACAGTCTGTGGCCATGATTACCCTGGCCCGAACTCTGTCTACTCAGATATCTGGCGTCGATCTGATTGGTAACCCCAATGTCTACCAGTGGATACTTATGATTTCAGCTATCACGGGCGGCTCAATGCTACTTATGTGGCTAGGTGAGATCATCACAGACAGGGGTATCGGTAATGGTATATCTATACTTATTTTGGCCGGCATAGTATCGCACCTACCTACCCAGATAGCCCAACAAGTCAGTCTTGCTCAAGCTGATACTGCCAAGGTTTTCACTCTAATATTTTTCGGAATTATAGCCATTGGCGTAGTGCTATTTATAGTTATGCTAAATGAAGGTCAGCGTAATATACCCATCTCCTATGCTCGCAGAATAGCTGGTGATTCACGCTATGGTGGGGTAGATAGTCACTTGCCTATCAGGCTGATAACAGCTGGCGTGATTCCAATAATATTTGCTCTGGCTTTTTTATCTCTACCAGCTTTTTTAGGCCAGCTGTTTACAAACGCTAAGTCTTCTTGGCTATCCAGTAGCGCAACTTGGCTCCAGGCTACTTTTCAGCCCAAAAAACCAATCTACACGCTGACTTATTTTATTCTGGTAGTAGCTTTTACGTACTTCTATACATCAATAGTATTCAAGCCAGATGAAATTGCTGAAAATCTTCAAAAACAAGGCGGTTTTATTCCAGGTATTAGGCCCGGTAAAGAAACTAGCCGGTATCTTAAAAAAATAATTACTCGACTGACTCTTTTTGGTGCAATTGCTCTTGGCCTACTGGCGGTATTTCCATTTATTATCGAGACAATATTTAAGTCATCGAACAGTATTTTGAGTATTGGCGGTACCGGGCTGCTAATTATTGTTTCGGTAATACTTGAGACGCTAAAACAAATTGAATCTAGGGCATTGATGGCAACTTATGAAAAGTATTAATAAGCCAATAAAAATGATAAATCTTCAAAAAAAGTCTTTACAAGCTAACCAAGAACGTCTATAATACTAACCTGATACGCATTTCTCATGACAACAACAAAGGAAGTAATTGAAGTCGAAGGCACTATTAAGGAAGCATTACCAAATGCCAACTTTAAAGTGCAGTTAGAAAATGGTCACGAAATACTGGCCCATATTTCTGGCAAAATGCGAATGCATTATATTAAGATACTACCCGGTGATAGGGTTACGGTCGAGATGACACCGTACGATTTGAACAAGGGTAGAATAACCTATAGGCACAAGTAACAAATTATGAAAGTACGAGCTGGAGTTAAAAAAATGTGCGTTAAGTGCAAGATCATTCGTCGCCGCGGTAGAGTAGCGGTTATTTGTGAAAATCCTAAACACAAGCAGAGGCAAGGATAAATATGGCACGTATAGCTGGCACAAACATTCCTAATGAAAAGCGCGTAGAAGTAGCCCTAACCTACGTCTATGGTATTGGTATAGTTACGAGCAAGAAGACTCTAGAAGCTGTCAAAATCAATCCAGACACTAGAGTTAAAGACCTCTCAGAAGACGACCTACTGAAGATTCGTGAGTATGTAGACAAAAATCTTAAAGTTGAAGCTGATCTTGCCCGTGAAGTAAGCGGAAACATCAAGCGACTAAAAGACATCAAGGCATATCGCGGTTTACGTCATAGTGCAGCTCTACCATCTCGTGGTCAGCGCACCAAGACAAACGCACGAACCAAGCGAGGCAAAAGAGTCACTGTAGGCTCTGGCCGTAAGAAATCAGCAGCGAAAACTTAAACAATAATAACTAGGTAGATTAAAATCATGGCAACAGCATCAAAAACCAGACGAAAAAAAACAAAGCGTAGCTTACCTAAGGGTACAGTGCACGTTCAGGCTACTTTCAACAATACTATAGTCAGTATCACTGACGATGGTGGTAACGTTGTGACATGGAAGTCTTCTGGATCAGCTGGCTTTAAGGGTAGCCGTAAAAGCACCCCTTATGCAGCTCAAATAGCAGCTGAAAAAGCCATAGAGCAGGCTAAAGACCTGGGTCTTACAAAAGTAGACGTTATTATCAAAGGTATTGGATCAGGACGTGAGTCAGCTGTAAGAGCCTTGATGGCTTCTGGCGTTTCAATAAGTAGCATAAAAGATATAACAGGCATTCCACATAATGGCTGTAGACCAAGAAAGGCACGGAGAATTTAGTTATGGCTCGTAATCTCACCCCAATAGTTAAGCTATCACGTCGTGAAGGCGTAGAGCTCCACCCAAAAGCTGCAAAGGTTATGGCAAAGAAAGCTTACGGACCAGGCCAGCACGGCCAAGGTCGTCGTAGCAAGCCAAGTGATTATTCACTGCAGTTGCGTGAAAAACAAAAAGTTAAACGCATGTATGGTATTCTAGAGCGTCAGTTCAAAAACTACGTAAGAGAAGCAGAGCGCCAAAGCGGCGTTAGCGGCCAGACCCTTCTAAGACTTCTAGAGACTCGTCTAGACAATACTGTTTATAGACTTGGTCTAGCACCTTCTCGTCAGTCAGCTCGTCAGCTTGTTACTCACGCTCACATCTCGCTAAATGGCAAAAAAGTAGATATCCCATCTATCCAGGTCAAGCAGGGCGACGTGATAACTATAAAGGCTAGTAGCCAAAAGAATGAGTACTTTAAAGCAGTTAGCGAAACCATTAAGGCCAACACCATTTCGGCGAGCTGGTTAAGCTTCGACCCCAGCAAAATGACCGCCCAAGTCACCGGGCAACCAACTCGAGAAGAGTTAACAGAAGAAATCGACGAACAATTGATTATTGAATATTATTCACGCTAATAAATAACAAAGGAGTTACAAAGTGTTATACGACATCAACTTACCAGAATTAAAAGAAATACATAGTGAAGGAAACAGCTCGACTTTTGAAGTAGAGCCGCTTTACCCTGGCTACGGAATGACTCTTGGAAACGCCATGAGACGAGTTTTACTATCTAGCTTAGCTGGTAGTGCCATCACTGGTGTTAAAATAGAAGGCGTAAGCCATGAGTTTTCAGCAGTACCTGGTGTTCGTGAAGATGTTATTGAAATAATTCTAAATCTAAAGCAAGTTCGATTTGCTAACAACCACCAAGAAGCAGTAACAGTTACACTTAAGAAAACTGGCAAAGGTGACGTTTTGGCAGGAGACATCAAGACTGTTTCTGGCGTAGAAGTGGCCAATCCAGAGCTTGTTATCGCAAGTCTAGACAATTCTAAGAGCAAGATCGAGATGGAACTTCATATCGAGCAAGGTCGCGGCTATGTTGCGGTTGAGAGTGGCGCTAGTGAGAGACTACCGGTTGGCATGATAGCAATCGACGCAATCTATACTCCAGTAAAAAGAGTTCGGTATAGCGTAGAAAACACTCGCGTTGGTCAAATGACAGACCTAGACAAGCTTATCTTAGAAGTTGAGACAGACGGAACAGTTTCTGCCAGTGATGCAGTAAGTCAGTCTGCAGAGATTCTAGTTGGTCACTTCCAGGTTTTAGCTGGCCACGATGTAGTTAGCGTAGGTTCTGGTGGTATTGTGACTGCAGCAGAGAAACAAGAAGCTGATATGGCCCAGATTTCAATCGACGAAGTAAACTTCAGCCCAAGAACAACAAACGCCCTAATGAACAATGACATCAAGACTATTAAGGAAATAATGGAACTAAAGCCAACAGAACTAAAAGAGCTTAAGGGATTTGGTCAAAAAGCCTACGAAGAAGTTCTAGAGAAACTAGATGAACTAGGTGTTAACAGTGCAGGCTCTGAAGGAGAAGAGGAGTAAGCTTTATGCATCGTCACGCTTACGCTGGTCGTAAACTCTCACGTGCTGCTGGTCCTCGCCGGGCGCTTTTGCGTGGGCTTTTAGATAGCATAATTCTTTATGAAAGAATTGAAACCACTGAATCAAAAGCAAAAGAACTTGCACCATATTTTGAGCGCCAAGTTACTCGAGCAAAACTGCAGACACTTTCTGGTTATCGAGCTATTATGGCTGAAACTATCAACCCTGTAGCTGCCCAGAAGCTTAACTATGATCTTGTAAATGGCTTCAAGTCTCGCAATGGCGGCTACACTAGAATAATCAAAACCGGAACTAGACTTGGTGATGGTGCACCAATGGCTGTTATTGAGTTAATTTTAGACGATGATTACCAGGCATTAGAAAGAAAAGGCGACACTAAAAAACCTACTAAAGTTGCCCCCAAGAAAGCCAAGACCACTAAAAAAGCCGCCAAATCAGCTTCAACTGAAAAAGTAACCACTAAGATTACTGGTGTTAAAAACAAGAAGGAGAAAAAATAGATGAAGACCTTTAGTTTAAAACCCGCAGACGTTGTGACCAACTGGCATATTATAGATGCCCAAGGCCAGACACTGGGCCGTATGGCTACTCAAATAGCTCGTCTATTAACTGGTAAAGACAAGCCAAGCTATAGCCCTCACGTTGTTGGTGGCGATGTAGTAGTGGTTATCAATTCTGCCAAGGTGGTTGTTACCGGCCAAAAGCTAACCGATAAGATTTATTATCATCACACTGGATATCCAGGTGGAATTAGAGAAATAAGCCTAAAAGACCAGCTCGTAAAAGACCCAAATGAGGTTATTATTCATGCTGTAACAGGAATGTTGCCCAAGAATAAGCTGCAAGCTTTAATGCTAAAAAATCTTAAAGTTTACGCCACTGCAGAGCACCCTCATGCTCCACAAAACCCGCAATTAATTACTAAGGAGGCAAAATAATGGCTGAAACAGTAGCTCCAAAAAAAGTTTCTAAGAAAGATCATTACTATCCTGGTGTTGGTCGTCGCAAGCGATCAGTTGCTACAATTCGTTTAACCAACGGTAAGGGCGTTATAAAAGTAAATGACAAAACACCCCTAGAGTATTTTGGGAGTGATGTATTTGAGCAGACTCTACGTGCACCGCTTGTACTTCTTGCTAAAGACAAGACAGTTGATATCAACGCCCGTGTTGAAGGCGGTGGACTAACAGGCCAGGCCGATGCAATTAGACTAGGAATCGCAAGAGCACTACTCGGCATGAATGAAGAATACCGGGTCAGCTTAAGAAAAGAAGGTTTTTTGACTCGTGATGCTCGAGTAAAAGAACGTAAGAAGCCAGGTCTTAAGAAGGCCCGCAAGGCTCCACAGTTCTCAAAACGTTAGTCTTGTGTCTCAGCTGGCAATGTATTGTTTAGAAAATACATTGTCTAGAAGCAAAAAGGCCCACTAAGATGGGTCTTTTTGCTATAATAGTACTTATGTCACCAAGCCGTAAAACCTTTCTTAAACTTGCAGCAGGTAGTTTGGCAATTGTTGTGGCCGCAACGGTGGTATTTAGCATATCTGAGTCTATAAGCCTGCCAGAGGGCTTGTACCGAACGATATACATTACTCTGTCTCATCATGACAACTTCCATATGGAAAATTGGATTGCTAGAATAACTATAATCGTTCTAATTGTCGCAAGCTTACTGGTTATTGCCTATTTGCTCAAAACGCTCGCAGACTATATGATTAACTTAGGAGATGGATTAAAAAGAAATAAGATGAAAGCAAAACTAGTAAACATCAACGATCACTATATTGTCTGCGGGCTCGGCCGAGTGGGCAGTCACATAGCCAAAGAATTAGCCACAGAAGGGGTTAAGTTTGTAGGTATAGATAGAAACGAAGAGTTAGTAAAGGCCGCAATAGCCAAAGGCTATACCGCCATAGTGGGAGACAGTACCAAAGAAGAGGTATTGATGCGGGCAAAGCTCGACAAAGCCAGGGGCTTAGTTGCGGCCTTAAGCCATGACTCGAGTAATTTATTCGTGACCCTTACAGCTAGACAGATTAACCCAGCGCTATATATTGTCGCCCGTGCAAATCATGAGGAAAATATTAGTAGAATAGAAAAAGCCGGTGCAGACAAAGTTGCCATGCCAAATCAAATTGGCGGATTCCACATGGCAACAATGCTAATTCGCCCTAACGTAGTAGATTTTATAGACGTTCTAAGCAATAAGGCCAGCGCTGATTTACAGGTGGAGGAAATGGTTGTAGTAAAAGGATCAAAGCTAGTTGGTAGCAAACTAGGACATTTTTTGCAGGCATCTGCGTCTGGCAGTACAGTCTTGGCTTTAAATAGCCTAGACGGCACCAGTAAGGTCAATCCTAGCGGTCAAGAAATAATCTACGCCGGCGATAAGATGATTATGATGGGTACTCGAGAGCAGCTTGACTCGCTTGGTCGGCATATTTAAATCAAAAAAATATTATTATGAAATCATTTAGTTTTACTGCAGATGAACTGCAGACGGGGAGGCGCTTAGATGCTGTACTGACTGAAAAGTATGGTGATTTTAGTCGCTCACAATGGTCAAAGCAGCTCAAACTAGGGCTTGTAAAAATAGATGGCAAGTTGGCAAAATCATCTGATAAAATAAAATTTGAAGCTAAAATAGATGGTAAATTCCCGGTACTTGAAACCAACTCACTCATAGCCCCAGCTTCACAGCCTGAAATAATTTTTGAGGATAGTAACGTTATTGTTATCAACAAGCCAGCCGGTCTTGTTGCTCACCCTACGGCCAAGCTATCTCAGCCGTCAGTAGCCGGGGCTTTTTTAGATAAAATAGTAGACTCAGATCTATTGAGGCCAGGTATTGTCCACCGACTCGACAAAGATACCAGCGGCGTTATGATACTGGCTCGCAACGAAGCTACAAAAGACTTTCTTCAGGCTCAGTTCAAAGATAGAAAAGTTAAAAAAATATATACTGCCTTGGTTTTGGGTCATCTAGATAGAGAAACAGCGCGCATTGAGCTACCACTAGAGCGCAGCAAGAAGAACCCAGAAAAAATGATGGTTAGTAGTAGTGGTAAGATGGCTGTTAGCGAATATAGGCTCGTCGCTGAGTACCCAGGCTATAGCCTGATTGAAGTTGAGCTGCTTACAGGCAGAACCCATCAGATAAGAGCTCATTTTGCACACATAGGCAATCCTATAGCGGGCGACAGGCTATATGGTAAGCAGATACTGCCGGCAGGCCTGGATAGGCAGTTTTTGCACGCCAGCTTACTTTCCCTAGAAGTAGCTAAAGATGAAAAAATGACCTTTAAAGCACCACTAGCCAAAGACCTAAAGGTATTCTTAGGGGGTCTCTAGTGGATTTTCCATATTCTAGTCAAGTGCAAGAAAAGCTTGAGAAAATTAAAGATAGCCCTGGCCAGGTCTATCTGCTCTACGGCTCAAAGGGCCTTGGTAAATTACGATCAGCAACCTCTATTGCCTGTGAGCTACTTGGCCTAGCTTATACCGATATATCAGAGCTTGCTCACCCAAATCTCATCTGCATTCACCCAAAAGAAGGAAAGAAGCTTATTTCAATAAGCCAAGTCAGAGATATTTCAGAACGCATCTGGAAAACTAGTGTTAGCGACAAAATGCAAAAAATAGTTATAGTTGATGGAATAGATAAAATATCTTTAGATGGGGCAAATGCGCTGCTAAAAAATCTAGAAGACAGCCCACCACAAACTAGCTTTTTTCTTATAGCAGACTCAGCTAGTGCGGTACTACCTACAATTCGTTCTAGGAGTCAGCTAGTTTATTTTTCTTTACCCAAAAAAGAATCTGTTACGCAGTTTTTGCAGTCTAATCACGGCCTAGATACAGAGATGGCTAGTGATTTAGTCGATTTAGCTCATGGGCTGCCAGAACTTGCTACTAGCTTTTTAGACAGCGAGAAACATAGCCGCGCAATGTCTCTACAAAAAAGCGCACAAGATCTATTGTTTGGTACGATAACCCAAGGTTATTTAGTGGCGAAGGAGATTAACGAACAGAAACAGGGAAGTGAGTTCTTGACAGAGCTGCTCTATGCAACAAAACAACAATCAACTATACTAGTTCTTGAAGAAAATATTAATAAACTAGAGGTTATAATGCAAGCTCAGTCGCAAATTACTGCTAACGTTAGTACCAGAACTGTGATTGAGAGCTTAGCGTTACAGATGGCGGTAAACTAATATGTTGATAGAAGTTATATTTATTTTGGTAATATTTATGGTAGCTGTCTTGGCTACTGTATCTAAGCGCAACGGCTTGATTGACGGCTTGATTTCAAATCTATCATCAGCCCCGCCAAGCCAAGACGTGGCGCTAGACACACTACTCGACACAGCTGGCCGGTATTATGCTGAAAAAAACTACCTAGCCGCCGAAAAAGCTTACTTGAAAGTTTTGAAGGTAGATCATAAAAACAGCCTGGCCTACAGTCGCTTGGGCTTTGTTTACTCCCACCTTGGTAAAAATGAAGACGCAATTGAGTGTTTTAAGATAGTAGCAGATACTTACCCTAATGCAGCCAGCTACCACAACTTATCCATGATGTATTTCAAGACAAGAGACTTTAAGCATTCGGCAGAGTCACTAGAGAAGTCTCTGGCTATGGAAATGCACGTAAATAGACTCGTGAGTTTAGCTAGAATATACAGAATTATGGACAAATTTGACTTGCAACTCGCGGCCCTTAAGAAAGCTCATGCATTAGACCCCAATAACACCGAAATAATGCAGTTATTGGCAGAAGCTTTCATACATGAGAAAGACGAAAAGTCGGCCAGAATCATGTTTAGAAGGGTATTAAAAGTCGACCCAACCAATCATCGCGCCAAATTAGCACTACAGCCCGCTACGCAATTGAAAAAGGTCAGATAAAATGGTAAGCTGTAAGCTGTCTTTTCAAAATTTATGCCGGGTTAGCGAAGTGGTTAAACGCATCAGACTGTAAATCTGACGGCTTATGCCTTCGGGGGTTCGAATCCCTCACCCGGCACCAGGCCGATGTAGCTCAATTGGCAGAGCAGCTGTTTTGTAAACAGCAGGTTATGGGTTCGAGTCCCTTCATCGGCTCCAGTATTATTTCAAAATCTGATTTGCAAGAAGCCACTTCGCTTATTAGCTTAATTATAAAAGACATAACAAAAGTAGCGGTGCTGGCAATAGCAAGCCAATACTGCACCGTAGCTAGCGCTATTTACTTTGCCGCCCTAGCTCAGTGGTAGAGCGCTTCCATGGTAAGGAAGAGGTCGCGAGTTCAATCCTCGCGGGCGGCTCCATCTAGATCAAGAACTTAACCTATATTTTTTAAAAATTTATGTTAGAAAGAAATTATTTATATGTGGCAAAAAATCGATTCATTGGCCCAAATAACACCCCAGAGTGATCCACCTAGACTTTTGTCAGACTATTTTACTGCAGACTCTACGCAGCATAGATCTATTTGCCTTGGCTTATCTGTGAGTGGCGTTGGCTTAAAGCTAACTTTTTTGGGTTTGATATTTAGTCTAGTTGCTAAGGCTAGTTTTTTATAATGGCCAAGGCCACTAAAAAATCTAAGTCAACAGCAAAGCTAAAGCTGTCTAATGATAAAAAATTAACTGGCCTGAGCGCTGGGCTGGCTAAGTACTACAAAACAGACCCAGTACTAGTTAGACTTGGGGTGGTGGCACTTATTATATTGACCGGTGTTATACCAGGGCTAATTATATACACAGCACTATACAGTCTTGTAAAAAATTCTTCTAATAGCTAAGGCTAGCTAAGCTGTTAATGTAGTTGTTTTTTTGATAAAATACAGAAGTATTAGTTTTTAATTGCAGTATTTTTGTTCGCAATTAGCAGTACGATAAAGGGGTGTAGCTCAGCTGGCTAGAGCGTCGGTCTCCAAAACCGAAGGTCGGGGGTTCGATCCCCTCCACCCCTGCCAATGCACTAATGTTTAAAAAAGACCTAGACGGGTCTTTTTTTGTTATGATGTATTTATGAACAAAAATAAATTAGGCTCTAACTTCACAAGGCTTTGGGCTAGTAGTGGTATTTCAAGTTTAGGCGATGGGGCCATGTTGGCTGCCGGCCCACTTTTGGTAGCATCGCGCACACAGCAACCAGCTTTAGTAGCTGGAGCGGTATTTGCGCAGCAGCTCCCATGGTTACTTTTTTCACTCCTCAGCGGTGTTTTTGTTGATAGATTTGACCGAAAAAAAATACTGGTATTTGCAAATATAGTCAGGGCGATCGCAGTGGGTGGCCTTGCATTAGCAATCGTAGTAAATCAAGCCTCTATACCAATTATATATGCTTTACTATTTTTACTAGGCACAGCGGATACTTTGGCCGAAAATGCTGCTGTTGCTTTTTTACCTGAAATAGTTACTGAGGCCCAGCTATCTAGTGCTAACTCTCATCTGCAGGGTGCAGTACTAATTGGACGCCAGCTAATAGGGCCATCCCTAGGCGCCTACTTATTTGTAGTTGCTGCGGCAATACCATTTGGGCTTGATGCAGCTACGTTTGTTGTCGCAGCTCTACTAATAGGCTTAATTCGTAAGAGTACTAAGCCGATCACTAGCTATGATCGCAAAACAATACATAATGAAATAAGAGAAGGCGTTCAGTGGCTCTGGCGGTCAGAATTTTTACGGACTCTTGCAATTTCCATCGCTGTATTAAGTATCACTTTTACCGCTGCCTTCGCTACATTTGTGCTATTTGCGAACCAAAGACTTGGCTTGGGACCGGTAGGTTATGGGCTTATGTTGTCATTGTCTGCTTTAGGCGGCTTATTTGGTGCGGTTCTTGCGACTCCATTGCAATCAAAATTTAGTGTCAGCACTCTACTTAGAGCAGGGTTAATAACAGAAGCGCTGATAAATCTAGCTTTTGCGAATGTTCAGTCGCCATGGGCTGCTGGATTTATATATGCCATATTTGGAATGCATGCAGTAATTTGGGGAATCGTAACAGTTTCGTTACGACAGAAGATGATACCATCTAATCTGTTAGGCAGAGTTAACAGCGTATACAACTTGTTTCGAATGGGCGGTGTTGCAATAGGGGCACTAGCTGGAGGTTTAATTGCTCAAGCATATGGTATAACAGCACCATTCTGGGTGGCGGGTATTAGCGTTGCACTACTAACAATTCTTACATGGCGGAGTTTTGGTAAAAGCAAGATTGCTGCCTAGATGTTATAATAAGTTGAGTTCTTATATGGCACACAACGCCCTGCCA
>JBAXNA010000004.1:0-29303 GCA_037133995.1 Candidatus Saccharimonadota bacterium
CTCGTATTGGGCGAAGCATACTTTGAGTCGTACGAGCCAAAACGTAGTAATCCCGGTCGTGAGCCGGGCAATGCGGCCCCAGCACGCTGGGCACTTGACCGTGCCATCGCCGAGCACACTCCTTATAAATCGTTAGAGCAGTTGCAAAATGCCTTGGATGTGCTGGCAAAAGAACGGCTTGGTCCTATTGAACGGCTTGGTCCTATTGCCCGTAAAAACACGCGCTGGTACAAGGCAGCTTTGCTCTCAGAGTTACTTCAGCCGGGCACTAAGTAGGCTACCTAGAGGTTCGAAGCAACCCCAACTAGCTGGCCTGGATAGTGGGTATCCTCTTGGTATTTATTCCGCTTTCGATATACACCTGTAAACGTAGGGTTTAATGCACAAGCTATCCCCCTGGAAGTCCTAGATATAAAGGAAGGGCGGGCTTATCTGAGTTCAATGATGTATTGGATATAATGGGCGAAGCCTAGAGTTCGGCTTTTTTGGGTAATTTGAGTTCTATATTTCCTTCAAGTGGAAGGTCAGGTGTGTCATCAATACATTCATCGAGTTGCTTTTTGAGCTGCTTCTTATCAATATCTTGGCCAATAAAAACAAGCTGGGTCTGAGCTGGGTCTGAATGCCAGTTTTCCCAAACAATTTCTGGTCTTACGCCCACTAACTGAAAAATATATTTACGAACATGGCCTTTGATACCAAAATCTACAAAGCCCTTTGCCCGATACACCTCTGTAGGCAAGAGTCTATTTACAAACTCTTGAAATTTCATAGGGTCGAGTGGTTTTTTACTAGTCCAAGAGAAGCTGGTGTAGCGGCTATGCACGTGGGTTGAGTGATCTTCGTGGTCGTGATGGCCGTGGTTGTGGCCAGAAGTCTTCTGGCTATGAGTATCTATTTTTGACTGTAGAGTTTTGATTTTGTACATATCTTGATCTAGCAAAAGCCTCACATCTATCTGAGCATTGGTGGACTCAAGAACTCTAGCTTTGGGGTTAAAAGACGCAATCATGGTGTATATTTCTTTAATTTTGGGTTTTTTTACGAGATCAAGCTTATTTATAACAATAAAATCTGTAAATATTATCTGGTCTCTCGCGGTGTCGTGCTCACTGGCATTTTTTTCAATATTTTCGGCATCAAGTACTGTCACTATGCTGTCGAGCCTGACTCGCTGGCCAAGAGTTTGCTTGAGCGTCATTGCAAGGTCGCGGGGCTCTGCCAGGCCACTTGCCTCAATTATGATGTAATCAATTTTGGAATCTTTGTAGGTGAATTGGTTGATAGCCTCTTGCAGGTCTAAGGTTTCGAGACTACAGCAAATGCAGCCACTTGTTAGTTCAAGGCGCTTGTCGGTCTTACTCTTAACAAGTTGGGAATCAATATTTATATCACCAAAGTCGTTTACCACAACGCCAATATTCATACCTTGATTGTTGGTCAAGATATGATTTAGTAAAGTTGTTTTTCCTGAGCCCAAAAAGCCCTGAATTACAGTGATTGGTATTTTTTTGTGGTCTATTAGTGGTTTCATGTAGTATGATTATAGCAAACAGGAGAAGTAATTTATGAATAGCAATCTAGAATTTATCGAAAAAAAGGCAATTTGCGCAGATATTTGGCAGTTGCACTTCAAAAAACCAGCCAGCTTTGACTATGTTTCTGGTCAGTATATAGAGATGACCATAGCGAGCAATCACCCTGACGAACGGGGTATTAAGCGCTGGTTCACCTTGAGCTCTTCACCCACACAGCCAGACATTATTATCACCACAAGACTGGTCAGCCCAAAACATTCAGTTTTTAAAGAAGATTTGTTTAAGCTAAGCAGCGGAGAAAGTGTTGGCGTTGAAGGCCCAGATGGTAAATTTGTTTTGCCGGCCAATGACCAGAAGTTACTCTGGATAGCTGGCGGGATTGGCGTCACGCCATACATCTCTCAGCTTCAATACTTGCTAGATAACAAGCAGTTCGAGCGAGATATAGTGCTAGTTTTGGGGCTCAGATCGCTCGATGAAGACCCTTGTGTAGAGATAGTAAAAAAATGTCTACTTGTCATGCCTAAATTTAAGATTATTAGAGTAATCTCTGAAAATATACCTGCTAATTGGACTGGCCCAACAGGCTATATTACTCAAGAGCTACTCACTGACAGTGTTGAAGATATTTTAGATAGACAGGTTTATGTGTCTGGGCCCGAACCAATGGTAGATGCCATGAAAGACACCCTGCTAAAAACAGGCCTGGCAGAGACTCACATTCACCAAGACTGGTTTGCTGGATACAAAGACAAGTACTAGTCACTACCGCTCTACAAAACAAGGCTTTTGATTCGTAATTTGAACTTGCGGGCAGCACTACATCAGAACCTCTTATGGTATAATTACCAGCGATGGAACCACCGCTACGACCTACTGCCAACAATAGTCATTTGAGCAACCTGCGTGGTTTTGTATTACAAGCAACTACAGCTGTACAGGCGCTAATAGTAGCTTTTTTACTACTAATTACATTTACCTCTTCTAGAAGCGAGCCCAGCCTGACCCCACTTTATATAATATTGCCGCTGGTACTGGTTGGAATTGCCTATAATCTTTTTAGTTGGCGCGCACAAAAAGCCGCCACAGATATGATTAGCTCATACATAGCTTTTGGCCTAATTGCAGTAGAGCTTATAGCCCTAATTGGCCTAACTGGCGGCCTTGATTCTGCATTTTTCCCTGCACTTGCGCTAATTCTACTGCTTAGCAGCATGCTTGGTACTAGGGCCTTCTTTTTTAGTGCAGGCCTGGGAATACTTAGCTATGCAGTGCTGGTCGTCATGACGACGACATCAAGCGATGGTTTTAGCCTGCACCCGCCACAGCTTTTTTACATTCTACTAAGCATTTTCTTTGGCTGGCTACTATCTAAAACCATTGACCAATATTTGCTAACAGCCGGTGTAGCCGGCAATGTAGCCGATCAGCTTGGTAAAACTCAGATGAGCGAACGCCTAATGTTGTCTGCTATTGCCGACCCAGTTATTGGCCTAAATAGCAAAATGGAGATTACTTTTTTTAACCTTGGAGCTGAAGATATTTCGCACTGGGACAGTGCCAGTGCACAAGGAGTACAGCTGCAAAACGTTGTTAAGCTTAAAGACTCAGATGGCAAGGATATGAGCCCAACCGATAACCCATTTTTAAAAGTTTTTGAGCTAAAAAAACAAGTGACTTCAGACAGATATTACTTGCTAAACAAAGAAAAAAAACAACAAGCTTTTTCAATTTCTATTGCGCCTACTTTTGACAGTGACAACAATGTAAGTGGAGCAATTGCTGTATTTCATGATATCTCTGAAGAAAAAAGCCTACAGCGAGAGAGAGACGAATTTGTTTCAACAGCTAGTCATGAAATGCGCACACCTGTTGCTGCTATTGAGGGCTACCTATCTATGGCAAGTAACGACAAGCTGGCCACGACAGATGCTAGAGCTAAGGGCTTTATAGAAAAAGCTCATAACTCATCTATTCATCTTGGCAAACTATTTGAAGACTTACTAAGCGTGACAAAAATAGAAGACCAAAAAATAACTGACAAGTTAGAGGTTTTTAATATGAGCGATTTGGTTGGTGAAGTTGCTGTTGAGATGGAGATTATGGCCAAGCAGAAAGGCTTAACTCTACTTACTCACATTGGTAGCGCGTCTGCAGGCTCTGAGCAAGTAGTGGCGCCGCTTTTTGAAGTCAGTGCAAACCAAGAAAGAATTCATGAAGCCATGACAAATCTTGTTGATAATGCCATTAAATACACTCAAAAAGGTAGTGTGGATATTATTTTGAGCGGAGACAAAACCAACGTAACTTTCACAGTAAAAGACTCTGGTATTGGCATCTCTGCAGATGAACAGCGCCATATGTTTGAAAAGTTTTACCGGGTTGAAAACAGTGCTACTATTACAACCGGCGGTACTGGCCTAGGCCTATATATCACCAGGAATCTAGTGGAGCTATACGGCGGCCGCATCTGGGTAGATTCTGCTCTTGGCCAAGGCTCGAGCTTCAGCTTTAGCTTGCCACTTGCGAAAGTCTAATGCTATAATAATTCTTAAGCTATAAAAAGGAAAAATAATGCCAAAAATTCTTATTGTTGAAGATGATGTAAATTTACGAGACGTCTACTCGTCGCGGCTGGAAGCTGAAAGCTACACAATGTCTCATGCCGACAACGGTGAAGAGGCCCTTGCCGTTGCTGTCAGAGAGCGACCCGATCTTATTTTGCTAGATGTGATGCTACCTAAGATTTCTGGTTTTGATGTTTTAGATATTATTCGTACCACACCAGAGATTGCCCATACCAAGGTTATTATGATGACAGCACTTTCGGCCCCAAAAGACAAAGAAAGAGGCGAGAAGCTCGGCGTAGATAAATTTTTGGTCAAATCACAAGTCACCTTAGAGGAGGTGGTAACTACTATCAAGACTGTTATAGATTCATCGGCTTCTAGTGAGGCCCCAAAAGAACAAGTTTTAGGAGGCACAGGTACTCAGCGCTCGGCGTCTGCACCTATGGCTGATTCAGCTCCTGCTCCTGCTCCTGCTAAGCCAGCCGAACAGCCTGGTCAGGCGCCAGCCAAATAAGCTACCGGCGTTTTATAGGTGGTGCAAAAAAGCATAAATTTGAGCAAATCCTATCTGTAAGCTATAATAGAAGACATGAATAAAAGAACAATGATATCAGAGCTAGCTCAACAGGTTGGCAGTAAAGCCACCATCTCTGGCTGGGTACATGTGCGTAGAGATCACGGAAAGTTAGCTTTTTTTGAGATTCGCGACAGAACAGGCTTGGTTCAGGCTGTCTATTTTAGAGCTGGAGCAGAGCTTGACACTCTTGTTGACACCCTAAGACCTGAATTCGTAATAGAGGCCAGTGGACTAGTCAAGGTAAGGCCAGAAAAAATGATAAACCCAGAACACCCAACTGGCACAATTGAGTTTGAGATTGAGCAACTAAAAGTTTTATCAAAGGCCGAGACTCCGCCTTTTGAAATAACAGAAACCAGCGAAAATTTAAGCGAGAATATTCGTATGCAGTATCGCTACCTAGATCTAAGGCGGGCCCAAATGCAAGCTAATCTAAGATTTAGGCATAAGCTAATAAAAGCTTTTCGAGACTACCTAGACGGCAAAGATTTTATAGAAGTTGAAACGCCAATTCTGGCTAAGTCTTCGCCAGAAGGAGCTAGAGATTTTATTGTACCGTCACGGATTACTGCTGGCAGCGCCTACGCTTTGCCTCAAGCTCCTCAGCAGTTCAAGCAGCTGCTAATGATCGCTGGCTACGAACGCTACTACCAAATAGCCCGCTGCTTTCGAGATGAAGACCTAAGAAATGACCGACAGCCAGAGTTTACTCAGCTTGACCTAGAGATGAGTTTTGTAGACCAAGAAGATATCTTGAGTCTGTCAGAAGAGATGATGGCCACAGTAGTAAAACAGCTCATGCCAGACAAGATTCTTCCGGCCACATTTACTCGTCTTAGCTACGCCGAATCTATGGAAAAATACGGCACCGACAAGCCAGACCTTCGAGCTAATCCAGACGATTCAAACGAGCTGGCTTTCGCTTGGGTTATAGACTTTCCACTTTTTGAAAAAACCCCAGAAGGCCATATTACATATGCTCACAACCCCTTTGCTCAGCCTCACGCCGACGATATGCACTTGCTTGATTCGGGTGACGAAGCTGACCTTTTAAAAATTCGAGCATACAGTTTTGATTTAGTTCTCAACGGCTATGAGATTAGTAGTGGTAGTATTCGAATCAACGACCCCGAACTGCAGCGAAGTATTTTTAAGCGTTACGGCCTAAGTGAAGATGAGATTGAGTCTCGTTTTGGTGATTTTCTAAAAGCTTTCAACTACGGCACGCCTCCTCATGGTGGTCTAGCTCCAGGCCTAGACAGACTTGCAATGGTCTTACTGGGCGAGCAGTCTATTCGTGAAGTTATAGCTTTTCCAAAGACTGGTGATATGCGTGACTTGATGCTGAAAAGCCCTGGCCCAATAGGCCCCAAGGCTATGCGCGAGCTGGGCCTAAAACAAGACGACTCAAAGGCCTAAAGTGACAGATTCTACCCCCGTATACACTGTTGAGCTAGATAATTTTAGCGGTCCGCTTGATCTATTACTAAAGCTGATAGAGCGTCAAAAGCTTGATATTTGTGACATCAGCCTAGCCTCAGTGACAAAAGACTACTTGGCCTACATGCAGACAGCCGAGCTTGACCCGCATCAAGCCAATTGGTTTTTAGTAATTGCTAGTAAGCTTATTTTGGTCAAATCTAGAGCCTTATTACCTTCATCACAGGCAGAAGTTTTTGAGCAAGAAGATGACGACTTAGCAGAACAACTCAAGCTCTTGTCTCAGTTCAAAAGTCTAGCCGTAAGATTTTCTCAATCTGTCAATGACCCTTTTGTGGCCAGGCAAAACCAAAAAAGCCCAGTCTTAATATCTAGCTACGACAATCTTACTAGCAAGAATATATCGGCAGCATTTAAGCAGCTCATGGATCAGCCTAAAGCCGAACAAAGCCATGTCTTCAAGCTCAAAAGAAGCTCTAATACTGTACTCAGGGCTGAGCTGATAGAAAAACTTCAACAGCTACAGAGCCTGCAGCTCTCAGAGATAGACTCTATCGCCACCACCAACCAAGAAAAAATTAGTTTATTTATGATTATTCTTGAACTTATCAAAACTAATGATGCTGAGCTAAGAGTTAATGAAAATAATCAATCAATTGAGATGCTCAGATGACAGATAACACTAAAAAGTTACAGGCTCTCATATTTATGTCGGCCCAACCTATCTCTAAAAAATCTATTTGTAAATCTCTAGAGATCACCCCAAAAGAGCTTGATGATTCAATGCTCGAATTAAAAAAATACACCACCGGCACCGGAGTTGAGCTAATAGACGATGGTGATAGCTTGCAGCTAGCTGCTAAAAGTTCGCTATTACCCAAGAGCCACCAAGATATTCTAGCTACCGGCAATCTAAGTAGTTCGGCGCTAGAAGTTTTGGCGATTATCGCTTACCGTCAGCCAATTAGTCGCCAGGATATTGAGGAAATCAGAGGAATAACTGCCAATCAAAGCCTGCGGGGTCTAATAGAAAAAGAACTAATAGTAGAGAAGAGGCACAAAAAAGATGGCATTAATTACGTGGAATACACGACCGATATGAGTTTTTTACGATACATGGGTATTAAATCTCTTGATGAGCTGCCAAGCTTTGAGGCTAAGTCATGACTAACTCAGAAAAACAACTACGCCTCAACAAGCAGCTTGTGGAGCTAGGCTTGTCTCTTTCGCGTAGAAAAGCCGATGAAGCTATAGGGCAGGGACTAGTACTGGTAAACGGCGAGGTCGCCAGCCTAGGAGACAAAGTTGACCAAGCTGACTCAATTGCGCTGGCAGGCAAATCTGGAAAGTCGCGAGGCAATATTACTGTTGCATTCAATAAGCCGCCTGGCTATGTTTGCTCACACACTGGACAGGGTAATGAAAAAACTATTTTCAAACTTTTACCTAAAAATTTTTCTAGTCTAAAAATAGCTGGGCGCCTAGACAAAGACAGTCAAGGGCTGCTAATTCTGAGCTCAGACGGTGATTTGGTGCAAAAACTATCCCACCCAAGCTCTGGCAAGTCAAAAGAATATATTGTAAATCTCAAAACTAGCTTCAACAGTCCTGATAAGAAAAAGCTTATTGAGGGCGTAAAGCTTGACGATGGAATCAGTAGATTTGAAAGCCTAAAGATACTTTCACATACTCGCTTGAGGGTAGTACTACAAGAGGGCAAAAATCGCCAAATAAGGCGCAGCTTTGAGTCGCTAGGCTACTTAGTGATTAGGCTTGAGAGAGTACGGCTCGGTAGCATTGAGCTTGGTACTCTGGGCGAGGGCAAGTTTGAATTTGTTCACCTAGACAGTAGCGGAGACAAGAAGTGATTATTGTTTTTTTGAGCTTGGTGATTAGTTTTTTTCAGCTCAGCGTTGCTCCAAATTCACTCTTAAGTAGTACCAATCGAAAAATAGCCAGCATTCAGAGTCTGCCAAAACAAGAAAAAACAATCTTCACAGATACAGCCTTTACTACTTTGCCAGAACTAAAAAAAGATGCCCCGGCCTACACTTCGCCGGCTCAGGCGGCAATTATTTATGACGTTGGTAGCGGAATTACTCTGTATGCCAAAAATGAGAACCAAGCCCTACCAATAGCCTCGCTTACTAAGCTCGTGACGGCGCTTGTTATTATGCAAAACCACAGCCCAGACGAGATTGTAACTATTCCCCAAGACTTGCCACCTCTTGGCGCAGCAGACCAAAAGATTGGTGTTGTGCCAGGGCAGAAGTTTAAGCTTTCTGAGCTAATGAAGGCACTACTTATATACTCTGCAAATGACGTCGCCAACAGTCTGGCTATCTGGGACTCTGGCTCGATAGATAAATTTAGCACCAAAATGAATGCAGAGGCTCAGCAGTGGGGAATGAGCAAGTCAAATTTTGTTAATCCTACAGGCCTTGACGAAACTAATCACACTAGCTCGGCTCAAGATCTACTAATAGTCTCAAGAGTGCTTTTGCAAAATAAGCCTTTTGCAAAAATAGTAAATACCTCCAGTGCCACCATCTATGATGAGGCTGGAAAACCATTTGTAATTACAACTACTAACAAAGACCTAAGCCTCTCATATGTCTATGGTATTAAGACAGGCCTGACTGATTTAGCGGGGGAATGCTTGATTTTGCTGGCCCAAAAATCTGGACACGAGATCATAACTGTGGTCTTAAATAGCCCAAACCGTTTCCAAGACAGCAAAAATATGGTAAACTATACGTTCGATAATTACATTTGGAAATAATACTCATATAAAATCGTCAAAATACTACTAAAGTACAACTATGAAAGTCAAAAATTTACCATCAGTAGCCCTAGTAGGGCTTCCCAATAGTGGAAAGTCTACCTTGTTCAATCGCCTAACGCATTCAGCGCACGCGATTATTTCTGATATCGCCCATACCACTCGCGACACTAACAAAGGTGTTGCAGAGGCCGACGGTCGAGGTTTTGAGGTAGTTGATACAGCCGGCTACACCAACGAGCAAGGTCAAATACCTGAAGCAGCAATGGGTCAGCTAGCAACTACTCTTACTCGAGCTGATGTAATTTGTTACGTGGTAGACGGAACAGTTGAGGCTAGTAATGCCGACGCCAAGCTAGCCAAAATGCTTCACGTCAGTGGTAAGCCGGTTATTTTGGTAGCCAGTAAAGCCGACAATGCCAATCTAGCCCTACCAGCTGAAAAATACCGCCGACTAGGCTTTGAAAAGATTGTTTTTATCTCGGCTATACATGGTCATGGTATGGACGAGCTGGCAAGCTCAATTCTAGAGGTTTTGCCTCTTAAAGGTAAGATTGACCGTGACGACAGCAATGAAATCAAGATTGCCATACTGGGCAGACCAAATGTTGGTAAATCTAGCCTGCTTAATGCTTTGGCTGGCGAAAAGCTGGCGATAGAGGCAGATATTGCTGGCACTACTCGTGACACCAACGAATTTTCACTAAAATTTCATGGCACTCAAATCACATTTATAGATACAGCTGGGCTGCGAAAACCAGGTAAAGTTGCTAAAGCCGAAAATATTGAATTCTATTCTAAGGTGCGCACCAAGCGGGCGATAGAGCGGGCCGACATTTGCCTGATGCTGGTTGATGCCAACGAGCCGGCAACTGCCCAAGATCTACACTTGCTAGGCATGGTAAAAGACGCCCAGCGCGGCCTAATAGTTGTTGCCACCAAATGGGACGCAGTTGAAAAAGACAGCCACACCATAGTAGGAATCACCGAGTTTATTCGTTCTAAAATGCAATTTGTATGGTGGGCTCCTCTTGTATTTACCTCTGCCAAAACTCGTCAAAACCTAGATGAGCTCTTAGATGTTATAAAAAAAGTAAATGCTCGACTAGACTTCACAATAGCTACTCCAAAACTAAACCGATTTCTAGAAGATGCAAACGGCAAGAACCCGCCGTCTGCAGTTAAGACCAAAAAACCAAAAGTAAACTACATAACTCAAACCGGCACTCACCCACCAAAATTCACTATCTTTGCTACTCACCCAGAGTACATGCACTGGAGCTATACACGCTTTATTGAAAACCAAATGCGCGAACAATTTGATCTAAACGGGGTACCAATCACAATTGAGTACAAAAGTAAGTACAAAGAAGGTAACAGAGACCGCTACAAAACAAAAAAATAGCTCACTAAAGTGACTATTTTATGGCCCTAATACCACCTCGCGATAGCTAGAACTCCATCTTAATGGGCTTGCAGTTTAGCTCTTATTGCTCGATACTTAAATATATGAAACTAATCATCGGCTTAGGAAACCCCGGCCCAGAATATACCAATACACGTCACAATCTAGGTTTTATGGTGCTAGACCAAATTGCCAAAAACTGGGGAGTGCACTTCTTAAATCAAGATAAGCTCAAGTCTGAGCTGCTTGTTACTATGCATATGGGCAATACAGTGATTTTAGCCAAGCCCCAGACTTTTATGAATCTGTCTGGCAATAGTGTTCAAAAAATAAAGAACTTTTACAAGCTAGAAAATAGTGATATTTGGGTCGTTAGTGACGATCTTGATCTAGATTTTGGTACCATTAGAGTAAGAGTAGGTGGCAGTAGTGGAGGCCATAACGGTCTGAAAAGCATTATCGAGAACATTGGTGATGATTTTGGCAGAATAAGAGTTGGCGTAAAAAATGAATTACTAGCCAAACAGCCAGCTGAAAAATTCGTGCTAGATAGATTTGACGCAGATGAAAGCAAAAAACTAGATGGTCTGATAGTGGCTACAGCCCTAAGTGTAGATGACTACCTTAAAGGCGGGCTAGAGCACAGCTCTAAAAAATCTGTATAAGAACTAACTCTTGGTTTCAATTTTTAAGAAAACGCTCAGTGTAGCTAGAGAATTTGCCTACAATTATTAGATTTTAGAGAAATATATATATTTATTCCGCTCCACGCTCGCATATGCCCAAAAGTTTCGGTAATATAAAAAGCAGACCTACCGAACGAATCGAGAAGATCTGCTTATTACACCCTTCCACACCCCCGCAATTGGGATTTGTCAGCCTCACAATATATATATAGACCGTGGTAATGAAAGGGAATAGTCTGCTAGTTAAGTAATCTAAAAGGAGGGTGATTTTTAGAAGGACCTCAACTAGCAGACTATTCCCTTTTAATGAGATAGTTTTTGATTTATTAAAATGTTAATTACGGCAAGTATTGTATCACGCTAGTGCTTATTTGTCAATACTTTTTACTCGATAAGATTTTTAGTACTTATGCTCTCCAGATAGGCAATAGAATATGAATATACAAGAAATACCATATAAAAGCAAGCTTTATCCAGAACTTTTACGAACCATATCTGCGCCACCCAAGCAAATCTATGTTTTGGGCGAAATACCAGATCTACCAATGGTATCTATCGTGGGGAGCAGAAAGCCAAGTGAGTATGGCAAGCAAATGACCTACAAGCTTGCTTACGACCTCGCTAGCGCTGGTATCTGCGTTGTAAGCGGTATGGCGCTTGGTATTGACGGCGTGGCCCACCAGGCCGCTCTAGACGCAGGAGGAAAGACCGTAGCAGTATTAGGCTGTGGGCTTGATAAGCCTTATCCGGCCAGTAACCAGCATATTTTTAAGCGTATAGCTCAGGGCGGCGGGGCAGTGATAAGCGAATATGTTTTAGGTACGCCTGGTTTAAAACAAAATTTTCCTGCCCGCAATAGAATAATAGCTGGCCTGGGGCTAGCCACAGTGGTTACCGAGGCAGACGCTCAGTCTGGCAGTCTTATTACTGCCAATTTTGCCACGATAGAAAACCGTCTAGTAATGGCAGTACCAGGCAATCTAACTAGCCCCCGCAGCGCGGGCCCCAACAATCTCATCAAGCTAGGCGCCAAGCTTATCACCAATGCCACAGATGTGCTGGCCGAGCTAGAGCTTAAAAGCACCATACTCAAGACCAAAAAAGTACTACCAGCCAGCAAAGAAGAGGCTTGTGTGATTGAGCTCATAGAAAACGGCCATATTAACACTCACGCTATGATCGAGAACAGTGACTTTGATGCCCCTAGGCTTGCTCATGTGCTAAGTCTTATGGAAATAACTGGCAAGATACGAAACCTTGGCGCAGGCCAGTGGATGTGTAGCTAAGAGTTAGGCAAGCAAGCTCTTGACAAACATTACTTTATGATGTAGAGTATATCTTGATCTAGCAACCGCTGTTAGACGAACCTTTAAGGGGGTCCTTAAGTGGACGATTTTGTAGGATACTACAACCAGTTGATTCTGGTGATGGAAGGAAACCCAGTCTTTCTGGAAGAAAATGGTTTTTTTGAAACTCTACTTAGAGTACTCAGTAGAGAAAGAATATGCAGTACTGAGCCATTCGACAGCTCTCTTGCTCTTTGTAACACTTTAATTAGTGACGCAGACAGCTACAAGTCAGTGGATGCTAGAGAGAAATCTATCATTTATAAGACTGAGGCTAGCGATACAATGGATGCAGCCAGTGAGCTGTTTACAGACTTCATGAATTGTGATATTAATGGTGCGTTTCCTTACGTCACCCCTAGTGAACAAGACTGGAAGGAGACAGTGAAGACTGATCTAGCAGTAATGCTAGTAGCTGGCTGGAGAGAAAAATACCAAGACAACAACCAGTATTTGACTCAAGTAGCCAGTGAGCATGCACCAGCTGACCTTGTTCCGAAACCAGGCTACGCTGTGTGTACTTTTGACACTGAGGTACTTTTTGACGAGTTTCTAAAATACTCATTCATGGCTCTAGAGCTGGTTTTCAAGGAAAGGTTAGCCGGCAATAAACAGCTTGCAGCACTAAACTTTCTCAACCCAGATGAGCTGTATGGCAATTTGGGCTGGAAAATGCGCTCGCCATTTAGGGAGTTCAGTGAAATCCTTGGGCAGCATGAATCAAATGGCCCAGTCGATTTATACGACTGGGCTCGCGAAGCAACTTACCTTGTGAGCGCTCGATGCCCAGTCTATAGTGACCTAACTGATCCCGAAGCGGATTTAAACCTAAGAAAGGGAAGCAATACCAGGCAAGAAGACTTGGATCTGGCTCTGAACCGGCTACTTTTTATGCCGGAAAGAAGAGATTGGTACAAAGTTAAAGCCTAAAGACCCTAACCGACCTGCCCCTCCACATTGTGGAGGGGCCTTACTCTTTACAAAATATTTGACAAAACAAGCTGCAGGACAGTGGATGTGTAGCTAATAGCTAGGTAATATAGCTCTTGACAAACATTGCTTTGTAATGCAGAGTATATATTGATCTAACAACTGCTGCTAGATGTACTTTGAGATGAAAGGAAGTCAAAGGAATGGTACTACTTTCAGGTAGGTCTACTAATTCCAGCATTTTTATAAGAAATAACAAAAAAATTATTGAAATTTCTAGCTCTTTTTTCAGCTCATTACTAAAAATTTCACCCGAGATACTTCTTGATGATGAAATAGCGCTTTTAGCTGAACTACTTCGAGATGACGAAAAAAATTTCGAAGGTAATACTAAAAATAATATTATCCCGCTAGTTGAGGGTAGTAAAAAGATGCGAAAAGCTGCACAGCTTTACGGTGATTTAATCTTCTACTCCATGTACAGCCCTAAAGAGATCTGGGATGATTTTAGACGTATTGAAGCTAAAATTGTCAAAGCGCTACTTGACTGCTGGGCAGAAAAGTATTTGCTTGATAATAAATATATGGAGAGCCTAAAACCTGGGCCGAACCCCATTGAAGAGAGCAGAGTGGCATACTGTGCGTGCACCATTGATACCACAAAGCTAGGTGACATTATTTTGGATCATTCAGCCGAGGTAATGAAGGACGAACTGGACGTATCCATGCTTCGTCCTCAACTACTCTTAAAAAACTTAGGGCAACTTAGGTCTGTGGCCTCAAGACAGACAGAAGGCTGGAAAGAAGTTGAACTTTTGGCGAATTTTTTTGGGGGTAAGGGCGGTAATACCCTCAGCCCACAGACTACAATATTAATTTTGAGTATTCCTAACGATCTTGCTGAATCAGCAATGAATTCTCAAATTAGTCAGGCACAGCTGTATCGTTTGCAAGAATTTAAAAACATTTTTTTAACTTAATACTTTTTAATGACCAGGCCTGCCCCTCCACATTGTGGAGGGGCCTTACTCTTTACAAAATATTTGACAAAACAAGCTGCACTCATATATAGTCTGGTACTTGCAACAAGCATTATTTGTAAAAACTTGCTTTTGTAGCAATTAAGCGCTAGCATTATCAAAACGACTATACATATGGCAAAACATTTACTAATAGTAGAATCACCGGCTAAGGCCAAGACAATTGAAAAATACCTAGGTAGTGACTACCAGGTGCTTTCGAGCTACGGCCACATCAGAGATTTGCCCAAGAGTGGTGTCAATATTGACATTGAACACAATTTTGAGCCAACCTATGAAATAACAGCCGACAAAACTAAAACTGTAAATGCCCTCAAAAGAGCCGTAAAAGGCAAAGAAGTATTGCTGGCAACTGATGAAGACCGCGAAGGTGAAGCCATAAGCTGGCATCTCTGTGAAGCCCTCAAGCTAGACCCTAAGACGACCAAAAGAATTGTTTTTCATGAGATCACTAAAGACGCCCTACTAAGTGCTGTAAACAACCCCAGAAATGTCGATATCAATCTAGTAAATGCCCAACAAGCCCGCAGGGTACTAGACAGGCTAGTAGGCTACGAGCTGAGCCCAGTCATCTGGAAAAAAATTGGCCCCGGGCTAAGCGCAGGGCGAGTACAGTCTGTTGCGGTAAGAATAATTGTTGAGCGCGAGCGCGAGATAGAGGGTTTTAATGCCACAGCTACTTACAAAGTCACTGCCGAATTTGACCTAGGTAAAGACGGTGTACTGCCAGCCGAACTAAAAGATAGAATAAAAACTCGTGACGAAGCAATGGAGTTTCTAGAAAGCCTTAAGACTACCGAATTCAGTATCTCATCACTGGAGAAAAAAGCTGGCAAAAAATCACCTGCTCCACCTTTTACAACATCTACATTGCAGCAAGCAGCCAGTAGTCAAATGGGCTTTTCAGTACGCCAAACCATGGTTTTGGCACAAAAACTCTATGAGGCAGGTAAGATAACTTATATGAGAACAGACTCTCTTAATCTTTCTCAAACCGCCATCACCCAGGCCAGCAAAGTAATATCTAGCCAGTATGGCGATGAATACCTAAAAACCCGTCACTTCAAGACTAAATCAGCTGGCGCCCAAGAAGCCCACGAGGCCATACGGCCAACAGATTTCTCTCAAGAGCAGGGCAGTGATGACCCAGGCCAGCAAAAGCTATACCGACTTATAAGAGCTAGGGCCATGGCTTCACAAATGAGCGAGGCTAAAATAGAAAAAACCGTTGTTACCATTAAAGCTAATGGCCTAGATAGAGTATTTGTAGCCAAGGGCGAAATTGTTATTTTTGATGGTTTCTTGAAAATATACGGAAAAATGATTGAAGACACCATACTGCCACCGCTAAGTGAAGGTCAAAAACTCAAGCATAATCTAGTCACAGCAAGAGCAACTTTTGATAGACCACCACCTCGCTACACAGAAGCTAGCCTGGTCAAAAAACTTGAAGCCGAAGGTATTGGTAGACCAAGTACCTACGCCCCTACAATCTCTACTATTCAGAGTCGTGAGTATGTAGAAAAAGCCAGCCGAGAAGGCGAGCCGCGTGATGTAGACGTTCTTACTCTTGCCAAAAATCAAATAGCTGAGACTACCGAACAAGAAAACTACGGGGTAGAAAAAAACAAACTATTTCCAACAGACACTGGCAAGATTGTTAGTGACTTTCTAGTTAAGTATTTTCCTAGTATTGTCGATTATAAGTTTACAGCCAAGGTAGAAGAAGAATTTGATAAGATTGCCGATGGCCGCGAAAAGTGGAACACTATGATTGCTGATTTTTATAAGCCTTTTCACAAACTTGTTGAAGAATCAGAAGGAATTAGCCGCCAAGAGGCCAGTCAGGGAAGAGAGCTAGGTAAAGATCCAAAGTCTGGCAAGCCGGTGATAGCTAGACTTGGCAGATATGGTGCGATGATTCAGATTGGCCAAGCCGAAGATGAAGAAAAGCCAAAATTTGCACCTATGCCGGTAGGCAAGAAACTAGATAGTGTCACTCTAGAAGAAGCCCTAGAAATGTTTAAGCTACCCAGAACTCTGGGGGAGACTAGCGACGGCCAAGAGATTACCACCAACCTAGGAAGATTTGGCCCATACGTAAAATTTGGTAGTACTTTTGTATCTATTAAAGGAGAAGATCCTTTTACAATTACTCACGAAAAAGCCCTAGAATTTATTGCAATCAAACAAAAAGCCGACAGCGAGAAGATTATTCAAGACTTCAGCGAAGCTAAAGTTCAGATTTTGAACGGCCGTTACGGCCCCTACGCTAGTGACGGCAAGACCAATGCAAAGATCCCTAAAGATCAAGACCCCAAGAAAATAACCCTAGAAGAAGCTAAGCAGCTACTTTCAGAAAGACTCAAGGGCGGACCGAAGAGAAAGCCTAAAAAAGCCACCAAAAAGCGTTGACCTTATAGCCCTAAAATGATATAATTGTAGCAAGTTTGACTGCCTTTACCAAGGGTTTGGCAGTCATTTTTCTAAACTAACTAAGGATAAATTTATGTCTGTCCAGAAGTCTCAAAAGCTTACAATTGAAAAAAAACAGCTAGATGCACTAATAACCAGTAGCCTAGAACTGCTAAAAAAAGATCGTGACCGTGAGATACTCTTGCGTCGCCACGGTATTGCTACTGGCAAAACCCAAACTCTAGAAGAGATTGGTAAAGATCTAGGCATTACTCGCGAACGTGTTAGACAGATTGAAAAAGCTGCTTTAAACAAGATTCGCTCTCAGTACAACCACGACAACAGCCTCAATGATATTTTGGTTGCTATTACCAACGAAAAGGGTGGAATTATAGGTCTAGCTTCACTGGTAAGTGAAACTAACGGTAGCGGCAAGACAAAGCCTCACTTGAGCTTTTTGATCAAACTTAATCCTAATTTTACTTTCTCAGACCGCAACGACAGGCACGCTGAGCTAGTTTTTCTTAGTGATAGCTATACAGAAGACGGTGTTCGTAAGCTTCATGACCAGATTATTACCATTGCTACAGAAGAAGGTAAGCCAATGCGTTTTGATAAAATAATGAAGCAAGTAGATGGCAAGCATCAGTCTGACGCGCTTCAGCAGCTAGCTGTTGCCTCAACCCAACTGTCTAGCTTAGACAACATGTGGGGCTTGAGTATTTGGCCAGAAGTAAACCCAAAAAGTATTCGTGACAAAATATACCTTGTTCTAAAAAAGGGTGGGCGACCAATGCACTTCACCGAAATATCAGTACATATCACCAGCCTAGCAGCTAACCCTAAAAAAGTTACTACTCAAGCTGTGCATAATGAGCTCATAAAAGACGATAGATTCGTGCTAATTGGCCGTGGCATATACGCTCTTGGCGAATGGGGCTATCAAGCTGGCACTGTGGCTGATATTATAGAGGTAGTGCTTCGTGAAAATCAGCCTCTAAGCAAAGAGGAAATAATCACACAAGTACTAGCCAGACGACAAGTGAAGACAACAACCATTACCCTAAACTTACAAGAAAAAAGTCAGTTTGAGCGTAGTGCAAGAGGTCTGTACAAGCTAAAGCCAGGCTACACTGCTGTAGCTAGCAAGCGTCGCGGCAATCATTCAAATCAAAAATAACTTTGGGCTAGTTTTTAGACCAATAAAGTTGGGCCAATAAAGTACCTCCTATGGATACAATTCTAAATCTATTATCAAGCATATTTGTCGTTTTAGGCACAATACTTTTTCAGTTCTGGGGCTGGACTGTTATTGCTGCTTATTTAGGGTATTTAATTTGGCAAAATAATCGCAAAATAGAATACATCAGCAATGCCGAACACACCTTGCTTCATATTATTGTACCTAAAGACAACGACAAAAAAGAACTCTCAGCCGAACAGATGTTTGCCAGCCTGCACGGTATTCTGCGGCCTAGCGGAGAGCTTATGAAAGAGGGAACAATTCAAGACCATATAAGCTTTGAGATTGTCTCAGACAGTAGGGTGATTAGCTTTTACGTCTGGGTGCCGACCCAGCTCAAAGACTATGTTGCAAGCCAAATATATGCCCAGTACCCAAGTGTCCAGATCACAGAAGAGGAGTCAGACTACGCTACAAAAGATATTGGTGACAGAAAAGGCTACAGCACAGAAATAACTCTCACAAAAAATGAGATTTTTCCAATTAGAACTTTTTTGACTTTTGAAGTCGACCCTCTAGCTGGACTAACAACTGTCTTGGCTTCACTCTCAGCAGATGAAGAGATGTGGATACAGTTTTTGATGGAGCCAGTGGACGATAGCTGGCACAACAACAGCTTGCGCTATATAGACGAGGTTACCAACGGCAAGCCAGCCAGTGCATTTGACAATATAGGCAAAAAAATTCTAAAAGCTCCAGTCACTCTTATTAGGGCCTTAGCTATTCCTCCAGGCGCAGAGGCATCTGGCGCAAAGTCTGATAAAAAAGACGTGACACCAGGCCAAACAACTGTCAATTCGGCTATTGAAACCAAGGCTCAAAAGCTTGGCTATGCAGTAAAAATACGAGCCGTCTATATCGGCAACAATGAAGCCGCCGCCAAACAACGCATCATGGCCCTAGTGGGTGGCTTCAAGCAATTTAATACAATAAACCTTAATGGCTTCACAAACACCGGTATATCGGTGGGCCAATCGGGTTTAGACCAATACCGGGCTAGGCTTTTTGAAGACGCTGGCTACGTTCTAAATATAGAAGAGATTGCTAGCTTGTATCACTTGCCCCATATGAGCGTCGAGACTCCAGGGGTGGCGTATACCAATACCAAGCTAGGTGAGCCGCCTACCAATCTACCGACTCTAGCAAATACTGCTGCCGACGATCTTAGCTTGTTTGGTACAACTACTTTTAGACAAGGTCACGTTAAGTTTGGCATCAAGCGCGAAGATCGTAAGCGTCATCTATACATTATTGGTAAATCTGGCTCAGGTAAGTCATTTTTACTCAATCTCTTAACGCTGTCTGATGTTTTTCAAAATCAAGGCTTTGCTGTAGTGGATCCGCATGGCGACTATGCTCAAGACATAATGAAATTTATTCCAGAATCTCGTCTCAAAGATGTTGTTTATTTCAACCCGGCTGACAAAGATTTTCCGGTTGCGTTCAACCCAATGGAAGTTCACGATGAAAACCGCCGAAACAATGTGGCCTCAGAAATAGTGGGTGTTCTCAAGAAAATGTTTGCTGACAGCTGGGGGCCTCGCCTAGAGCACATCTTACGCTTCACCTTGCTTGCACTGCTTGAAACTCCAGATACTACGCTGCTAGGAATTACTAGGATGCTTAGTGACAAAAAATACCGCAACGAAATCATTGCCAATATTACCGACCCTGTTGTTAAAGCTTTTTGGGTCAATGAGTTTGCTAGCTGGAATGACAAATTTGCTTCAGAAGCCGTTGCCCCGGTACTAAACAAGGTTGGGGCTTTTACAGCCAACCCACTTGTTCGAAACTTAATTGGCCAACCCAAGAGCTCGTTTAACATTCGTGAGATTATGGACGAAGGTAAGATTTTGATAGTAAACCTAAGTCTGGGCAAAATTAATGAAGATAATGCCGGTATCCTGGGCGCTCTAATGATAACCAAGATCCAGCTAGAGGCTATGACTAGAGCTGATATTGGCAGTATTGAAGACCGTAAGCCTTTCTACCTATATGTAGATGAGTTCCAAAACTTTGCCACCGAAAGCTTTGCTACTATTCTCTCAGAAGCCAGAAAATACGGCCTTTATCTCACAATGGCCAACCAGTACGTTGCTCAAATGCCCGAAGAAGTAAGTAATGCTGTTTTTGGTAACGTCGGTAGCATGATTACCTTCAGAGTAGGCGCACTTGATGCTCAAGGCCTATCAGAATATTTTCAGCCAGTTTTTGAGCCATTAGATCTGGTCAATCTTGATAAGCAAAATGTCTATGTATCTATGAGCATAGAAGGGGAGACTAGTATGCCCTTTTCTGCAAAGACTCTTTTTATGCCCTCGCCACCAAACGACATTACCGCAAGGATAATAGATCACTCTAGGCAGAAATATGCCAGCCCGAGAGCCGAGGTAGAAAAATATATATCTGAATGGACTGGTACTAACGAGGCCGCTGCTCAAGACAAGCCAGAAAACTCCAATGCCGCACATAAAATAGCTACAACCGCTGCCAATATGCCGTCAATACAGGTGAGTGGGGCAGAGCCAAAGAAGTACAGCCAGCTTGTGGGTGCTAAGAACAAAAACGGGCAGCAGAGAGGCTCTAATGACTCTAGGGGTGGATATAAAGGTAATGGTGGATCAAACAATAACCAGAACAGAGGAGGTCGTGGAGGTCACGACAAGCCTTTCTACCCTAAGCCCAAGCAAAAATAAACCTTAGCGGCTCTAAATAGTAGACAGATCTCTTGCTCCCCTGCTACAGCTCATTGTAAGTGGTGAAGAAAGTCAGGCATTGGCTATTAATGTGCATAGTCTGCAACTAGTATATTGGTGCTTATTACATCACAAATAGCTCTAGGGCCAATCTGGAGGGCTTTTAAAGCCTTATTATAGCTTGCGCGGCGTTATAGCTGTTTGGCTTAAACAAGCCACATAAGCATTCTCTGAGAGCTGCATAGATAATGCTTGTAACTACCTAGCGAAGGCCAGGGTTATACTTAAGTACGCAATAAGTCAGAAGTATTAAAGACCAAGCTACCGCATACTAGTGAAATAAGCAAAAGTGCTATATTGCTAAGCCCAACAGATGTAAAAACGGGTAGTAATAGCTACCCAAAGTGCAATAATACCATTGTCGCACAATGTATATTTTACGACTCTAATACCAATAGATACTGATTTGGGCTTATTTACTGACATTTATAATTTATCATATTTTAAGCATATTTTTGCTTTTTGAGAGGGGTGACATATAAAATCTAAAAAATATTTTATTTTTACTTCTTTCTCTAACAAATCACTAAAGCACACATAACAAAAACCGAACATACAATGCAAATTTACGGAGGGTTATGGCTTATTGTGTGAACTAAACACTACCGGCCAGTCAAGACTACTCAAAGCAGTAGCTTATTTATATGCGGCAATAATCGTCAAACTAAGCTGTCTCTACTGCTGCGGTGTGGTGTTCGCTTCTTGTCTACTATAATACTTACCGCAGTGATGTTTCACAGCCATGAAACATCAATTATTTAATTGGCTATGTCGCAAATGTAAAATATACAACAGCCACTACAGTCTCCTTTTTTTTAATGCCTGTCTTCCCCTTTTTGTCTTGCTCTTCTTCTCTATTCTGCCATGACTTCCCCTTTATTATTTGTCTGACGTTTTGTTAGCCTGGGGTAAATAAGGATAGTTAAGGCTACTAAGCCTTTAGCGCCCATTACTAATTACAAGCTTTGTTCGGTTTTTGTTCATATGTCGTATCGCTGCTGGAGAATTGGTAATACTAAGGTATTACTACTTATAAAAAGCTTTGCCATTGATTCGCAGATCTATATACTCTAGCGGCTTCTTGCCCTGTTGCTTGAGCAGATCTAGAACAGTCACTAGATCTGTGATCTGCTCACTTGCAGGCCTGGTGCTGTCTAGGCGAATTACGTAGCCTTCTTGAGTAGTAACAAAAAGCTCTGTGGTGGTATCTTTTATTTCAAATTTAGTAGCTACTATATTTTTCTCTGGCAACGCCTTATATATTTTGTTTACAAAGTCTAAAAACCCAACTGAGACTACTTGGGCCCCAGCTGTCACTTCTAGATTTGCTGTATCAACAACGGTTGGCAAGCTAGACTTTAGCTCTTCACTAGGCTCACCAGAGTACGCCCGGCCGTCTTCAGTAAAAATAGATAGCGTTCCGTTTGACTGCCATAAAATACTGGGCTTTTGTTCTTTTACGACAATCTTTAACGTATTAAAGGGTATGCGCACAATTTCTGCCTTTGCTATCTGGTAATTATCAGCTTTAAGCTGGGAATTAATTTGGTCTGCCGATACAAAAAGAATGTTTTGGTTTAAGTATGAACTAGCTAGTATTTTTTCTACCTGGTCATTAATTTCACTATTATTTAAGGTTTGCAGGCCAGTTATCTCTACTTTTTTTATCTTGAGAAGTGGTGATGCCACAACGGCATAAATAAATGCTATGAAAATTGAGCAATAAAAAACTATCTTAAAAACTTTCTTGAATGACATGTTTTTTTTATTTGACACTGTCCTCTTTTCTTTGTCTGGCAGGAATTGCTTACTTGAGGAGCGGTGTTTGACGTTTCTTTTTTGGTTCATAATTATTTATTTATCTACCGCTGAAACAATAAGCCTGGCAATTCTTTCAGCAGAATCTGAAAGCCAAAACTCGTGAATTGTGGTCTGTAAGTACTTTTTGGCCGATTCGCTAGAAAGTATTCTATCAATTTCTGAGCAAAGTCTAATAGCCGACAGGCTAGACTGATCTAGAGTGCGGGCGGCACCCATTTTTTCTAAAAAATCTGCATTTTTTTGCTGGTGGTTATTAGCAGAAAATGGCCCTGGAATCATAATTGTCGGCAGTGAGTGTGCTGCAACCTCAGCAATAGAACTAGCGCTCGGTCTAATAACTGCTACATCTGAAACAAAAAGCGCATCTGTCATTTCGCTGTCTAGAAAGTCATATGGACGGTAGTTTTGGGTGAGCTCTGGAGGTAAATTATGGGCTGCTATTCTGGCTCTTTCTATTCCTTGGCTACCAGTGTGATGAATTAGGTTGTAGTTTTTTAAAATAAGCTCTAGGCCGTCGAAAATAACATTGTTTATGGCTTCAGCGCCCTGGGACCCAGCAAAAATAAATACGATAGGCCTATTGTTTTTAAAACCAAATGTTGACTTAGCTTTATCTAGGCTTGTAGACAAGAGCTCATTTCTGACTGGGTTACCTGTAAAAACAATTTTGTTTTTTTCTAGACTTGCATCAAATGCTTCGGCCGGAAAACCTGTTGCAATTTTTTTAGCTCGGCTAGCTAGTATTCGGTTGGCTACGCCAAAAACAGTATCTGAATCATGAATCACTAGCGGTATGTTCTGGCTCTTGGCTGCAAGACCAACCGGCACAGTAACATAGCCTCCTTTAGTAAAAACAACGTCTGGCTTAAAATTTTTAAGTATTTTTTTAGACTGCATGTAGCCTTTGCAAAATTTAAACAAATCTTTAGCATTACTTTTGCTTGTGCTCACATCAGCCAGCTCCTTGCGCCAACCTCTGCGATAGCGCCGAAATTTGCCGGCCGAAATAATCACACTATCAAGATTGTGCTTGTCTAGCAACTTCTTCTCTATTTCACCCCCAGAGCCAATAAAAAGTATTTCTACCTCTGGGTCAAGCTTACGTAGGGCGTCTACTACTGCTAGAACTGGTGTAATGTGACCGGCTGTTCCGCCGCCGCAAACCGCGATTTTCATCTAGTTGTTCTCCTTTCGTATACCTTGAAATGTTTTGTAAAATACCAACCGCTATTAGTAGGGCGATAATACTAGTACCGCCATAGCTAATAAACGGCAAAGTTATTCCCGTTAAAGGTATTATACCAAGCATTGCCGAAATATTGAAAAAAGCCTGAAAACCAACCCAGGCTATTATGCCTGTTGCAACCATCTTTGCAAAATTATCTGGTGAATTCCTAATAATTAGGTAGCCGCGATATAGAAAGAGCGAATACAGTGCAACTATAGCAGTTGCACCTGCAAAACCAAATTCTTCACCAATAATTGCAAATATTGAATCATTTGTTGCTTCTGGCAGGTAGCCATAGGCTTGCACGCTTTTACCTAAGCCCTTGCCAAGCATTCCACCAGAACCGAGAGCTATAAGTGACTGATTGATATGGTACCCAGCACCAGTTATGTCATCTGAGTTATTGAGAAATGTTATATAGCGAGCCAAGCGATAGCGTGAGCTTGCCACCAGCCCAACTGCGCTCACCAAAATAATTCCCATTGCAGCCCCAAAAATCTTAAGTGAAACGCCAGAGACAAAGTATATACTCATAATACTTGCAACAATAATTGATGCCGAGCCCATATCTTTTTGCAAAAGTACTGCTAGAAAAGCCGAGACCCCTATGATTCCAAGTATAGGTAATAGCCCCTCGATCGGCTTGTTAAGACTACTTCTGTTTTTTTCTATCCAGGCTGAAACGAAAAGTATAAGCCCAAGCTTATAAAACTCAATTGGCTGAAAATTAACAGGCCCTATATCTACCCACCTAGTAGCGCCATTGGTCTTCACTCCAAGCCCTGGTACTAGTACTAAAAACATGAGCGCCAGTGAAAAATAAAAAATCTTACTGGCATGCTTTTGCCAAAAGCTATAGTGTACTCTACTGGCGAAAACCCAGCCAATTATCCCTAGCGCAAAGCTCAATAGCTGCTTGTTAAAAAAGTTATTTACATCGCTACTGCCGCTGGTTTGCTTAAGTACTGTAATCCAGCCTGTCGAGTAAATCATAATAAGTCCAATAACAAACATTGAAATGACAACCATTGAAATTATGTAGTCTGGGCGGTGTTCTATTGCTAGGGGTTTTTTTTTGATTGGGGGGTTCATATTTTAACCGCGAGTGATTAGGCCTATTAGCATACCAAATCCTGCACTAATAGCTCCAATAATCCAGAGGCGCATAGTAACTTTTGTCTCTGGCCAGCCAATCGCTTCAAGGTGATGATGAATTGGCGCAGACAAGAATATCTTGCGGTGAAAAACTTTTTTAGAGAATATCTGAACAAGGCTTGAGCCGGCTTCTACTACGAATACGGCCGCTATAACTGGCAAAACGAAAACAGAATTGGTAAGCATCGCAACTACCCCCAGGGCTGTGCCAAAGGCAAATGAGCCAGTGTCTCCCATAAAAAACCTAGCTGGAAAAATATTGAACCATGTGTAGGCTAGTACAGCTCCCACCATGGCTAGACAAAAACCAGCTATTCCAAAATTACCTTGGGCAAAAGCTATTATGCAATAAGCTGCAAAACAACTAGCCAGTAGCCCTCCGGCAAGGCCGTCTAGGCCGTCGGCGATATTTACCGCATTTGCAGTTGAGACAACTACTAATACAAACAGTGGAATGTATAGCCAGCCTATTTCAAAATTACCAACAGCAGGTACGTGTATCTGGCTATAGCCGAGCCTAAAGAAGAAGTATAATGCGCCAGCTAGGGCGACGCCTACAATTAATGCCATTTTGAGAGAGCCTCTAATTCCTGCGATTCCGCTTTTGCCTCTGATGTTTATAAAGTCATCAAGTAGGCCAACACAGCCTGCAGCAAGTAGCCCAAAAACCGGCAAATAGGTTTGTGATCTACTCCAGTTTAATAGCAACATAGTTATAGTTACTGCCACAACTCCTACAATTCCCGCCATAGTTGGAATGTTGCGCTTGTGCTTTGCGGCGTGTAGCTTATAGTAGACCGGGGCTTTTTCTCCAGTCATGGCGTCTGTTCTAATTTGTTTCCAGGCTTTGAATTTGAAAGCAAAATGAGTGTAAACAGGAGTAAGTGCCATGGCCAAAATAAAACACACAAAGCCTTGCATTAGGATACTTGTCATCTGTACTGTGAGGGTTGTTTCAAACATAATTTCTATCTATTTTAGCAAACTTTATTACTAATTTCCACTTGGTGCTATCTTATAATACTTAAACAATTCTTTGGCGACCACAGCAAATGCTGGCACTGCAGTCTTTTCTGCAAAACCATCTACTTTTGGATAGTCAATTCTGACAAACATTACGAATCTTGGGTCATCTGCCGGTGCAAAGCCGATAAAGCTACCTATATTTTTATTTTCTTCATAGCCTTTTCCGTCAGCTCTTGGTACTTGAGCGGTGCCAGTTTTGCCAGCGATCTTATAGCCCTTCATTCTCGTTAGGTACCCAGACCCTTTTTCGACTACCTGGGTCATCATTTGGGTGGTTTGAGCTGCTGCTTGTGGACTAACTACTGCTCTAACTTCAACTGGCTTGTTTGGCACAACCTGTTGCTGACTATTGACCTCGCCTGCGACTATCGTTGGCTTCATAAGTACTCCCTTGTTAGCAATAGCGCCTACAGCTGCGAGCATTTGTATTGAGCTAGTAGATATTCCCTGCCCAAAGCTCATATTGGCGTAGTCAATATCATAGGTGTTTGCCGGCTTGACCTTACTGCTTACTTCTCCTGCAACCTCTAAGCCAGTTACTTTACCAAAACCAAATTTTTCTATGTAATCATGCAGCACCTGCTTACCTGCTTGGGTAATTAGTTTTGGATTTGATCCAAGCTGCTCAAGTACAAATACGACCCCCGTATTAAGTGACTTTTGAATAACGTCTGTCATTGTCTGAATTCCAAACTTGTGGTTTTCTGAGTTTTTGATACTTTTGCCACTTACTATTACTTCACCAGTATCGTCATATTTGGTTTCTGGGGTTACTTTGCCGGTATCAAGCCCGGTAGCCATTGTGATAGCCTTAAATCCACTGCCGGGCTCAAAAAGACCAGAAACTGCCCTGTTTGAAAATAATGTATAGTCTTTTACTGATCTAAAATCATTGGGGTCATAACTAGGATAGTTAACCATTGCCTTTATTTCACCAGTCTTGACGTCCATTACAATAATACTTCCCGACTCTGCCCTGTTTGTCTCAATAGCTGAGAGTAGAGCGTCTGACGCTACTGACTGAAGACCACGGTCTAGAGTTAATGCATAGTTTTTGCCATCTTTTGGTTCTACTAGAGTATTCTCAACCGTATTGATTGGTATACCAAGAGAATCTGTGACAGTATTGTACTGCCCAGTATCACCTGTAAGAGCGCCGTTAGAGAACTGCTCAAAGCCATACTGCCCTTCTCCGTCATCATTTACATAGCCTAGTATTTGGGCAAAAAGCGGACCCTCTGGATAGTAGCGGCTGGCTTTCTTTTGTAATAATACACCCGGTAGCGACAAGCTCTTAATCTTTTCTGCATCATCTGTAGAGATAGCCTTACTTAACTCTACATATCTATTTTTTGCAGAAAGTTTTTTTTCTATGTCTTTTTTGTCAATTTTTACTACTTGAGATATTTCATTTGCTGTTTTATCTTTGTCTTTGACGAAGCTTGGGTCAACAGCCAGGGTGTAGACCTCTGTATTGAGGGCAACTGGGTATAAGCCATTAGATTCCTTAAGATAAATAAGACCTCTTTGAGCGGGTATCTCAAATTTTCTGGATTGCTGAGAATTAGCTTTTTGGGCATACTCACTTCCTTTGATTGCCTGTACGAAAAAAAGTCTGCCTATAACCACACACCAAAGAAAAGCAAAAAGACAAGCTAGTGCATATAGGCGCCAACGTTGTCTTATGTGGGCTTGCATATTATTTTGCCGTTGCAAAAGAAACAGTTGTTGTTTTGACTAGACCGGCAGAATCGCCACTAGTCTTAGCTTGAGCAAGAGTCTGCACTCGTGCAGCTTCGATTTGTAGCTTTTGCTTTTCAGTTTCTAGCTTAGTCTGTTTATTTTGCAAATTCGAAATCTTATAGTTAAAAACCGATGTCTTTGTTACTTGACTTAGGTATAAAACAGAAAGTAATACAATAAGAACAAGAATCATTGCAGTAGCAAATAATGGACCAGCCTCGAAAGTTATCTTGTTTCGTGACAGGTTCTGGTTGCGGCGCATGGCTTCTTTACTCATTATTTATATCCTTTTTATTTTAATTTTTTTATTTTTGTTTTTGTTTTAATACTAGTTGTGCAAGCTTGGAAAACTACTTAAATTACGCTACGGTAATTACTCGTACTTTCAGTTTGCGTGAACGTGGGCTTTCGTTTTTGATTACTAAAGTCATATCGATCTCCTTTTTTGTTTTTGTGTTAATTAATTTTCTCGACGGCTCTAAGTTTTGCACTTCTAGCGCGTGGATTTGATTTATCTAATTTATCGCCAGTAATAGGCTTTTTGGTAACGGCTCTGTATAGGGGCTCTGACACAATCTGGCCAAACTCATCTCGAACGGCAGTGCAAAGTGCCTTGAAGGCTTGTTTTACTATTCTGTCTTCTAAGGAGTGAAAGCTAATAATAGCTATTCTTCCTTTTGAAGAAAGATTTTGTGGCATCTTATCAAGTGCAGACTGTAATGAGCCTAGCTCATCGTTGACTGCAATTCTTAATGCCTGAAAACTCTTTGTGGCGGGGTGAATTCTACCAGATTTACCAATTTCACGAGAGATTATGTCGGCTAGCTGTGCTGTTGTTTTGATAGGCTCTACTCTAGCGCTTGCTGTTATAGCAGCAGCTATTCGCCTGCTCTGACGTTCTTCTCCATACTTGAACAAAATATCTGCTAATTGCTTCTGCGAATAAGTGTTTACAATGTCATAGGCTGAGAAGTCTTGATCTTGATTCATTCTCATATCAAGGGGGCCGTCGTGCATAAAACTAAAGCCTCTTTCAGGCTGGTCTATTTGCGGTGAGCTAACCCCTATGTCTGCTAGTATCATATCTACTCTCGGCACATCTTTTTGCCAATCTAATTGGCCAAAATCTAGCTGAGTAATAGTAATATTACTATTAGACTTAAACTTCTCTTGCAAAGCAAGTACAGCTTGTGGATCTTTGTCGTATAGATAGCCATGCCCGCTAGGGCCGACTGCGTCTAGTAAAGCCTGGGCATGACCGCCGTAACCGGCTGTCATATCGGCAAATATCTCACCTTTTTGAGGCTTCAATACTTCTAGCACATTCTCTAATAAAACTGGTGTGTGTCTTTTCATGTCAAGGTTACCTATTCAGCAGCCAGCTGTCTATTTTTGTTTTTGTTTTTGTGTAAACCACTCATAGTTTGAGTAGTTAAGTGTGGCAAGGACCTATTTGATAAGTCCTTGTAGAGTTGAGATAGTTTGTGAGGTGGAGTTTTGTGTTGCATATACGTACTAGAGTATTATTTTAAGCGTCACCCTCCAGAAACGCTTACTGACTGCCAAATAGTTAACTTTGATTTTTGTGTTTGTTTTAGTTTT
>JBAXNA010000005.1:0-21148 GCA_037133995.1 Candidatus Saccharimonadota bacterium
CTTATAGAGACAGTCAAGGGCTATGTAAAACACGAAAGAGGCACTTTTGAAAGCGTCACAAAAGCTCGTACGGCGGTAATGGACACACCAGACGCCGACTTGGCTAAGCGTGCTAAAAATGAGAATATGCTTAGCGGAACCCTCAAGAGTCTTTTTGCTGTTAGTGAAAACTACCCAGACCTTAAGGCTGATACAAGTTTTTTGAATCTACAAAATGAACTCTCAGACACAGAAGACAAGATTCAGGCGGCCCGTAGATTTTATAATGGCAACGTTAGGGACTTCAACATGAAGCTACAAGTTTTTCCTACCAATATGATTGGTGGCTCCCTTGGCTTTAAGTCCCGTGAATTTTATGATGTAGCAGAGTCTGAAAAAGACAGTATCAAAAAGGCTCCAGAAGTTAAACTTTAGTACTAAGTTATTAAATAGCCAGTACCACGGGTATTGGGCATAAAAAAAGCTATAATATATATATGTATACCGAAATAGCCAAAAATAAACGCAGTAGCTACTTTTTAATCACTTGTTTTATACTGATAATAGTTGGTCTTTGCTGGGTTTTTTCACTAGCCCTTGCTAGCCAGGCAGTACTATACCTTGGTGTGGCTTTTGCTATTATCTACGCGGTGTCAGCATATTTTAGTGCCGGTAAAGTGGTTCTAGCAATATCAAAAGCAAAGCCAATTGAAAAAAAAGATAATCAAGCTCTGTATAGAATAGTTGAAAATCTAGCCATCACGGCCGGCCTGCCAGCGCCAAAAATATATATAATCAACGACCCAGCCCCAAATGCCCTCGCCACCGGCAGAGACCCAAAAAATGCTGTTATCTGTGTTACAACTGGACTACTTGAAATACTAACCAAGACTGAGCTTGAGGGCGTAATCGCTCACGAGATGAGTCACATAGGCAACTACGATATTAGGTTTATGACTCTTGTTGTTGTTTTGGTGGGTATAGTGGTATTGCTCGCAGATATTTTTATAAGAGTTTCTGTAATAGACGGTGATTCTGACAGTGATGTAGGGACCGCAATATTTTTGCTAGCAATATTACTGGCTTTAGTGACACCACTGGTGGGTATTGTCATGCAGTTTTCATTTAGCCGCAAAAGGGAATACCTGGCCGACAGCACCGCTGTCTTGCTCACACGCTATCCTGAAGGCTTAGCTAGCGCCCTAGAAAAACTAGAGGCTGATACCAAATCTCCAAAAGAAGCTAACAGAGCCACCACTAATTTGTTTATTGTAAATCCACTCAGAAACACTAAGAAGAAAGGGCCTGCAAGTTGGTTTTCTGGGCTTTTTAGTACCCACCCATCAACAGCAGACAGGATAGAGCGCCTAAGAAAAATGGAGACCCATGCATGAGCAAGATTAGAAAAGAGAATTTGAACCCTATCTCTCTAGCCAGCGACACTATCGGAATCTGGCAAATTAGGTTTTGGAGAATAATTTTTCTGTGCGCTATTGTTGCAATCCCCGGCTCAATGCTCGGTGTAGTTGAGATTGATAGCACCACAAATGCAAGTATTATCACCACTATTGCTGGAATGTATTTGTATGTCGCATTGAGCTGGTCATTTTTATTCGAGAAAGACCTAATGAAGCTTCGCTTGGGCCAGCTTTACATAAAGTCTAGTGGGCGTGTTTTGTCTTATCTAGCCACATCGATTCTTTTTTCTATTATTGCGCTGCCTAGCTTGCTGGCTATATTTGTAATAACTCTTGGCTTTGCAGAACAAATACCATTTGGGTTTGTTTTTTTTGGGCTAGCAGTGGCAGTTACTTGTCTGTTCTTTATGATACGGTTTTCTCTGGCCACAGTCTTGGTAGTGCAAAATGAAATATCTTCTATACAGGCTCTTAGACTGAGCTGGCAGGTAACTCAAAACTACTTGATAAAACTATTTATCGCCTGGGCTGCTCTATTTGCAGCTATAGTTGTGGTAAGTGGAGTAATATTATGGCTTGTTGGCTTGGTGGCTTTTATGAGAAATAATGTATATGCCGCTGCACTAAGCAATGGTGTTTTACTGACCTTTGTGTTGCCATTTTTTATTGGCTATAGCGTACAAATAGCTAGAAGGCTAGAAAAATGAACAAAACTCAAGACAGCCAAAGAGCCTTACAGCTCAGAGATTTAATAGACGACTATCGCTATCGATACCATGTACTAGACGATCCTTCTGTGACAGACGAAGTTTATGATTCATTGACTCGTGAGCTTAGACTAATAGAAGAAAAATACCCACAGCTAATTACTCCAGACTCTCCAACCCAACGGGTAGGCGGAAAAGTAAGCGCCGATTTTGCCAGCATTACTCATCGCAAGCGAATGCTCTCACTCAACGACGTTTTTAGTCTTGAAGAGCTAGAGAGGTGGCAGGCCCGAATGCACAAACTTCTAGGCAGTAAAAAAGATGACTACTACGGAGAGCTCAAGATGGACGGACTAGCTATGGCCTTGCAGTATGAAAACGGAATTTTTGTTCGAGCCATAACTCGTGGTGATGGTACTGCGGGTGAAGACGTAACCCATACTGTCAGAACATTAGAGTCTATACCGCTAAAACTAAGGCAGTCAAAAAAAGTTACAAAAGAAGTCTATGAATTTTTTGAAGTGCGCGGCGAGGTGATTATTCCTAAGGCTGAATTTGAGAGAATAAATAAACAGCGCGCTGCTGAGGGCCAGCCGCTTTTTGCAAACCCACGTAATGCCGGTGCTGGCACAATTCGGCAGCTTGACCCAAGTGTGGCAGCCAGTCGTAAGCTAGAGTTTATTGCCTACGGAATCGAAATGGACCTACCTGGCCTTGATAGTCACGCTGAAGAACACAATATGGCAGTAGAGCTTGGTTTTAAGATTGACCCTCACGCCAAAACCCTTACAAGTATTGCCCAAATAGAAGACTATATTGCCAGCTGGACAGACAAGCGCGATAGCTTGCCTTACAATATCGACGGGTTAGTGATTACAATAAATGATAATTCAGAATTCGAAAGCTTAGGCGTAGCGGGTAAGGCACCACGCGGCGCCGTTGCCTATAAGTTCCCGGCCGAAACAGCAACTACTATCTTAGAAGACATACACTTAAGTATTGGTCGAACTGGTGCGGTCACGCCATATGCTGTACTCGCACCAGTATTGGTAGCTGGTAGCACCGTACGCAGAGCTACTCTTCATAACGAAGATGAGATTGCCCGAAAAGATTTGCGCATTGGCGATACGGTGGTGATTCGAAAAGCTGGCGATATAATACCAGAAGTTGTCGAGCCACTAGTGAGTCTTAGAACTGGCAAGGAAAAAATCTTTATAATGCCAGGCCAAATTAATGGCGTGAAGATTATTAAGCCACCAGGCGAGGCAGTGGCAAGACTCGAAAACTTACAATATGGTGAGGTAGTCTGGCAGCAGCTAATTCATTTTGTGTCTAAGTCGGCTTTTGATATTGACGGCTTAGGTGAGAAGATTCTTGCCCAGCTGATAGCCGAAGGCCTAATAGTGTCGGCCGTAGATATCTTCAAGCTAAAGGCTGATGATTTAGTGGGCCTAGAGCGCTTTGCAGAAACTTCAGCCCAAAATCTAGTTGATTCTGTTAACGCTCAGCGCAAGGTCTCGCTGGGGCGGTTTATTTATGCTCTTGGCATTCGCCATGTAGGTGCCAAGACAGCCAGCGATATTGCAGAGCATTTCACTAGCCTTAATAACTTTTTGAAGGCCCAGCCAGAAGCGCTAGATAGTATCGGTGGGATTGGTGAGGTTGTGAGCGTTAGCTTGGCTAGCTGGCTTAGTGATAAGGTGAATCAAAAATTTGTTCATGATCTAGTGGCTGCAGGTGTAGAAGTGCAAGATCAGGCAACTAAAAAAACTGGTAAATTTACTAATACTAGTTGGGTTTTTACAGGCACTTTAAGCTCTATGAGTCGCGAAGAGGCTAGCTCAAAAGTTGTTGCTTTAGGAGGTAATGTAACAAGTGCGGTTAGTAAAAGTACCAGCTATGTCGTGGCTGGTGCAGACCCAGGTAGTAAGCTCGCTAAGGCCAGTAAGCTTGGTGTGAAGGTCTTGAATGAAGATGATTTTGAGAAAATGGTGTAGTCATGAGAAATAAACTCAACAAAAATAACCTATATTGCTTTAGTCCACTAGTGATGCTTGCAACACTAATCATTGAGCTTTGCTTGGTAGCGTATGTTTTTTGGCGAATCAAACCATCTCGGCTAAAGGCTCTTATAGTATTTACTATAGTTCTTTTGGCAGTCTTTCAGGCAGCTGAATTTTTTGTCTGTAGTCGGTATAGTCTTGAGGCGGTTAATATTGCCTCTAAACTTGGTTTTGTTGCTATTACATTTTTACCACCACTAAGCATTCATATTGCCAACGAAACAGCAGGAAGACGCAATAACTGGGCAATAATTGCCTGCTACATACCGGCATTTGTGCTTGCAGTTATTTTTAGTATTTTACCCAATACTATTAGCAGTACTATGTGCACTGGTAGGTATGTTATATTTCAGCTAGAAGGAGTACTCAACTATGTTTACCCAATATATTACTTTGGTTTGCTATTTGGTATACTTGGCACCTCTTTCTACTTGGCTAGGAAAGAAAAAAATCAAAAAAAACGCTACGCACTACTCTGGCTTATGGTTGGAACATTGTCATTTATGATTCCTACAGCGATAGTTTACTGGGTAGTACCAGACTCGGCTTATACGATTCCTTCTGTAATGTGCGGCTTTGCAATAATTTATGCTTTTATCTTGACAACCAAAGTTGCACCAGTCGCTGGCAATAAAAAACTATAAAATAATAACTGTTAAGTATATTACTGGCTAAAAACGCCGAGATTTGATTTGCATTCATAACACTGCTCTAAGGTCGCCCCAAATATTCTTATGCTTGCGCTCAACTCTAAGCCTTGCTAATAATAGATAGCGTAAAGGAGCGCACGGGGGAGCGCTCCTTTACGCTATCTAGGAACTTGAAATTATAATTACTTAAAATAAAGCCTGAATAAACAACAATGCTATATAATAGCCTTAAAAGAAAGGACTATAGCTCTGAAAAACTGCCAACACTGCGATCCCTGCAAGCAAAGTCCACTGCACTTAGCAGAAAAAATAAATAAGCTTTTAGATCTAGGCAAGGTCTTTGGCTTAGGGCATAGTAAAGAAAGTAAAAAGCCTAAGCCTTGGCGCGCGACTTATGAAAACTTTATAATGAACGGGTTTTTTAGTGGCCTACTTTTTTCTGGTCTGGCTAGTGAGCGAAAAGCTAAGCCAGTAAAGAACCTTGATAATATAACTCGAGTTATTATTATTGAGGCCAACAGACGTAAGCAGCCACTAAATATTATATACTTGGCTGGTTTTCAGACGAGATTTTTTTCAACCGTTATTGATGGAAAGAAAATATATTTTGAAAGACTACCCACTAGTCAAGCCTGGCAAGATTATCCTGTTAATTTTGATGACAAGTATGTTCTAAAAAAAATGCTCAATAAAAAAGATATTCCATCGCCAAAAGGAAGCGGCTTTACCAGTCAGGGCAAGGCCTTAGACTACGCCCGTTCTAGCCTCGACTTCCCACTGGTGGTGAAGCCACAGTCTGGATCGCTGAGTAAACATACAACCTGCGGTATTTTAAACGAGGCTGAGCTAATGTTGGCTATAAAAATTGCAAAGATTGTGAGCACTGAATTTGTAGTAGAAGAGTACATACCAGGTGATGTACACAGAGTTACGCTGGTAGACGGCGAGATTGTGGCCGCCTGCCTCAGGCTGCCTGCCAGCGTGATGGGAGACAATAAGTCAACAATCAAAAATCTTATAATTAAAAAAAACAACCAAGTAATAAAAAGGTCTAAGCAATTAAAAAACCCCCACCCACAAACTATACCTATAAATGAGGCTTTGCGAAGGCAGCTCAAAAGCCAGGGCCTGAAACTAGCTAGTGTTCTAGAAAAAAATAAAAAAGTTGTTCTACACCCCAAGCTATTACAGATATGCGGCTCTGAGGCAATTGACTGTACAGACAAAATTAATACTAAAAATATACAGCTACTAAAAGACACCGCAAGGCTCTGTAAGGCTAGGGTAGTAGGAATTGATTTGATAGCCAGAGATTTAGCTAAGCCTTTCTCAGTGCAGCGCTTTGCGGTGATTGAAGTTAATAGCCTACCAAACATTGATATGCATCATTTTCCTACATCTGGAAAGCCAAGAAATGTAGCAAAGTCAATTTGGCAGTCTGCTCTCTCGAAATAAGGGCGGTTTATTTGCTATAATATAGGCTATGAAAAAAATAACCAAAGAAGAGATAATCAGGGTAGCCGAACTTGCTCGTATAGATATGCCTGAAACCGAGGCCGTGGCCACCGCAGATGAAGTCAGCTCGATACTGAGTTTTGTCGATATATTGCAGTCTGTAGATACAGAAGGCGTCAAGCCCACTTCTCAGGTTACTGCCCTAAGTGATGTTTGGCGCGAAGACTTAGTGGTGAGCTGCGATGTGCCTCAGGCTGAGCTTTTGGCTAATGCCCCAATGCTGGAAGCTGGCTATGTAAAAGTTAAGAAGGTCTTGTAGTAATGGTTTCTTTAGAATACTTAACAATTGAGTCTGCGCACGAGCTTCTGTCATCTAAGAAAGTAAGCTGTGTTGAGCTCACTAGCTACTACCTAACTAGAATAAAAAATTTAGATAGTAAAATAGGCGCGGTACTTACCGTGCTAGAGGAAAGTGCGCTACATCTGGCTCAAGAAGTAGATGAAAAAATTGCCTCTGGCCAGACCATAGGCATGCTAGAGGGAATTCCCTATACCGCCAAAGATATGTTTTTGACAAGAGGCGTAAGAACTACCGCCGCAAGCAAAATTCTAGACAATTTTATAGCACCTTACTCAGCTACAGCTATTGAAAAGCTAAATAAGGCCGGCTCAATTCTTATCGCCAAAGTCAACCAAGATGAGTTTGCGCATGGTGGTAGTACTGAAAACTCGGCTTATCAAATTACAAAAAACCCTTTCAATACTGAGTACGTTCCAGGAGGTAGTAGTGGCGGTAGTGCCGCAGCGGTAGCCGCCGATTTTGGTATATTTAGTCTTGGTACAGATACCGGCGGGTCTATACGTCAGCCGGCAGCCTACTGTGGTGTGACTGGCCTAAAGCCTAGCTATGGCCTTGTTAGCCGCTATGGTGTGGTATCTATGGCAAGTAGCTTTGACTGCATTGGGCCAATAACTAGAACTGCTAGTGACAGCACAATTGTTTTAGAGGCAATTTATGGCCGAGACAAGATGGACTCAACAACTATTGATGTAAAATTTGCAGCTACAGACAGTGCAAAACTCGAAGGTCTTAATGTTGGCCTAGCAAGTGGCTTTACAGACCACCCCAGCATTACTGAAGCCAAAGAATTTTTGCAAAAATCTAAATATACTACTGTAGATATTGAACTACCAAACAGCGAGATGGCTCTGGCCGCCTATTATGTATTGGTACCTTCTGAAATTAGCTCAAATCTTGAGCGATATGATGGCGTGAAATACGGCATGTATTCGGCTACTGCTAAAGATCTTAAGCAGTCATACACCATGACTCGTTCTGAGTTTTTGGGGCCAGAAGTAAAACGTAGAATTCTAACTGGAACCTATGCACTTTCAGCTGGGTATTATGACGCCTACTATAAAAAAGCCATGCAGATAAGAACCCTAGTGTCACAGCAGTTTGATGCACTGTTTCAGACCTGCGACTTTATCTTGACGCCTACCACAGAACAGCCTGCTTTTAAGCTTGGCGCCAAATCTGACCCTGTAGAAATGTATAAAACAGATATTTTGACAGTATCTGCAAATCTCGCGGGACTACCAGCAATTAGTATTCCAGCAGGTATTGATAGCCAAACAGGTTTGCCGATTGGCCTACAGATAATTGGCAGACTAGGTGAAGATGCAAAAGTTTTAGCCCTGGCTCAAGATTTTCAGGCTCAGACTGATTGGCATAATAAAGTAAAGGAGTGCTTGATATGACATACGTTTCTATGATTGTTGCTTTGGTAGTAATAACAGCTTTGCTGTATTTTTTACTAAAACAAAAAGCTCTAACGGGCGGCAAGACGCGCAAATTTGGTACATCTAAAAAGTCAGACAGCCTTAGTGACAAAAATACCGGTGGGCTCAATGTAGAACTAGTACAAAACAAATGGCGTGATATTGTAGCGATGCAGTCAAACGGACCATCTGGCATTAAAAATGCCCTTATTGAAGCCGACAAACTACTTGACTATGTCATGATTCAAAAAGGCTTCATTGGAGACACTATGGGCGACAGGCTAAAAAGTGGGGGTAGTGCCTTTGGCGATTTGAACGCAATCTGGAGTGCTCATAAGCTTCGTAATAGAATGGCCCATGACATAGAGCACGACATGGTTCCGGATGAGTTCAGGCGAGCCATAGCTAGCCTAGCTCAGGGAATAAAAGACCTAGGAGTGAGGATTACTTAAAATGACAGGCAAATACACACCAACAATAGGTATTGAGATTCATACCCAGCTTGCCACAAAGAGCAAAATGTTTTGCGCATGCGACAATGACAGCAAGCTAGCTAAGCCCAATACAAATGTTTGCCCGGTGTGCCTAGCTCTACCTGGAGCCTTGCCGGTAATAAATAAAGGCGCTGTTGAGCTAGCGATTAAACTAGGCCTAGGACTAAACGCCAGTATTGCCAAAAATACTAGTTTTGACAGAAAAAACTATTTCTACCCAGACTCACCCAAAGGCTACCAGATAACTCAGATGGATGAGCCTATAATTCAGGCCGGTAGCGTAGAGATACTTGTGGGCGGAGAATTTATGAAAATAGGCATTCACCATGCTCATCTTGAAGAAGACGCTGGTAAATCTACCCACCCAGCCGGCAGCGAATATAGCCTGGTAGATTTTAATAGGGCAGGCACGCCTTTAGTGGAAATAGTTTCAGAGCCAGACATGCACACACCAGAGCAGGCCAAACGCTATTTGCAAGAAGTTTATGCTATCGCTACTTCTCTAGGAGTAACGCACGGCGACATGGAGCATGGTAACTTTAAATTTGATCTTAATGTTTCTGTGAGTGACACGCAAGAGCTTGGAACTCGCACCGAACTCAAAAATCTCAATTCTTTTCGTAATGCCGAAAGGGCCCTAAAATACGAGATTGCCAGACAAATAGAAGTGCTCGAGGCAGGCCAGGAAATAATTCAAGAGACTAGGGGCTGGAATGATACTAAGGGCGTGACAGTGAGCCAAAGAGGAAAAGAACAGGCTCATGATTATCGCTATTTCCCAGAACCAGACTTGCCACCCTTGGTTTTGGAGCCAGCTTTTATAGACTCTGTTCAGTCGCAAATAAAAGACTTGGTTTTTCCTATAACAATACGCAAGAGCCTTCAGGAGCTAGGGCTTAATGCCGATGAGCAAGATATTTTAATTGGCCAAGCTACAACTAGAGAGATTTTTTTTGAAGCCAGTAAGATTCTTGGAAATAAGCAGCTTGAGAAAAAAGTTGTAAACTGGCTAGTGGGAGACTATCAAGCCTGGATAGTTGAAAATGGAATTCTAAAATCTTCTCTTAGTGGTGCAAATATTGCTGAGCTAGCAGGCTTGGTAGACGCAGGTGATATCTCGTCAAAAACCGCCAAGGAGATATTTGGATTGGTCATAGCCGGCCAAAGCCCTAAGGCTATTGTAGAAGACCAGGGTCTTGTGCAAATATCAGATGACACAGAGCTAGAAAAAATAGTCTTAGATTTGATTCAAGAAAACGCTCAGGCGGTTAATGACTATAAGTCTGGCAATCAAAAAGCTGCTGGATTTTTTGTGGGCCAGGTAATGCAAGCCACCAAAGGCCAGGCTAACCCTAGTAAAGCTAGCGCGCTTGTGCTTAAATTGTTAGAAGAAGCTTCTTAACCAATCAATTTACATGAATAACTTTTTTATAATCAATACACAAAAAGCTGCAGAGCAACTAATGGATATTTTCTTTAATTTTGGCCCTAAGTTTTTGCGGGCAATTCTGTTTTTTGCTTTAGGGATAGTTTTTATCAAGCTATTTTCAACAGTTTTAGAAAGACTAATTTTAGTGCTGAGATTGTCATTTGGCTTAAAAGAAATTCTTTTGATAATAATAAAAGGAACACTCTGGGTTGTTCTGGGTGTGGCCACTCTTCAGATTTTAGGTCTTTCAAATGTAGCCTTAACAATTGGTGCGCTTGCTGCAGCTTTTTCTTTTGGTATATCGCAAGGCCTTACCCCAACCGTTAAAGATTTACTTTCTGGCCTGCAGCTAAGTAGCGATCATGACTTTAGGGTTGGTGACAAGGTTTCTGCAGGCACCAAAGACATGCGGGCAGAGGGCTACATAGTGGAAATGGATACCAAAAAAACCCGAATCCTAGATTATAAAGGAAAGCTGCATGTTTTGCCTAATTCAGTAGTTGACGAAAACGAATGGACGCTGCTAGAAAGAGAAGACCTGGTGCTTGAACATCTAGGTAGAAGTGATATCATAAAAGTAATCAATCATAAAATTAAAAAAGGAGTAAAGTAAAATGAATGGACTAGAGATTGCGCTAATTACAATTCTATCAATCGCGACATTAATACTTATAGTCTACACCGTAGTTTTTATAACAATTATGGTGAAGGTCTTAAAGCAGGTCAGTTTGGCCGCTGAAAAGGTACAGGAAAGTGCTGACTCTGCAGTAGAGCTTGTAGACGAGGTACGCAGAACCGTAGTAAACCCAGGAATAATAGCCATGACGATTGAAAAATATCTACACACACGGTCTCGTGCTAAGAAATCTGGAGATGATAAATGAGCAGTAACGGAAAAGGCTTTTTTAAGGGAGTTATTGTTGGCGGCATTATCGGTGCAGTTACAGCTCTATTATATGCCCCAAAAAATGGTGAAGAAATGAGAGAAGAACTAAAGCTAAAGCTTGATAATGCTAGCAAAGATTTGGCTCATAAAATGCAAGAAGCTAAAAAATCAGGCAGTAGTGAATCTAAGGAACTTTTAGAAAAGGCAGAAAAGCTAAAAAAAGATCTTGATAGACGTAGCTCAGATTTGTCTAAGAGTACATCAAAAATTAGCAAAGTTGCGTCAGACGAAGCCAAGCTACTCGCCCACCAGGCTGTAGAGCTAGCAATAGATTTAGGCGCTTCTACTAAAAAAGTAGTCAAACAAGGCCAAAAAGAAGTAGCCAGAATGAGTAGAAATTCTCAAAGATCTAAGGCTAGAGAAACCAAAGCCGCAACCCCTACCACTAAGGCTTCAGGTGCTACAGCTTCTAGTCCAAAGACTAAAAAATAATAAGCTATTAGCTATATGCCAAAAACTAAAACAACAAAAACAACAACTTCTGCAGATAATACCAAGAAGGTACTAGACTCAACGGGACTAGACGCTATAAATGAGCTTTTAAATAGTCCAGCTAAGCTATTCTGGCTAAATTTCAGAACAGGCTTCACTAGGGGTTTGGCTGGTGTGTTTGGTGCAGCAGTAGCTATTATTGTAATAGGTATTTTGGTGACCCAGTTTGGTGGAGCACCACTGATAGGCGAATTTTTGCAGAAAATTGGTGCTGCAGCTCAGATTTAGCAGCGCTCCGGCCTGCAATATAGCTATCATTATTTTTGAATGTTTTTAGTTCTTAATGTTTGCTGCTATCTCAAGTAGGTCATGTTTACTATGGTAAAATAGTCTAACAAGAAAGGGTGAAGTGCCAAAAGCAAGTCTAGCTAAAAATGAAGTAATCGAAAATGCACGAAGCCAAAAAGACTTCGTTGACTTCGTGCATCTGCATAATCACACGCACTACAGCTTGCTTGATGGTCTGCAAAAAGTGCCTGGCTTACTTGACCACATTCAGCAACTCGGCCAGACAGCCTGTGCTATTACAGATCATGGTAGCTTGAGCGGAGCAATTGAGTTTTACAAATCTGCCCTAGAAAGAGGCATAAAGCCGATAATTGGTATTGAGACATACGTGGCCCCCAGAACCCACCAAGACAAAAATAGCAGTCAAGACCGAACTCCTTTTCATCTAATTTTATTAGCCAGCAACATGACAGGCTACAAGAACTTAATGAAGCTTAGTACCATAGCAAATCTAGAGGGCTTTTATTATAAGCCTAGAGTTGACCATGATCTAATAGAGAAATACAGCGAGGGGCTAATCTGTCTTTCTGGCTGTGTTGGGGGAGAAGTGGGCTCAAATATTTTGAGTAATAACTATAAAGAAGCCAAAAAAATCGCCAGCTGGTATAAGTCTGTTTTTGGCAAAGACCGTTATTATTTAGAAATGCAGCCCCATACCGAGTGGGAACCTCAGGTAAAAGTAAATGATGGCCTAAAAAAACTAGCCAAAGAACTAGATCTTGATCTTGTTGTGACTGGTGATGCCCATTACTCTAAGCCAGAAGATCACTATCCTCACGACATTTTGCTTTGCGTTCAGACCGGCAGTACTGTAGATGACCCCAAGCGCATGAAGCTAGACCAAGATTTGAGTGTTCACAGTGGCGCTGATATTTTAGAAAAATTCAAAGATACACCAGAAGCTCTTGCCAATACTGTAAAGATTGCAGATCGCTGTAATCTAGAAATAGAGCTCGGCAAAATACTAATTCCAAGATTCCCAGACATTCCAGAAGGCGAAACAGAGAAGAGCTTTTTGCGACAAATGGTATTTGCTGGGGCTGCAAGCCGGTATAGCAATATACCAAAAGAAGACCTGGCTGAAATTACAGAATCCAAAGTCAAGAAAGTATTATCTAAAGAAGTGCTTGATAGAATTGAGTTTGAGCTAAAAGTTATCGCCGATATGGGGTACGAAGGCTATATGTTGATTGTGGCAGATCTAATAAACTGGAGTAAAAGCCAGGGCATTGTTTGCGGCCCGGGCAGGGGTAGTGCGGCCGGCAGTATTATTGCCTATGTGACCAATATAACCGAGCTTGACCCTCTTAAGTACGGGCTTCTTTTTGAGAGATTTCTAAATCCTGACAGAATTAGTATGCCAGATATAGATATGGATTACGCCGACGACCGTCGTGAAGAAGTCATAGCTTATGCCACAGAAAAATACGGCCAGGAGAGGGTTTCACAGATTATTACTTTTGGTACAATGGCAGCTCGTAATGCAGTTCGTGACACAGGCCGAGTTTTGGGGGTTCCTTATGGTGAGGTTGACGCCATAGCCAAATTGATTCCGGCTCCAATTCAGGGAAGACACGTGCGACTAGAAAAATCTATTGTTGAAAACCCAGAGCTTAAACGCGAATACGAGCTCAATCAAAGAGCAAAAGAAATAATAGACATTGCAGTAAAGCTAGAGGGTACGATTCGTAATGCCGGAACTCACGCAGCGGGTGTGGTTATTGCACCAGAAAATTTGGTAGAATACGTACCTCTAACTCGAGCTAGCAAAGGCGGCATATCTACTCAGTATTCTATGGGCCCGGTAGAAGAGCTCGGCCTACTTAAGTTTGATTTTCTAGGGCTGTCAAACCTTACCGTTATAAAAAATACCCTTCGTATAATGCGCCGGGTATACAATGTTGAGCTAGAGGTTACAGAAATTCCAATTGATGACAAAAAAACATTCGAACTTTTGAGCCGCGGTGATACCACTGGCGTTTTTCAGCTAGAATCGGCTGGCATGAAGCGCTATATTCGTGAGCTTAAACCAGACAGATTTGAAGATATTATAGCCATGGTAGCGCTATATAGACCAGGTCCAATGCAGTGGATCGAAGACTTTATAAATCGTAAGCACAACTCAAATCTAGTGACCTATGGTCACCCCAAAATGAAGTCTGCTCTAGAGAATACTTATGGAATTATTGTCTATCAAGAACAAGTCATGCAAATCGCCAAAGACCTAAGTGGCTTTACAGGCGGCCAGGCTGATACCTTGAGAAAAGGAATAGGTAAAAAAGACCCAGTAGTAATTGCCAAAATGAAACAAGAATTTGTGAGTGGCGCTATTAAAAATTCAAAAGTTGACGAAAAATTTATTGGTGATTTGTGGAAAAGCATTGAAGACTTTGCAGCTTATTGTTTCAACAAAAGTCACGCTGCTTGTTACGCCCTTATATCTGTACAGACAGCCTATCTCAAGGCTCACTACCCAGCTGCATTTATGGCAGCGCTAATGACAAGCGACCACGAAAATATGGACCGTATTAGTATTGAAGTAGCCGAATGTCGCAAGATGGAAATAGAACTTCTACCGCCAGATGTGAATGAAAGCTATTCAGAATTCGCCGTTGTTCCAGAGACTGGTAATATCAGATTTGGGCTAGGAGCTGTCAAAAATGTTGGAGCCGGGCCAATAGAGAAAATTCTTGAAGCAAGAGAAGAAGGTGGTAAGTTTAAAAGTCTTGAAGATTTTTGTACTCGAGTTGATGCTAGTGCTGTTAACAAAAAAGTAATGGAATCACTTATTAAGTGCGGTGCTCTAGACGAAATAGGCGACAGAGATTTGTTGCTAAACAACGTTTTGGTTATCACGAGCTACGCCAGTAGAGTTCAAAAAAATGCTCTCTCAGGGCAAATAGATATATTTGGAAGTCTTGGAATGCAGAATGAAACCCCACCTTTAGCGCTTGATCCACCAAAAGGCAAGATAGATACTCGCCAGCACCTAATGTGGGAAAAAGAATTACTAGGGCTTTTTATTAGCAGTCATCCGCTAGATGATTTTAGAAATTATTTTGCTTCAAAAACCAAACCTTTGAAAAACTATTCAAAAATAGATGATGGAAATCAGATCACTATTGGTGGTATCGTGATTGGCCTTAGGCAGATATATACTCGCAACAACGACCCCATGGCATTTGCTCAGATAGAGACACTAGATGGAGACGTAGAAGTGATTGTTTTTCCAAGAACTTTCGAGAAAGACAAGGCTATCTGGGCCCTAGACAACGTGCTAGAAATTACCGGTAAAATAAATGCCAAAGACCGCGAGGGCAGGCTGGTAGATGAGCTAAAACTAATGGCTGATAGCGCGAAGCTAATAAATCACGAAACCGCTAAGCACTTTCCGCCTCCCGCCCAGACAATAGAGGGGGTACAAGACAAAAATAGTGACTCTAAGTTTCCCCAGCCTGAAGATATTGGCAGTATTGTGGTAAGTCTGCAGTCTACTTCAGACAGCCAGAAGCTGCTACTCATAAAAAAACTACTAGAGGCTCACCGTGGAGACATTCCGCTGATGTTATTTTTTAATTCAACTAGTCAAAAATTAAAATTACCAGGTGGAGTAGACGGCAGTGGAATATTTTTAGCTAGCCTGAGCGAAGTAGTTGGCGAAAACAATATTGCCATAAAAAAATGAAAAACATATTTGTAGTCGCCCCTTCAGGGTATTGCTCTACATCAACAGATGTGTTACACTACTTGAGTTATGAATCCAATTACTCAACTAGAAGCAACCCAGAAAAAGACCAAACTACCTGACGTTAGGGTTGGAGATACTGTAAAAGTTCACCAGCGTATTACCGAAGGTAAAAAAAGTCGCGTTCAGATTTTTGAAGGCCTTGTTATTCGCTACCGCAAAGCCGGCAGCTTACAGGCTTTTATCACTGTACGCAAAATAGCTAGTGGTGTTGGTGTTGAAAAAAGCTGGTTTGTTCACAGCCCAAGTATTGAGCAGATTCAAGTTGTAAAAAGAAGCAAGGTTCGCCGTGCATTCTTGTCTTACATGCGTGACAGAAGTGGTAAATCAGCTCGCTTGGTAGAAACCAAATTCGATAAAGACACAATAAATGATGCAGACAACCGTACTTCTGCAGATCTAGCTAAAGAAGAACAAGAAAAAATCGCCAAGCAAGAGGTAGAACTAGATGGTGACAAATCTGCCAAAGAAGATGTCATGAATCAGCCAGATACTGAAAGTACCGACACAGAGATCAAAAAAGAACAAAAACAAGCTGAAAATGATGACGCTACACCATCAAGTGATAACACACCTAGCGACGCCCCAGCAGATGAAAAAGTGAACTCAGACGGCAACGACGAGCAGCAAGAAGCAGCCGAAGAATTTAAAGAAGGCGTTGATAAAGCTGATAAAAAATAGTCTGGCATTCACTCGTAGTCATTATTATAAATGTTAAAGACCCGCAACTGTGCGGGTCTTTTGGTTTATATGGTGAATTTACAAAAGGTTTTTTATATCGAATGAATATTTCTTGTATAATTATAGGTATGAAAAACCCAGCCTCACATGCCAGCTACAGACTAGAAAATAAACTTGCCCGCCAGGGCTTCATGCTTGTTACTGGTATAGACGAGGTTGGGCGAGGCTGCTTGTCTGGCCCACTAGTTGCTAGCGCCGTCGTTTTACCAAGCAAATGCCGCCTAAAACTATATGATTCTAAGACTATTTCTTACCAGCAGCGCCAGGAACTCTCTAAAGCTATTTATGATGTAGCCCTTGGTATAGGGCTAGGTTGGGTCAACAACGTTAAGATCGATGATTTTGGCCTTGCCTGGGCCCTAAAAGAGGCCTACGAGCAAGCCTTAGTTGACCTAGATCTACCCATTAGCCAGATTATATTAGATGGAAACTGTAATTACCTAGAAGACTATGAGATATGCCAAACTGTTGTTGCGGCTGATAGCAAAGTGGCCTGCGTGGCTGCCGCCTCAATAGCTGCAAAGGTAGCCAGAGACCAGTACATGCTAGATTTATCAGATAAATATCCCCAGTATGGCTATCAAACAAATTCAGGCTACTCAACATTATTGCACCGCCAGGCAATTAGAGATTTTGGCCTCACAGACTTGCACCGCAAGAGCTTCTGTAAAAACCTCATTTCAGCTTAGCTGCGCCCCATGGTGATTTGGGGTATTATAGTTGGTATGAAAAACACTACGAGTATTGGTAATCAAGCCGAGACACTGGCCTGCAAATATCTTGAGGCCAAGCAATACAAGATAGTTGAAAGAAACTACAAAGATAGATTTTGTGAAATAGATATTGTCGCCAGCCATAGAGACTATATTGTGTTTGTAGAAGTAAAATACCGATCTAGATCTGATTTTGGTGGAGCAGCAGGGTCAATTACTCCTAGCAAAGCGCTACGCATGTCTCGATCGGCTCAGTATTGGCTGGCCACCCACGATGGCTACTTGCAGTCACAGCCCAGAATAGACGTAATCACTGTTGTAGGAGATATGCTGGCGCCAGAAGTAAGTCATATTGAAGACGCTATATAGATCTAAAATACTTGACAGTTGTGCATAAGTGTGCTAGTATACAGCAGTAAATCGTTTACTAAAATATGGTAAACACACCACACCACGGAGGTGGATTTATGCACGTTTTTAACCCCAAGTTTGCAATGTATTCTACGCCAAAAGATGGGCAAGAGAACCAAGACACCGCTTTTTACGACGACGAAGCTTTTAGCTTTGGAGTCTTTGACGGCATGGGTGGTCACCAAGAAGGTGAAGTAGCCTCTCGCCTCGCGCGCGATGCAGCAATACCTGTGCTTGGGGAGCCAAGCACCACTACGGCAGACGCCCTGGCAAAGATTATGACTGCACTTCAAGCTGGAAACAGCTGGGTTTGCGACTATAACAGGCCTATTGGTTTACACTATGCTCAAAAAACGCCGGGAACCACAGCACTTTTAGGCCAATTTGTAATTCGGGATGAAAATAATATCGATTTATGTCTTGGCTGGGTTGGTGACTGCAGGGGCTACCTGTTTCGCAGCGGCACGCTACATCATTTGACCATTGATGACGGAATGAGCTTTGGTGGCTCCAAAGCAGATTCTGAAGAACAGCGAAAGATACTGAACCAAATTCAGTGTTCCAGCTGGACATCGAGTGTCACAGACGAGCAGGCCGAGTACTTCGCCAGAAGGAATATCATTCTAACTGCTCTTGGGCTGAACTCTCAGCTAGAGTTTGTGAATGGTGACCCACGGGTATGCTGTTCTGTAGAGCCTGGCGACATGCTGCTCTTTTGTAGCGATGGTATCAGCGACAATCTTGTTGATGCTGACATTGCAGAATTGCTTGGCTCAGGTGACGTTGAGTATGCAGCTCAAAACTTGCTGCGACTGGGCAAGCAGATTGCTAGCCAGCCAATAGAAGTAAACCCTAGGGCAAAAGACGACGACATGACCGCCCTGGTCATTAAGGTCTGAGCCCTTTAGCCCACCCCGACTGCCCCATCAGATGATGGGGCAGTTCTATTTTACAAAAAAGTAGTGTTAGCAGTCTTGACATTGGAGTGCTAATTTTTGTATAATAGGGCCATAGTTTGAACACCTAAAAAGGAGTCGGAGCTGTTTTAAAACAAAAAACAACCGGCTTTTTTGTTCCAAACAAACATTACAATTGAATAGAAGAATAGAAAGAGAGAAGAAAATATTATGCAAAACCAATTTTTATCAGCCATTGAGCAGATCTGTGAAGAAAAAGGTATCACTAAAGAATCAGTCATAGAGGCTATTGAAGCAGCCCTAGCTGCAGCCTACAAAAAGGATTTTGGCGACAAAGACCAAGAAGTAAGAGTAACTCTAGATAACGAATCTGGCGAAGCTCGTATTTTTGTGAGTAAAGAAGTGGTAAAAGCTGTTCAAGAAGGTTTTGAGATGCTGCAAATAGCGCTAGCCGATGCTAAAGCTATAAGCAAAGATGCCAAGCTAGGTGAGATGGTAGAGTATGAAGAAGACAACAAGGAATTTGGTAGAGTCGCGGCTCAGACTGCCAAGCAAGTTATTATGCAGCGTATTCGAGAAGCCGAAAGAGAAGTTGTGTTTACAGAATTTTCTGACAAGGAAGGCCAAATAATCGCCAGTACCGTGCAGCGAGTAGAGCGCGGTAATGCCTACATAGATCTTGGCCATGCAGTAGGGGTTTTGTTTCCTAATGACCAGCTCCCTAATGAGCGTTATTATACCGGCCAGCGTGTAAAAGTGTATGTAGTTCGAGTCGAGCAAACCCTACGCGGGCCACAGATTGTAGTAAGTCGTTCTCATCCAGAAATGATTAGACGTTTGTTTGAGATGGAAGTTCCAGAAATAAGCAGTGGCAGTGTAGAAATTGTTGCTATTGCTCGTGAGGCAGGTATGAGAACCAAAATCGCTGTAAAAAGTAATCTTGAAGGCGTTGACCCAGTAGGTACTTTTGTAGGAGGTAGAGGTAGTCGCGTGCAGGCTGTAATGAACGAAATTGGCGAAGAAAAAATCGACATCATTGCCTATAGTGAAGACGCTAAAGAATACATCGCTTCAGCTCTATCACCAACCAAAGTAATAAGCGTAAAGCTAAATGAAGAAGATAAAAAAGCCGTAGTAAAGGTTCCAGAAGATCAGCTAAGCCTTGCTATTGGTAAAGCCGGCCAAAACGTTCGACTTGCTGCTAAGCTTACTGGCTGGAACGTCGATATAGATGGCGCCGATGAATCTGGCGTAGAAGAAACTGCCACTGCAGTAGAAGACGAGCCCAAGACAATTAAGACCGAAGATCTTGAAGACGCACTTATCTCAGAGGTGCTAAGTCCTGATGCAGAGACTAAAGAATTAGTGGATAGCCCTGAGACTAGCAAAGCCGAAGAATCAGTAGCGACTAGTGAAGAGCCAGCAGAAGCTGAAACAACCCAAGTAGACAAAAAAGACGAAGTTTAAAAAAAGCTTGTCGCTAAAAAGCGATAAGTAAAGGAGGAGAGTATGCAGCCAGAGTTTCCAGATGTTTTCGACAGATTTACTGAGAATGCTAAAAAAACCCTACAGTATAGCGGTCAGCTAGCGATACAGATGGGTGCCAGCTACGTTGGTACCGAACATTTGTTGCTGGCAATAATCAAGTCTAATACTTCACTTGGTGCTCGACTCTTAAGAGATAGTGGAGTAACTCTCGAAAAAATAAACCCAAGCATGCTTTCTAGCTCTGCCCCCAAGACAAACTTAAAAAGCGAAGCAATCGATCTTAGTGAGACAGCAAAAAAAACAATCACACTAGCGCTTAGAGTTGCCCAAGAGTTTTCACAGCCATACGCCGGAACCGAACATTTACTTTTTGCTATTTTAAACCAAAAAAATTCACGAGCTCAAACGCTACTCGCTGAAATCAAGGTTGATCCTAGTAAGTTGAGACTAGATGTTGAAAATTTCTTACAGAACCAGTCCTCACTTTTTGATGAAAAAGCTTTGGCTGGGGGCCGTAATATCTCTGCCGATTCAGATAGTAAGACTCCAGCTCTTGAGCATTTCAGCATAGACCTGACAGCCAAGGCACGATCAGGCAAGCTAGACCCTATGGTTGGCCGAAAGCCTCAGCTAGATCGTATGATATCAATCTTGAATCGTCGAAGTAAAAATAATCCGGTTTTGATTGGTGAACCAGGAGTTGGTAAGACTGCAATAGTCGAGGGTCTAGCCGAAAGAATTGTAAATGAAGAAGTGCCAGATCTCTTACACGGAAAGAGGATTATGATGCTAGATATGGCCTCAATAATTGCTGGTACAAAGTTTCGGGGTGAGTTTGAAGAGCGACTCAAAAAGATTATCGATGAAGCCAAGGAGGCTGACGACGTAATACTTTTTATAGATGAGCTTCATAATGTGGTAGGTGCTGGCAGTGCCGAAGGAGCGATAGACGCCGCCAATATTTTAAAGCCAGCATTGGCTCGCGGAGAAGTGCAGACTATTGGCGCCACCACCACAGAAGAGTATCGTAAATATATCGAAAAAGACTCCGCCCTAGAGCGCCGATTTCAGCCTGTTCAGGTTCCAGAAGCAACTGTCGATGAGACAGTAGAGATTATAAAAGGCCTACGTGAGCGCTACGAGCAGTTTCATCACGTCGAGATCAGTGACGATGCAATCGATCAGGCTAGTAAGCTAGCCAAGCGCTATGTGAGCGATAGATTCATGCCTGACAAAGCAATAGATCTAATAGACGAAGCCTCAGCCAGGGCCAGAATAAACAGAGGTAGTACTGGTAAGCGACACAAGAAGCTTGAAAAAAAGCTTTCAGATTTAATGAACAAAATTGATGACGCTGTATATAATCAAGATTTTGAGTTTGCCGCTAAGCTCAAAAGCGAAGCCTCAGTGGTAGAAAAAAAGCTCAATGA
>JBAXNA010000006.1:0-18753 GCA_037133995.1 Candidatus Saccharimonadota bacterium
GCGTACTATGGTCTATTGCCGGCTTACACGACAGAGCTTGGTTTGGCAGGCCGGTGTTTGGTAAAATTCGCTATATGAATTATAACGGCCTAAAAAACCGATTTGATGTGGAGGCATATATCAAAAAATGGCTAGCTTAGAAAATAAAACTGCCATTGTAGTGCTTGGTAATCAGCTTCTCAAAGATCACCCGGCTCTAAAGCTCTACCCAGACTCAACAATTATAATGATTGAAGCAGACAGCTTGTTTTCAAAGCTTCCATACCACAAGCATAAGCTAGTGCTTATTTTGGCTGGAATGCGAAATTACAAAACCTATCTTAAGTCCATAAAGAGATCGGTAGTGTACATTGATCTCAAGAAATCAAGCATTTATAAAAATGAGCTCAAAAAAATAATCGAATCGCATCATTTTGAACAGCTTGTCTGGATGAGATCTAGCGACAAAGGGCCAAATGCAATGCTACATGACTTGGCCAGTAAGATGAATTTAGAGTATCACGAGCTTGAAAACGAACAGTTTGTGACGCCACTTGAGCTAAGCAAAAAGTGGTTTAGCGAAAAACCAAAACCAATTATGGACAGCTTCTACCGCTGGCAGCGTGGGCGTATGAATATTTTAATGTTAGATGACAAGCCAGAAGGTGGAAAGTGGAGCTTCGATGAGCTCAATCGCCAGCCACTACCCAAAAATATCAAAATCCCAGCACTGCCAGCTGTAACGCCGGCAAACTTTGAATCAGCCGTCAAAGACGTAGAAAGCTTTTACCCTAGCAACGCTGGTAGCACCAAAGACTTCTGGCTGCCTACAACCTACGGTGAAGCAGAGCACTGGCTCAAAGATTTTATTAAGCACCGCTTCTCAAACTTTGGCCCCTACGAAGATGCCATGTCTACTGGTGAGGCATTTTTATTTCATTCTGTTTTGTCGCCAATGCTCAATACGGGTCTTTTGACGCCTAGACAGGTGCTAGACTCAGCCGCCAAAGAATACAAAAAAGGCCAAGTGTCTATCAATTCTTATGAGGGTTTCGTTCGCCAAATTATTGGCTGGCGAGAATATATGCACGGTCTGTATATGCACAAACAAGATAAGATTGTAGGTAATTATTTTGGCTTCAAAAAGAAGCTCGAGCCTTGGTGGTATAGCGGAGATATACCAGAAGACCTAGGGCTCCCAGTGCGAGAAGTCTTAAAAACAACTTATAAATACGGCTACAATCACCACATTGAGCGCCTTATGGTCTTGGGGAACTGGTTCTTGCTAAATGGCTACGACCCAGATGATGTTTATAGATGGTTTTGTAGTATGTATGTTGATGCCTATCAATGGGTGATGGTTGCCAATGTCTATGGCATGAGCCAGTACGCCGACGGTGGCTTTACTGCCACAAAGCCCTATGTTTCTGGCGGTAATTATTTACAAAAAATGGGCAAGTGGTGGCCTAGCCTCAAGGCCGCACAAGACAGTGAATTCACCGTTTTATACTGGCAATTTATAAAAAATAACTCTGACAAATTTAGTAAAAACCCACGCATGAGCTTGATTCTAGCTCAAGCCAAAAAGCGTAAGGCCTAGCTAAGGCCAATAAGTACAGCGCCGGCAACCATTACAATAGCCCCAGGTATTCTTGATACCGCGCGTTTTTCGTTTAGAAAAATGTAGGCTAGCAGTACTGCAAAAACCGAGCTAAGCCGCTTAATACTCATGACGTAGCTTACAGACTTAAGACCCAGTGCGATAAACTGGAAAAGTATTGCCATTACGTGAAAACAAGTCACAAATAGTAACAGTGGCAGCTGGGCTTTGAGTGGCGGCAAGCTTTTGCGCTTACTAAAAATGACAACAGGTGTGAGAAACAAAAATATAAAAAAGTAGATATATAGTATCCATATACCCACGGAAGTAGATTGCAGCCCTCTGGCATCAAGTACCGAAGCTAGGGCAAACAAAAAAGCAGCAGCAACAGCAACTAGGGCTGGCTGGTAGCTGACAATTCGTTTTAAAACAGACGGCAGTGACTCGCGTGGGTTTTTGTCTAAGAAAACCCCACCCATCACTACCAGTAGAATACCTGCTAGCCCAATGGGGCTGGGGGTTTGCTTGAGAAAAAACACCGCTATAACTAGTACAAATAGCGGGGTGAGGGTTTGAATGGGTGCGATAAGCGATAGATCGCCTTTTTTTAGAGCGACAAGTATAAGTACACCGGCCAACGCGGCCAGCGCAGCGGTGAGCATCACAAGCCCCAGCGAGAGTTGGCTAATTCCCAAGATGTTTTGTCCACTATATATTGCCAGCATTAGAAAACCAAAGGCACCCAGACCATGCACAAAATAAGAAATAGCCACGGGGTCTAGCTTGCGAGAGACCAGCTTTTTGTTGCCAAGGCTAGCGATACTATCGCTAAATGCACAAGAGATTGAGTAGATGAGCCACATACTTAAGTATTATACATGTAATACTCAATCAAAAGTACTTGCGCTTATATGCGCTAAGCATTACAATAATAGGTATTAGTGATAATTTTATTATAAATAAGTAATACAAAGGTAAAAAACAAATGACCCAGCAATTTATGACCGGCAATATATTTACAACTCTTGGCGGTAAGGCCAGTAGAACTAAGAATGTCATTTCAGTATTCGCCGTTACACTTCTAGCAGTGCTAGTTTCTCTTATTCTTGCCCCTAAGGCTCACGCTACTACCTATGATGTGACTCTATCTAGCTCTTGTACACTGCCCCAGGCTCTCGAAGCTGCCGCCACAGACGCAATAGTGGGCACATGCGCAGCAGGTGACGGCGATGACACTATCAATGTAGGTGCAGGTGCTTACAATCTCTCAGCAGCTTTAGGTGCTATTGTTGTTCCTGGTAACATTTCTATTATCGGCGAGAATGCCGTAAGTACCATTATTGACGGTGGCGGCTTTGGCGGGGTTACTATTGGTGCCGCGGGTAATTACCTTTTAGAGAATTTGACATTCCAGAACTTCACTTCTAGCCCAACTGGCGAAACCTTACTGGTTAATGTCGCAGGAAACGTGACTGCAAATAAACTAATAGTAAAAGACAATGCATGTGTTACGCCAGCCGCCTTTCTTCCTGTTTGTGCAATTGCACTTACGGCGGGTACAGAAGATATCACAACCACAATATCTAACAGTGCATTTTATAACAACTCAGCCTTATTCTTGTTTGCCAATGCTAGACCTCCGGGCAGTTTAGTAAAGTTAGGTACCTCATTCATGAATATATTCAATAACACTATTTATGATAATAATTCTGGAATCATAAATGTTTATAATGGAGCCGATGCTGACGGAACAGCTGTTGCTAATGTATATAACAACACAATTGTTAATAATACTGCAAGCGAAACCGTACCTTTTATGTTTGCAGTTAATCTCGGCGATGGATTTAGCGCTGAGCTTAATTTAAGAAATAATATTCTGAGTGGCAACAAGCTATTTGACGACACTACCGCAGCGAACTGCTACTCTTATGGTGGTTCAAACAGCACAATTACAAGTGATGGAGGTAATATATCTAGCGACGGCACCTGCATTGCACTATTTACTGGTACTAATGACCAAAACTCTACCGACCCACTGCTTGCCGCGTACCAACAAGTTGGCAGTACCTTTGTAATGCCTCTACAAGCCGGCTCTCCAGCACTAGAAAATGCCGTAGCTGGAACTCCAGCCACTCCAGGTGTTGATCAGCGTGGCGTTGCTCGCCCTCAGTCTGCAATAGCAGACAGTGGTGCATACGAATACGTAGCTGCTGTGCCAACACCCACACCTGGCACACTAGCCTCTACAGGATGGGACACAAGACTACCAGTACTACTCGCCACACTATTCGTTCTAGCTGGCCTCACTGGTGTAGGCTACGCCGTTAAGAAAAATTAATTTAAATCTTACAGCTAAAGCCCCTAGCTCAGCCTCTGCGCAAATTAGCTAGGGGCTTATGCTTTTGAAGCAAGGTGCTATAATAATAAACAATGATTAGTATCAAAAACAACCGCCATAAAAGTACCCCGCGCTCAAGACAGATAAGATACGGTAAAAAGCTCTATTTGTTGGCTTTTTTGGGCATCGCACTGCTAGTTGCAGGCGCTTACGTGGCCTATATTCTTTTTTCACCTACAATTCAAAAAAAATCACCAGAAGAAATAAAAGCTATTGCCCAAGAGCCAGTCAAACAAGACAAAGACGCTATTTTTATACCAGCTGTAGGTGTGCAGGCCGAAATAGCCCAAGGTGACTCTAGTATTTTAGATAAGGGCCTAGCCTGGAATAGACTGCCCAAACAAGGCAGCCCAGTGAGTGGTGGCAATATGATAATAACCGGACATAGTTTTGTATGGGGCTTAGACCCAAAACACGTCAAGCAAAACTCTATCTTTTATGACCTCAAAAACACCAAGGTAGGTGACGAAGTACTTATCAATTGGCAGGGCAAACAGTACAAATACGCTGTTCAAGAAGTAAAGCAGGTCAAGCCGAATGCAGTTGAGATAGAGTATCAAAGCTCAAAGCCAAGGCTAACTATCTATACCTGTACACCCGGCGGTTCAGCAGACGGTAGAGTGGTGGTCGTGGCCGTGCCAAGTAGTTAGCTAGGTATTAGACTTTTTGAATGCTTTGGTCTTTTACGACATAGGCTACTATTATTGCAGCTGGAAAGAAAAATAAGCTAAATATGAAAAAGCCTAAAAAACTATGACCTTTTCTTGCGGCAACTCGTGCTGGCCAAAAAGCGATTGCTAGCCAGATTAGTCCTGCAATTATCCAGTATATTGATGCTATGATTGGCATTTGTTCCTCTTTTCTATTAGTTATTGTATGCCGTGATTATACTCTTATATCAAAATATTGCCTAGTTGTCGCTATACGGGCTATAATAAGCCATAGATATTAAAAAAAGGAAAATTATATGAGCCCAGCAGGATTTAGAAGAGGAAGAAGACGCGGAATGGTAATGGGAGCTGCCATAGGCGCATCTGTTGCAAAAAGAGGCAACAACAATAGTGATCAGGCCGAAGCAGCTGCACCAGCCCCAGTGGCTGCCACAAGTGGCGTAGATGACCAAATGGCTCAGCTAGAAAAGCTAGGTCAGCTCAAAGATCAAGGCATTCTTACTCAAGAGGAGTTTGATGCTAAGAAAAAGCAAATACTTGGCTTGTAGGCATATCTAGGCCTAGACTGTAACGGTCTCGAGCATTTACTAATAATAATCCTACCTATACTATAAATAGGTAGGTTTTTGTTTTGCACTATTTATAATTGTTATGCTAAAATATTTATTATATAAACAATAATAGAGGTAAACACTATCAAGCCAAAAACTAAACAAGGTCTAAGACTGCAAAAGCTAAATATTATTGCTGGCTTCATTCATCTATCGCAAGCAGCAGTAATGCTCTACATTCTAAATTACGCATTTACTATCCCAATTATTACTCGTTTTTTTGATAAAGCCCCAAATGGTGATTTTACTGTAGCGGTACAGACCGTCGTAGATGTGCCAATTGCTGTTGTGGCACCAGTCTTTTTGTTGGTTGCTGCATTTTTTCACTTCTTCATCGCCTCACCGTTTTACGTAAGGCGCTACGAAGCCAATATCAAAAAAGGCATCAACCCAATGCGTTGGGTAGAATACTCTATAAGCTCATCACTTATGCTGGTAGCCCTACTTATGATGGGCGGGCTTATTGAGCTGCCAAGTGTAGTATTTATATTCACACTTAATTTCTTAATGAATATCTGGGGCCTAGAGATGGAGCGCTACAATCAGCTCACAGAAAAGACTTCTTGGTTTCCTTTCAACATGGGAATTATCGCCGGTATAGTTCCTTGGCTAATAGGGGGCCTATATTTTTGGGCCAGCACCAACAACATCGCAGATTCTATCCCGTGGTACGCTCAGCTTGGCTTTGTAGTGACATTTTTATTCTTCAATACTTTTGCCGTCAACATGTGGCTACAGTACAAAAAAATTGGCCCCTGGAAAAATTACGAATACGGCGAGCGAGCTTATATCTGGCTAAGTCTTATTGCTAAGTCTGCGCTGGCTTGGGTGGTAGTACTAGGTACACTAAACGCTGTTTCTAAATAGTATAAAATGCCTCAAAAAACCAAAAAACAACTCTCTAAGAAAGTAAAATCTCTTACAAAAATCTGTAAGGTCTGCAAGCGTCCTTTTGACAATCGTAAGCGCTGGGCTAGTAGAGGCCAGTGGGCAAGTGTCAAATATTGTAGTGAAGCCTGTAGAAAGTCTAAGTCAAAATAGTTATGCTAAGTGGTGTATAATAATGCTATGCAAGACGATATTAGTCAAATAAGAACATTTCCAACCCGCCGCACAGAAAGCCTTACAGACGCAGTATTTGCTATTGCTATGACCCTGCTGGTACTAGGCCTAAGTGTGCCAGTACTATCAAGTAATGCCACCAACCAAGATCTTTGGCAGGCCCTAGCAAAAATGCGCCCCAGCTTTACTGGTTTTTTGATAAGTTTTATAATTTTGGGCGTTATGTGGTCGGTACATATGCGTATGTTTGAGCAGCTCGATACAATAGACGAGAGGGTGTCAAAACTAAATATTTTTAGGCTACTTATGGTGGTCTTACTACCTTTTACCACCAGTCTTACAGCCACTTACCCTAGCCTGTTGCCAGCTCAGCTTTTGTATCCACTCAATCTGTTCTTTCTGGCCCTTGCCACTTACGTACAGGGCTTATATGTTCAGGCTCACCCCAGTTTTTACAAAGTATATAACAAGCGCCGAGCAAGCTATGGCAAGTTCCAAAATCTTAGCTTCGTGATTGTCTCAGTTATTGTCCTGGGCATGGTATTTGTGATTGGCGAGCTGGCATTGCTAATATTTTTTGTACTACCTATTATTGACCCTTTGTCGCGTAGGTTCAGTAAGCATTAGCTGGCCAAGCAAAGTTTTTATTTGCAAAGTGTGCTACTATAAAGCTACTTAAACATAAGGATTTTTTATATGCCAGATCCAATTCAGCCTAGCCCACCAGAACCAGCAGCTAGCCCAGCAACACCAGAACAAGCGCCAGTAGTAGAACCAGCCGCTCAACAGCCACCAGCGCCTGTAGTCTCAGAAGCAGAAGTGCCAGCAGTGGCTGCAGTAACTCCAGCAACTCCAACCCCCGCGGCTGAGCCGGCAGAGGCAAAAGACTCTCAGGCCACACAAGACAAACCGCCTTTTTTTAGAACAAATATTGGCTTTGTTCTAATATCAGTGTTTATTCCACTAGCTGGCGTAGTTGCTGGCCTTGCAATAGCCTTAACAGGTAAAGTTTATTTTCATAAATCTGGGGAATACTTACCAATGAGTAAACTGCAGTCTATTTTTATACCGGTATTTGCCTTGATTTTAGAAATATCACTATTATCAAGAGTACTCTAAATACAACCCCTAGAAGTTTGGGTTTAGCCAATATGGCTGTTTATGAGCTCAACACTCTCTTTAGGATCTTTAACCTCTACCACTAGCTGCTTGAAGTCTTCGTCTTTTAGGTCAATTACAATTGCATTATCAGAGTTGCGCACGTCCCAAAAAACTTTCTCTCCGTCTCTATGAAAGGTACCGGCGTATATTAGCCCTGGTACTCGTGTGCCTGGGCCTTTGAGGCCTTTTGGTAGAGAGGCTGCTTGTGGGTCGGCCTTTGCGCTCACCACGTGCTTAAGCGGAACTGTTAGCTCACTACGCAGGGCTAGCACTTTGCCAATACCGTTTACTACTACCATAAGGTTGTCGCCCTCTATACTAATTGTTACCATCGTGATCTCCTTATCAAAAAGTTATTTTAATTTTGCCACTTTACTACGCTTAAGTATGACTTGTTTTAGAAGCGTGCGCAAATGGCTCACAAAGACATAGAACGTATAAGCTGTAGAAGTGAAACCACCGCCTAATCGCTAGGCGGTGGTTGTTAGTTTTTAGCCATGACACTTGGGGTGTCACTGGCAGAAACTAGAAACTGCCAGAATGTATGAGCAGAAAAATATTAGGAATTAGGGCTGTTGTTGTCTTCGCTTGCGGGCTTACTTAGCTTGGTGTTTTCAATGCTGTCTCTGGCCATATATTGAGCCATTTCGGCTTCGAGCCTGCGCTGTTCGTTTGTATTGCGGTTGATCTCGGTATTAATTCTTTGTAGGTTTTGGTATAAATCTATTTGAATATGGCGAATTTTACTAAGACTATCAAGAATCTCTTGTACTTTGGCTTGCTGTTGAGAATTCATATTTTGCCCCCGGCGTTGTTTGGTGGTAGGTACTACACTCATTGTGCGCTCGATATTACAAGAATGCAACATGATATTATCAGACTAGTAATTGATGAAAAACCACAGTCACAAAGTATATGCTAAAATAGCTATAACAATAAACTTGAGAGATAAGAGAAATGATACAAAAAGAGGCTTTGGCCATAATAGAGTCTGGCCAGTCTGTGCTTTTGACAGGTGCCGCCGGTAGCGGTAAAACACATTTGCTTAGGCAGGTAATAGTGCGCGCCAAGCAAGACGGCAAGCATGTGGCCGTAACAGCCACTACAGGCCTGGCCGCAACTCATTTAAATGGCACAACTATTCACGCTTGGTCTGGCATAGGCATTGCAGACACTGTATGGCCCGGCATGATTGCTAGAATGCCAGCTTCGCGCAAAGAGACTATTAAAAAAGCCGACATGCTAATAATTGATGAGATAAGCATGCTTCATGACTACCGCTTAGATATGGTAGATGCCATACTTCGCTCGGTGCGGGACTCTAGTGAACCTTTTGGTGAGCTACAAGTAATCTTGTGTGGTGACTTTTTTCAGCTGCCCCCAGTAACACGCGCAGGAGATCGCGAAGCCGAATTTGTAACTAGCTCAAATGTCTGGCAAGAGTCAAATATGGCCGTTTGCTATTTAACGCAGCAATTTAGACAGACTAGCGATAGTGAGTACAGCGAGCTCTTGAACGCCGTAAGAGCCGGCAGCATAGAAGATAGCCACACTGCACTATTGCGAGCTCAAGCACCCAGCGCGCTTGAGCCTAGTACTACTGGTACAAGACTACTCACTACCAATCAAGACGTTGATACTATTAACGCCCAGCATCTAGCCCAGCTTTTAACGCCAACTCAGAGCTATGAAATGAGCCATACCGGCAAAGCCAACTATGTGGAGAGTCTAAAAAAATCTTGTTTGGCACCCCAGACATTAGAACTCAAGCTAGGTGCTAAAGTAATGTGTATCAAAAATAGCCAAGACAGAAAGTACGTAAACGGCTCGCTAGGCGAGGTAGTAGGTTTTGATAAAGACAATAATTTTCCCCTAGTCAAACTATTAAATGGCAATACCGTACTAATAACACCAGACACCTGGGAGCTAATGGACGGCGAAACCAAAAGAGCCAGCCTCACCCAGCTACCTCTTAGACTGGCCTGGGCTATAACTGTTCATAAAAGCCAAGGTATGACGCTAGACAGTGCTCGAATTGATTTGCGCCGAGCTTTTGTGGCCGGCATGGGCTATGTTGCCCTGAGTAGGGTTCGAGACTTACCGTCACTAACGCTAGATGGATTTAATGACTTGGCTCTAGAAGTTAGCCCAGAAGCTCAAGCCATAGACCAAGACTTGCAGGCCAAAAGCAAGCAGGCTACGCAAGACTACGCAGCAGTTATTATTGATTGGCAGGCAGCCCAAAAAAATCGTCCCATACCCAAGGCCGGTACTAAGTCAAAACTAACCAAGTCTGGTGTAGCGTCTAGCTGGAGTCAAAAAGTAGAAAAAATGCGCCTAGAGTTCCCAAACGCCTATAGACCCTGGACCCTCAAGCAAGATAAAGATCTAAAAAAACTATATAACGACGGTGCAAGCACTACAAAAATTAGCAAGAAATTAGGGCGCCACCCTGGCTCAATAACAGCCAGAATTGAAAAAAACTTTGGCGGGTAGGCCTAAGAGCTATCTGACAAGGTATTATTGCTTATGCTTAAGCAAGGTACTATAATTGATTGTATAAATAAAGGTATAACATGATGGCAAAAGCTAAGACTAAATCAAAAAGTAATATCGGTGAGCTAATTTCTGGGCTTGTTTTGCCAGGTATGTTTGTGGCCGCCTGGGCTTTTGCCTTGTCAGGCAGCAATGCGCCAATGTCTTCTGCTGTAGAGTCTACAGACATCAACACTATTCACTGGCTCTTGTATTTTGTGGGCTGGGTAATGCTTTTTTCTGCAGTTATGCACTCGCTGTTTGCAAAAAAAATGGCCAAAAGTATTGGCTGGGTGACTAATGGCTTTCAGTACGAAATAGCTGCCGTCAGCCTAGGCCTGGGCCTAGGCTGCTTTTACGCAATCGGCCGCAGCATTGAAGCCTGCGTGGCGATTGCTCTGCCGGTGATAACATTTTTGTTTTTTGCTGGCCTCAATCACTTGTACGAAATAATTAAAAATAAAAACTTTGCCCCAAATAACAGCTTAGTTCTAATCTATGACTTTGGTATGTCAATATCGCTATTTATACTTATACTGCCTTATATAAATATCTAAATCATCAAAGCAAAATTATCTTAAATATTCATAGCCTAAGTGCTCGTGCTATAATAAAAACACTACTATGGCTACTGAAACACCCAAATTCAAAATACTAAAGTCTTCTGGCACATGTGAGCTGCGTAGTTATGCTAAAAGTATAACTGCTAGCGTACTAGTAGATGCCACGGAGCACGGCAGTGCTGGCAATGAGGCTTTTGGTATGCTAGCCGACTATATTTTTGGTAACAATACATCGCGGGCCAGTATTGCCATGACCACTCCTGTGGCTAGTCAACAGCTAAGCTCTGAAAAAATTGCTATGACTGCACCTGTTAGCACTAGTCAGACCAAGACTGGTCACTACAGCGTGAGTTTTACTATGCCATCTAGCTATAGCTTGAGTACGCTACCTAAGCCAAATAATAGCCAGGTAATAATATCCGCTAGAGACCCTTACCAGGCTGTGGTTATAAAATTTTCTGGCTATACATCTGAGGAGAAAATTAATAAAAAGACCGCTGAGCTAAAAGCTTGGGCTGATTCAATAAATCTTGCAGCCAAAGGCCCGGTAAGCGTGTTGCGCTACGACGCACCCTACAAGCCTGGGTTTTTACGCCACAACGAAATATCCATACAAGTAGACGAGTCAAAAAATAGCAGTACCCAACAAGCTAAGACGAAATAGTAAAAGGAGAATTATATGACAACTCATCAAGATCAAGACCTCAAACAGTACACTCAACACAGCAGATCATGGTTTTCTAGGCATAAATTTGCAACTGGTTTTTTTATTCTAGTTTTTGGAGTAATTATTGGTATCTGTATAAGAATAGCTATGGTCAATCGTTCTAATGCAAGTTTTCAAGCTGGTATTGAGGCTTTCTATGTTCCACCAGCCACTAGCCCAAGTAGTGCGGCGGGGGCTTTGCTAAAATCTGAAGTAATGCCTGGTGTAGTGGTGCCAGGTGGGGGCACAGCCTACAGGGTTTTATACAATACTCAGCTGGCTAATGGCGAAGCAGCGGTAAGCTCTGGCGTGGTGTATGTGCCAAATACCCCAGCACCAGCAGGCGGTAGAAACGTTGTGGCTTGGGCCCATGGCACTCAGGGCTTTGGTGACAACTGTGTGCCTTCTCGTAATCCTTCTGGCCCACTGGGCGACACAGACAATTGGCTAGGCTCAATGATGCAACGCGGCTGGGTGGTGACCGCTACAGACTACACTGGTCTGGGCACGCCAGGCGAGCCCTACTACCTAATTGGGCAAAGTGAAGCCCACGATGTAATCAACTCAGTACGAGCGGCCCGCAACTTGCCAGTAGCTTCTGCCGGGTCAAGATATGTAGCCTGGGGGCATTCTCAGGGTGGTCATTCAGCATTATTCACAGCCCAACTTTCTAAAAGCTATGCTCCAGAGTTAAAGCTTTTGGCTGTAGCTGCTGCGGCACCAGCGGCTGAGCTAAACGCGCTATTTAGCCTGCAGTACGCAAGCTCTGTTGCCTGGGGAATTGGCCCAGACGCTACGGTTTCATGGCCACTGGTTTATAATTTGCCGCTAGAAGGTGTGCTCTCTAAGGCTGCGCTTCGCAACTACAAGTCTATTGCCTACGGCTGTGTTAAAAACGAGCTGGCCGAAATAGAGCTAAGGCAGGGGATTGGCCAGAGATTTTTTGAAACCGACCCCAACAGCAATATCCAGTGGTACAATGCTGCTAAAGCCCAAACACCCCAAGTAGAGCTTGCTGGAGTACCAATCTATGTGGCCCAGGGCCTTACAGATAACATTGTCTTGCCACCAACAACCGCTCTACTCGTACAAAATGCCTGCTCTAAAAATGTAAATATCACCACAAACTGGCTAGGTAATACCGGCCACGTTCAAGCTGCGATGGTAGCAGGGCCGGCGGTAACCAACTGGTTAGCAGATCGCTTTAGTGGCAAGCTGGCAGTATCAAACTGTGATCAGCCCTTGCCTGTAGCACCGGCGACGCTACCGGCGCCTCCCAGCACTTGAATAGCTAAATTTATTATTGATTAAGCGCCATACACATGACAAAAACCAAAAAATCATTATACTCAAGAATATTTTTAGACAAAAACAACAAGCTAGTTTTGGTGCAGTTTCCTAACACTTCTTTGTGGGTGGCAATCATTGCATGGCTTGGCTTAATTTTTGTAGATGCCTCTCCTTACAGAGATATACTGACTTTTATTTATAGAATAGCTTTGATCAGCTGGGGAGTACTAGAGATTGGCTGGGGGGATACAATTTTTAGGCGAATATTTGGGCTAGTGGTTCTACTAAGTATGGGCTATGGCATGATAGCTAGGTGATCTCCTTAGTATATTTTTGTCAATCAAGCTTGTAGCAAAATTAATTAAAGTATATAATAACCATAAGTATTAACAAACTAAATAAGGAACCCCCACAAATGGCCAAAAAGAAGAAAAAGAAAATTACGATTGAGGGCTTAAGAAAATTTAATATATTTATGTTTTTCTTTTTTGCCCTGCAAGCTGGCTTAATGCTACTTATAGCCAGCCAAAAGGTAAAATTTCCTATAACTACCAGTTATTTAACTTTTGATTTGGCCACTAAAACTCTAGTATCATCTAGCAAAACGCTATTTGATTTACCACTAGTTTGGCCAATAATAGCCTTTGTTCTAATATGTATGTTCTCACACCTGTTGATTTCTACAATTTGGTTTAGAGGCTATAAAAAAGACTTAAAAGCTGGCATGAACCGAGCCCGCTGGATAGAGTACAGTTTTTCTGCCAGCATAATGATAGTGGCAATTTCTTTACTTACTGGTATATATGACCTAGCTAGCTTAATAATGCTATTTGCGCTGGTTATGGTTATGAACTTATGTGGTTTGATAATGGAAATACATAACCAAACAACAGAAAAAACAAATTGGATTAGTTACATCGTGGGCTGTATTGCAGGCATCGTTCCTTGGGCAGTGATTGCAATTTACTTCTGGGCTAGTGCCTCTAGTGCCACAGGCGGCGCCCAAATACCTGCCTTTGTTTACTGGATATTTATAACTATCTTTGTTTTCTTCAACTGCTTTGCTATCAATATGTTCTTGCAGTACAAAAAATGGGGACCATGGAGCAACTATCTGTATGGTGAAAGAGTATACATTATACTTAGTCTTGTAGCCAAAACCGCACTGGTATGGCAAGTATTTGCTGGAACCTTACGACCTTAGCTTATATAAAAGTAGCAGTAACTATAAAAACCACCATAGATCATGGTGGTTTTTTAGTGTGCTATCAATATATCTATTGAGTGAGTGAGCTAGCTGGCTATGAGAATTGCTTTGGGTTCTTGAGATAGTCTAGAGGCTTGGTCTTGGGTATTAGTAGACTTGCTAGAATACCTATAATACCTATGCCGCCAATAACAATGTATATTCTGGTAAGAGCTGTTTGTCTGGCCTGAGAGTTGATATTTACAAGATCAGTCTGCTGTGGCTGAGGAACAGTTACAACCAAACTTTCAAAGGCGGTGTTTGAGACTATTTGGGCTTGTTGGTTTACAGCGGTGTTTATTTGAGTTTTTTGGCCGTCTGTGAAAGCTGTAGAGTTGTCTACTTGAGTAGTAAAGTTAAATATAAAACTAGTAATAATTATTGCGCCAGCAAGTGCTGTTCCCATAGAGCTACCAATGTTTAGGCAAGTGTTTAGAACTCCAGAAATCTCGCTCGAGAATTTATTTGGAACAGAACTTATCACTAGATTTTGGTTCTGAGAAGCGATTAGCCCCACACCTAAACCTATTAAAAAGATGCCAAGCGCAAAGTCTATGCCGCTGGTTGCGTTACGGGCAGTTAGGCCCATGCTAGCTGCGCCAAGAGTCATAAAACAAAAGCCAGCCATAACCACCCAGCGCGGGGCTATTCTGCTAGCAAGCACCTTGCTTCCAAATAATGCTGCTATAACCACAGCTATACTTAGGGGTAAAAGAGTTAGGCCGTTTTGTATCGCGTTGTAGCCAAGGCCCATCTGAAGATAAAGTGCTAGTGAATATATAATGCTCGCGGTGGCCAAGTATTGAGCGAACATGGTAAATGAACCGGCCACAACTATTCGCTGAGTGAAAAGCCTTACGTCTATTAGTACAGATAATTTCTTGTCGAGACGAGATTTTTCATAGAAGTAAAAAATCGTTAAGATACTTAAGCCCGTTAGCACTAGCCATACTGTTGGTGATAGTTGGCCTGCCGTGATGATTGTCTGACCAGCCACCACTACGTCTGTGCGGGCGTGCAAAATACCATAGTAAGAAGCCAAAATAATGCCACCCACAAGAGAGACAAAGCCAGTTACGGTAAGTATAAAACCCTTAAAATCAAAGCTAGGTGCCTTACCTTGATAGATTGCATCTTTGATTATTTGTCTGTTGAGAACAATAAAGGCCACTACAAATAGCTCTGAGAAAAATGCTAGACGCCAAGACAAGTAGGTAGTAAAAATGCCACCTACAATTGGGCCAATGGCTGCTGCACTTGAGCCGACCATGGCAAGTACTGCATAGGCCTTAGTGCGCTCTATGCCAGCAGGGTAATTACCAGCTATTAGAGCTACCATCGCTGGTAGCATTAGGGCTGCTCCTATACCTTCCATAAATGACCAGCCAAGAATAAATGTCACGATGTTGGGAGACAGTGATGCTATTAGGGTACCAGTGGCATAGATAGTAAGGCCCACAAAAAATATTTTTCTACGGCCAAAAATATCGCCAATTTTGGCTCCTGCAATCATAAGACTGGCCATTACTAGGGTGTAGAGAGCAATTGCTGTTTGTACAGCTGTGACGGTAGTGTGCAGGTCAACAACTAGAGTTGATATTGATACACTCATAAATGTCGAGTCAACAATAATAATAAATTGAGCAAGAGCTACAACTACTAGAAATAGTGTTTTGTTTGGGGTTAGCTGGGCTTTGATAGATTTCATTTAGGTTTTAATGTAGCACCTACTACCTATCTTGTGCAAGTAAGCTATAATAGATATAACAACATGATAACACTATCAAAATCTGAATATATGATGTTTTTGAAGCACCCAGCATGGTTGTGGCTCAAAAAAAATGACAAAAAAAAGCTTCCAGAACCAGATGCCAATCTGCAGGCGCTTTTTGATGCCGGCAATCTTTTTGAAGACTTCGGCGAGGCTCGTTTTGAGAATATAAAACGGGTAGGCTTTGATAGCTATGACCAGTATTTGAGTATGCCTACCCGCACCCAGCAAGCTATAGACGAAGGATCAGAGGTACTCTCGCAGGGTCGTTTTGAAACAAGCTTTGACGACCAAAAGATCACCTGCATTGTAGATGTCATTCAAAAAGTTGGCACTAAGACTTTTGATTTATACGAAATAAAAAGTAGTACCAAGGTCAAGCCAGAGCATATATATGACTTAGCTTTTCAGACTGTGGTGCTAGAAAAAGCCGGCTATAAGGTTCGAAATGTTTTTGTTATTTATTGTAATAATCTATATGTAAGACAGGGCAGAGTTGACCCGCTAAAAATGAGCGTCCAAGAAGATGTGACTACAAAAGTTCGTAGCAAGATTGATAGTACTATGCGAAATATATCTGCAGCATTAAAAACAGCTGTATCAGCTGAAATGCCAGACCCCACGCCCCGCCGGGCTAAACTAGGCTCCTATAGAGACTGGCTAGATATATTTTTAAGTTTAAAGCCCCAAGCCGATGCCAGCTCAATATATAAGCTTACTCAGGCTATGCCAGAACAAATTGGTCAGCTAGAAGATATGCATATAGTAAGTCTTTTAGATATACCAGAAGATTTTGAACTCAAAGACGTTCAGCTTAGGCAGGTCGAGGCCAATAAAAGTAAGCTACCAGCTATAAATACTGATAAAATAACAAAATTTGTGGAGTCGCTAGAATACCCACTCTACTTTCTAGACTACGAAACACTTTCATCTATAGTGCCGCCTTTTGATGGCACCAAGCCTTACGAGCAGCTGCCTTTTCAGTATTCTCTGCACATTATCGCTGAGCCTGGTGCTGATCTAGAGCACAAAGAATTTTTGCACACTCTTGATACCAACCCAATACCAGAGCTTATGAGTGCGCTTAGCTCAAGTATCGGCCCAAAAGGCACAGTGCTGGTGTGGTATGAAGGCTTTGAGAAAAAATGTAACGAGCGAATGGCCAGGATATTACCAGAGTATGCTGGTTTTCTAGAAGACGTTAACTCTCGAATTATTGATTTGATGGTGCCATTTAAAAATGGCTATTACGTAGATAAGGCTTTTGAGGGCAGTGCCAGTATCAAAAAGGTGTTGCCAGTTGTAGCTCCTGAATTGAGCTATGGAGATATGGAAATACAAGAGGGCGGAAGCGCTCAGAGACTCTGGATGCAGTCAGTATATGAAGACATTCACTCGCAAAGTGAAGTCGATAAAATAATGGCAGACCTACTACAATATTGTGAGCTTGATACTTATGCCATGGTTCGTATATTTGAATTTTTACTGGCTATTTCTAAAGGCCAAATAGCAGATACTGTTCTAGAATCAGAAACTGATGATAGTTTGTCGCCACAGTCAGATTCCGATCTCAACCTAGATAGCTCTGGCCCGGCTGAGCAAATGAGCTTGCTTTAGTTTTTCTTACGTTTGTTGGGGTCTAGCTCGCGCTTGCGTAGTCGCAAAGCAACTGGAGTAACTTCTAGTAGCTCATCATCTTCTATAAAATCAATACATTCTTCGAGACTGAAAATAGTTGGGGGCATAAGCTGCACAACACCATCGCTAGAACTGGTGCGCATGTTTGTTAGTTGTTTGCCCTTACAGACATTGATGTCCATGTCTTCACTTCGGTTGTTAAGGCCAATTATTTGACCGGCATAGACTTTTACGCCTGGGCCTACAAAACAAGTGCCTCTTTCTTCAACTTTCTGAAGAGAATAAGCAGTAGTACTGCCGGCTACCCAAGAAACAAGAGCGCCATTACGTAGCTGCTGCAAAGCCTGGCCTTGAGGCTGGTAGCCTACCATAAGACTATTTAGTACGGCTGCACCTTTGGTGTTGGTCATAAGTACGTTTCTTAAGCCCAAAATAGAGCGGGTAGGTAGTTCGTAAACTAGTTTTGTTACACCTTTTGAGCTAATAAATTGCTCTTTTAGCATAGCCCTTCTTGTTCCAAGCTCCATTTGTACAGCACCAACAAAATCTGCTGGTACTTCAACAATAAGCTCTTCAATAGGTTCCATTGTCTTGCCGTCTTCAATTTTTGTCACAACCTGAGGTCTGCCCACTTCAAACTCAAAGCCCTCGCGGCGAAGTGTTTCTATAAGTACGCTCAGGTGTAGTTCACCACGACCACTCACCAAGAAGCCCACATCGCTCGATGTAAGCTCAAGACCAACATTGGTTTCGAGCTCTTTGTTTAGTCTGTCGCCAATCTGTCTACTGGTAGTAAAGTCGCCTTCGGTGCCTTTTACTGGGCTAGTATTGGGGCCTAAGTAGATTTTTAGGGTTGGAGCTTCTACTTCTAAAATAGGTAGGGCTTCTGGGTTAGCACTGTCAGCAACTGTTTCACCAATTTGAGCATCACCAACGCCTGTTAGCTGAACAATATCACCAGCAATAGCTGTTGGGGTTTCGGCAATAGTAATGCCGTGAGATATAAAAACATGATCAATTGTGGCTTTGGCTTGGGTGCCGTCTTTTTTACATAAAACAACACTGTCGCCTGGCTTCACGCTACCGCGGTTTACTCTACCAATTGCGTATTTGCCTTTGTAGCTGTCCCAGCGCAGAGCTGTGACTAGCATTTGAAAAGGACCGTCAAGCTCAACACTAGGGGCTGGAACATCTGCAATAATTGCGTCAAAAAGAACTGAAAGATCACCTTCGGCTTCTGGGTCTACAGGCATTTCGGCCCAAGCCTTACCAGCTCTACCAATGGCGAAGTATACTGGGTAGTGAAGCTGGTCTTCGTGAATCGCAAGTTCTAAGAATAGATCTGCGAGCTCGTTTTCGACGTCTTTAATACGTGAGCCTACTTTGTCGATTTTGTTAATAACAACAATAGGCTTAAGACCACCGGCAAGAGCTTTTTGCAAAACAAATTTGGTTTGGGGCATTGGGCCTTCTTGGGCATCAACTATTAGCAAGCAGCCGTCGGCCATATTTAGAGTTCTTT
>JBAXNA010000007.1:0-15562 GCA_037133995.1 Candidatus Saccharimonadota bacterium
AGCTTATGCTGGTGATGTTGTCAATATTTTTCAACAAAAAATATACTTTTGATTTAACAATGCTTAGCAAATTTACCTACTTTAGAACTGTATTCTAGGCTTACCAGTGCATGCGGTGTCACTGCAGTGCTTTTATCAATTATTACGGCTACGCCATTTCTCTCTTTACAACCTGTTGCCTATCTGCTATGATAAGCGTTGTTATATTTATTGAGCTCAAAAGCCAGTAAATACAAGTCTCAAATAATCAAAAAAGGAACCAGACAAGACATATGCCAATCATCAAATCAGCCAAAAAACGTATGCGTCAGCAAGATGCTAAGCGCCTATACAATGTAGCCGTGAAGACTTCTGTGAAAAAGCAGCTGCGAGTTGTAAAAGACGAAGTTGCTACTGGAAAAGTAACCAGTGCTGCCCTAGTAGCTGCTGTTGCTCAGCTAGATACTGCTGTAAGAAAAGGTGTACTTCACAAGCGCACTGCAGATCGTAAAAAATCTCGACTAACAAAAGAGTACAACTCTCTAGCTGCAAAACCATATGGTACAGAAAACCCAGGCAAGCCAGGCGAAAAGAAAAAAGCCGTCAAAAAGCCAGCCGCTAAAGCAGTAGCCAAGAAGGCGCCAGCCAAAAAAGCCGCCGCCAAGAAACCAGCCGCCAAGAAATAACACTAAACTCCACCTTACAGGGTGGAGTTTTTGTTTGTGGTGGATTTAATATAACTGGATACCCTCCGCTAGTCAGCGGACTAGCACGGGTATGACGGCCAGGAAAGCAAAGGATGATGGATTTATCTATACTGGATACCCTCCGCTAGCCAGCGGACTAGCCGGGTATGACGGAAAATATGTCGTTTCCGCGCCTCCCCCCGTCAATGCCTTGCCTCCCCTTCCTCTTTCCCGTGTCGCCCCTTCGTCATTCCCGCGCAGGCGGGAAACCAGTTCCTAAATAACTACAGCTCACTAAGCTGGTAAATCAACATTTCCATAGCTCCAGTAGCCTCAAGCTGGCCAGACTTCATACCAAAGTCTGCATCTACTATAAGCTGGTAGGCTTTAGCTAGCTGGGCCATATCTCTACCTCGCACTAGATTTTGGGCCTTTGTAGCTGCATAGGGGCTAATAGCTAGTTGTTTTTGCCAGCCACTGCCCTGGCCCTCGTTGTCTTTAGCCAAAACCATTGTGCGGTACTGGTAGGTAATAGCACCAAGTATCATTTGGTCTGGCTCACCTGCTACCCTTAGGTCTTTATACATTTTTGTAGCCCTCAAGGCGTCTCCTCTAGTGATACAATCTATCATCATAAATGCCGTCTGCGCTAGATTGGGCACCACCAGCTCGTCTATGGTATTTACTACTATCTTGTCTGTAAACCCACATAGCTTGAGCATTTCTTGCTCTAACTGCCACTGGTCGTTACCAACTCTATCTATGAGTACATTTATAGTGCTATTTTCTATACTACTGTTGTTGTCTTGAGCTATTTTCTTGATCCAGTTGACCAGCTCGTGCTGAGTCAAAAGCCTAAAGTTTTTAGCATTTTTCTGCTTTGAGAGGGTCTTAAAGTAGACACTTCTCTTGTCTAGCTTAGTATCTACCAGCACTACATTTGTAGAGTCTGCAATACTAGCGATTAAGCTATCTATTTTGTCTTTTTGAAGCTTATGGGTGCCCAAATCTCTAACTATCAGTAGCCGGCTACTAACAAACATAGGCACTACAGCTAGTGAATTGAGCAAGTCGCTCAGTGGTCGCTCGCTCATCTCAAAAATCTCAAGATCTGCATCACCGCCAGTTTTGCTAATATAGGTCTGTTTAATTTTGGCCACTTGCTTAGCTATTGCGTAGCTGTTATCACCATAAAAATAAAATAACATAAATCAATTTCCAATTTTCAGTTTACAATTTTTAATTAGGCTATCCAACTTTCAATGATACCTTTGGGGTCAGTTTCGAGGTAACATCATATTGCAACGACTTACAGAATACCAAAACTCTCTCACCGAATACAGCTGTTCGCTCTTCTAGGTCGTATGGATTATTTGTGTCTTGCTTCATTGTTCCTTAATTGTAAATTATAAATTGAAAATTGAAAATTATAAGCACTTTAGTGCTTTACTAATTTCTGACAGCTTGTGCAAATATGGGTGCCCCTGCCGGCTACTCGTATTTTTTTGATCACGCCCTTGCAGCCAGTGCAGTCTTGGCCTTCACGGCCATAGACCTTGGCAAAATTAAGATAGTTGCCCTTTTTGCCCTCTGCATCTACGTAGTTTCTAGAAGAGCTACCGCCCAGCTCAATACTTAGCTTCATAATCTCGCGCAAGCTAGAATATAATCTTTTTAGCTTGATTGTGCTGACATCGCCTACTTTTGTAGCTGGGTGAATTCTAGCTGAAAAAAGCCCTTCATCGGCATAGATGTTGCCTACTCCGGCCAGCACTGTTTGGTCTAGAATGGCTGCTTTGATGCTGGTTTTTTTACGGCGCTGAAGTGCACTATTGAATTGTTCAAAAGTATAGCTATCATTGAGTGGCTCTGGGCCTAGCTTGCTCAAAAACAGATTAGATTCATACAAACCTTCAGATTTTTCTAGCTTTACCCAGCCAAACTTTCGCTGATCATTAAAGTACAGCTTGGCGCCACTCGTGAAGCCTATCGTGACTCTGGTAGATTTGTCTGGAAGCTTGGCCATAAGACTGTCGTTTGGGTGGCCGCCCGCAAAACCTTGCCCAGCCCTAGACTCATAGACCAGCTGGCCGGTCATTTTGAGGTGCACCAATACACTATACCCAGACGATAGCGGAATAATAATTACTTTACCGCGACGATTTACGGCCTCTACCTTAGCGCCAATAAGCACCCTATCTACCAGCGCCTGGCTACTAGGAAAGCCTTTTGGCCAATCAAAAGCCAAGCTCTTCACCTGTAAGCCTGGTAAAAAGCCCTGCAATCCTAGTCTTACTGTTTCTACTTCTGGTAATTCTGGCATAGCAAAAGTATGACAGAATAGGCTCGCTCTAACAACCAAAAGCAAGATACTATTTCTTGATATATTTACTAGCTATTTTTATAAGAAGACTTGATTTTGTGTTATAAAAATTGTATAATACAAAAAGTTCATCGACCAAGGGAGAACCTAAAAAAATGCATAAGACACTCAAGTACTGGCTAGAGCTAGGCTTTGCTGTTGCACTGCTCTGTCTTTCGGCTGGAGTAACAATGTTTGCAATTTACTTCGCGGGTAGGCGCTAAGGTGAGAATCAAAGGGCCAACACCTAAAACTAATCTACATATTGCCAGCGAGATGGCCAAAGGAATTGATTTTGCCATAAAGAAAAATCGCCAAACCATAGTACGCAAGAAAAATAGCATCAAATATAAGCTAGTCTATAATAGAAGTAATGACATTTTGATGTTTTCGCTTGAGGGGTTTGGAGATATTATGGGTTGCCTTGCAGGCATTGAGCTTGATGATCAAGTAATTGACCAAAAGCTAGTATCACTCGATGGTGACGTAACTCTTTGTGTTGGAAAACACGATATAGCAAAAGCTACTTTCTATGTAAAAATATACTTAGAAGAGCAGCCTAGTCTTTTTGACTAGGCTGTTTTTATTTACTTTTATTGAAATCATAGGCTAATCTAGATTGATGCTTGGCGTGCTAGGGCGGGCCGCCAAAATAGAGTCTCTAGCGATCTGTAGGGCCTCATCTCGGCTACCAAAAATACCGTTGGCATACTGCTCTTCTAGCTCAGACAACACAAGCCCTATTAGCCTAGAGTCTTGGGTCTTATCAAAGCCCGGCATCAAGCTTATAATATCTTGGCCAGAGATACCAAGATCGCGCTTCACACTAGGTGCTCGCACCTCTACTGGCTGGCTCAAATGCTCTTGCCAAATCTTTTCAATCTCAGCAAAGCTTGCCTTCTCTTTGCTGATTGTTCCGTCTGGCATAGTGCGCCAGCTGGCTAGCCCGTCGGCGCGGTGCAATTCAAGTAAATCTGCAAACATTGGGTGGTTCATCATTTTCTTTTGATTGCTGGGCTTCATTTTTGGTAGCTGGGCAATGTTGATGTGCTTCTCTATTAGCCACAAAATGTCGTCTTTTTGTTTGTTAGAAAATTTAAGCCTGTTAAGGATTGGTCTGGCAAGCTCTTCACTTGTAACATCGTGGCCATGAAAAGTAATTCGCCCAGTAGAGTCTTCTGGTAGTTTTTGCTTGCTGGGCTTACCAATATCGTGAAGAAGTGCAGACCAAATCAGCTCTGGGCTGGCATCTCTGGGTAGGGCTTCCATTATTAATAGCTGGTGCACCCAAACATCTCCTTCGGCATGAAATTCCACCCCCTGCTCTACGCCCTTACCGGCGCTGAGTTCGGGTAATAGTTTGTCAATAATTCCAAGCTCGTCGAGGTCTTCTATGGCTTTTTGGCGTGACTGAGCACTTACCAAAATAGCTGTAATCTCAATGCGTAATCGTTCGCCAGAAATTGAGCCTAGCTCGCCTTGGGCTACCGCCTGCTTGATATCTAGGTGCGTCTGAGCTTCGTATTCAAAGCCTAGCTTGTTTCTAAATCTTACAGCCCTAATAATTCTCAGTGGATCTTCTCTAATTCGCTCTGAGCCATCACCCACGAATCTAATAGTTTTAGAATCAAGATCGCTAAGAGCTTGGGGCTGATAAAACAGCTGAGAAGTTACTGGGTCAAGCGCAATTGCATTGATCGTGAAGTCTCGACGCTCAAGATCATCTTCAAGCGTAGCGCCTAAATCAACTTGAGTTGCTTCACGGCCCAGGTGAGCTTCAACGTCTTTGCGGTAGCTGGCTACCTCTATTTCGCTATCACCAAGCCTTACTCTACTTACTCCATAGGCTTGGGCGGTATCGTGATACTCAGAGCGCTCAAAGCCAGGTAGCGCCACAATTTGGGCAGGGCTGGCACTTGTTGCCAAATCATAGTCTTTTGGCTCTTCACCAAGCATCATATCTCTTACTGCTCCACCCACAACAACGGCTTCAAAGCCGTTAGACTGCAAAATATCACAAGCCAAGATAGCCTGCGCATACTCTGGGCTGGGCTGCAAAATAGAAAGCTCTGGTGGCTGAGGCGCTGATTCCATTGACTACATTATAGCTTATTTAGCCGCTTATGCAATTGACAAAATTGCTTTTAAAAGGTATTATATGGACTCATTTGTACCTGCAAACCACAAACCAACATGAAGGAGAAAAAGTGCTAGCACAATCGGCCGGTTATTCTGGCGCAAACTACCTAGTAGCCTATCTACTAGTGTTTATTATTGGTGGCACACTTGTCTTGTGGATGCACCGAAACGGTGTCGCCCCCAGCAAGATCGTGCTCACCTGCTTTTTACTATTTGTATGCCCCATTGCAAGCATTGCAATGGCCGTGATATACACCCAACAAGCTAACAATGAATAATCATTGTTAGCGCCTCAGTCTCAGAGCTACCGCTCTGAGACTTTTTACTTTTGCCAAGCTACATAGGGTTGACTTACAGCTATTATTATGATATTATCTATAAGCTTATTTTGCAAAAAAATAAGTGCATTAAAAATTATAAAAATCTTATAATTTAAGGATTGAACCTGGAGGTTCAATGGAAGTTTTAACAAAGGTACAGAAGCTACTTGTGCAATTTATTGCACCAAGAAAATTAGTAGAAGTGTCTTCTCTGCCCACCACCAGAGAGACAGAAAAAATCTCTCTGGCCCGAGAGCAAGCCGCCAATAACGGCAAGCTGGTTTTAGAGCCAGACCCAGATAGAGTTATCGACCTGTCTGCTCTGCAACAAAGCCTTACCGAGCAAGACTACACTCTTGTAGAGGCGGGTATCGTAGCTCGGCAGAATCTTTCTGCCTACCAGAGAGAGATATATGTGGTTCGCTTTAGCTTCAAGCTAAATGCCGAACAAACAGATGTCACAAGCATTGCTCAAGAAGAGTTTGATAGACTCGCTGATATGTCTTTTTGGCACGCCTGCGGCTATCTAAACCCCTCTAAGACCTGCCCAGATGACAGGGCTCAAGACTGGCTAAGTATAAACTTGGCCTCTAGGGTTCAGAGATTTGTAGGAGAAGATCCTACTCACCCCATTCTAGTCTCGCAAAGAGACGAGTATGGCAACAAGTCCAGCACTAAGGCGCCAATCAGGGCCCAGTGCTCCATGAGCCTGGCCAGTGGAAGACCCCTTCTAGAGAAGCTATAAGATATAGCTTTTTAGCCTCGGTTTCACAAAATGTGAAACCGAGGCTATTTCTTTTATAATAAATCTAGCTCAGCTCACCCCAGCTGGTGCCGGTTTTTACACCCACCTCAATTGGTACCGCAAACTTATGAACTGCAATCATTTCTTGAGACACTACTTCAATTACAGCTTTCTGCTGATCTTTGGGGCACTCCACAATGAGTTCATCATGTATTTGTAAAATTAGATTGGCATTATTGGGTAGTTTTTTGTGAATACTTATCATTGCCAGCTTCATCATGTCTGCAGCTGTGCCTTGAAGCGGCATATTCACAGCAGCCCGCTCGGCAGCAGAACGAACCAAGAAGTTGCTCGAGGCTACGTCTGGACAGGGCCGTCTTCTGCCAAAAATTGTCTCGGTGTAGCCCTCATCATGTGCAAATTTTTTAACACTAGCAATATACTGCGCCACCCCTTTGCGAAGCTCAAAATAACGGTCGATAAAGTCTTTTGACTGGGCGTAATCAAAGCCAGTGGCTACAGATAGCCCATGGGTATTCATGCCGTATAAAACACCAAAATTTATTGCCTTGGCAGCATAGCGCTGTTCTGGCGTGACTTCTTCTGGCTTAATTCCAAACATCTCAGCACTAGTGAGAGTATGAATATCTGCTCCCTCTACAAAAGCTTTTATCATTGGCTTGTCGTTGGCTAGTGCTGCTGCCAGCCTAAGCTCTATTTGGCTGTAATCTGCAGACACCAAAATATTTCCTTCTGAGGCCACGAATGCTTTGCGTATCTCTCGACCGGTTTCTGTGCGAGTAGGAATATTTTGCAGGTTTGGATTAGTGCTACTCAAGCGCCCTGTCTGAGCGATTGTTTGGTTGTAGCTAGTGTGAATTCTAGAGTTAGGTTTTACCAGCTTGGGCAAAGCATCTACATAGGTGCTGGTCAGCTTGGTGAGCTCTCGATACTCAAACATCATATCGACAATCTTATGCTTGCCGCGCAGCTTCTCAAGCTCGCTAGCCGCCGTACTTATACCGGTCTTGGTCTTTTTTAGGCCCTGGCTATCTATTTTAAGCTTTTCAAAAAGCACCACCTGCAGTTGAGCTGGTGAGCTAATGTTAAATTCCTCACCTGCAAGACCCCATATGCTTGCCCGTGATTTGTCTATCTCTTTGTGGTATTGAATTGATAATTTGTTCAAAAATTTTGAGTCTAACTCTACGCCTTGATATTCCATATCGCCCAGTACTTCTATGAGCGGCCACTCCATTTGAGCCGCAAGGCTGGCCAGCTCGCCAATAGAATCTAGCTGCTTTTCTAGCTTCTTATAAAGTCTCCAGGTAATGTCAGCATCTTCGGCGGCGTACTGAGAGGCTTTTTTGATATCAATCTTATCAAAGGTTTGCTGGCTCTTGCCCTTGGTGCCAATTAGCTCTTCAATCTCAATCATAGATATACCCAGCTCATTGTAGGCCAGCTGGCTCAAGCTCTGGGCCCTACCAATAGGGTTTATAAGAAATGCCGCGACCATAGTATCAAAAACAATTGGGCCTAAGTGCATCTCATCATGAGGCCGCATTACCACATAGTCGTATTTGATATTATGACCAACTTTTCCTATCGCTGGGTCTTTCAAAATAGGGCCAATAACATCATAGTACTCGTCGTAGCCAATTTCGGTCTTCTGGCTGTGGGCTAGCGGCACATAATAAGCCTCGCCTTCTTGAAAGCTAAAAGAAGCCCCTACCAGGCTAGCATCTATGGCGTCTACGCTGGTTGTTTCGGTGTCATAGGCAAAGACTTTTTGGGCTTTGAGCTTGGTAGCTAGCTGCTTGAGCTCACTGAGCTTGGTTATTAGATGGTATTTGGCGGTCTTGAGATGTTCACGGTTAAAATCTGCCGCAGCCTCTGCCCCACCCTGCTGGGCGTCTTGTGTAGGGGCATCTTCTGAAAGTGACTGAGTTGGTAATTTGGCAAGTAGACTTTTAAACTCTAGCTTGTGGAATAAATCAAAGACCTTTTTTTTGTCATAATCGTGCAGAGCTGAATCTGCAAGCTTAAAATCAAACTCAACATCGCGCTTTATTGTTGAAAGATCTAGGCTCAAATAAGCACTTTCTTTGCCGGCTGCGAGCTTTTTGGCCAGAGCCGGTTTAATCAATTCAATATTTTCATATATTTTATCGAGAGTCTTATACTCACTCACAAGATCTGTAGCGCCTTTGTCGCCAATACCTGTAACTCCTGGAATATTATCACTGGTATCGCCTTTCAGTGCCTTATAGACAATAAATTCTTCTGGCGTGACGCCATATTTATCATAGACCGCTTTTTCATCATAGATAAACGTGTCGCTAAAGCCTTTGCGCATGGTATAAACTGCTACATTTTCTGAAACCAACTGGAGTTCGTCCATGTCGCCTGTTACCACAACTACATCTAGGCGGTCTTGATACGATTTGGTGAGAGTACCAATAATGTCGTCGGCCTCATAGCCCGGTGTCTCAATAAGTGGAATGTTAAAGGCAGCTACAAGCTCCTTGGTAAGTGGCATCTGTGCGTATAGCTCGTCTGGAGCTTTTTTGCGGGTGGCTTTGTAGTCTGAATACTGGTCATGCCGAAAAGTCTTTCCAGGTGCATCCCAGGCAACAATAGCATAGTCTGGCTTGAGCTCACGCAGTGCTAGTAGCATCATCATGGTGAAGCCATAGACCGCATTAGTGGGCGTGCCGTCTTTGGTGGTGAGGTGAGGTATAGCGTGAAACCCCCTGTGCACCAAGGCGTGACCATCAAATACAACTAGTTTTTGGCGCTTTTTAGTATCTTTGTTCATATTTGTATTATAACAGCCTTGGGCTATTTTTTTTCAGTACTGGGCGCTATACTTATAGGTATTATGAGTGAAGCACACAAAGACACCGGCTACAGCAAAGAGCCAAATTCTGAAACAACCCAAAAGATTAAGGATATTTTAGCAGCCAACAAACCAAGCAGCCCGGACAGTGAAGCTGAATATAGGCCACCTGCTGCAGAAGAAAAAGCTGCTGCCAAAAAAGGATTGGTAGAAGCCCGCAAAGCCCTGGCAGATGCCCAGGCTCGCGCAGCGGCCCGCAAGAAGCTTTAAGCTTTATTCTTGACGAATAAAAAAGGTAATCAGAAAATCTTACAAATGTGTTAGCTAACTATTTTATATAGTCTTTGAGTCTCTTAGAATCTTTGTGCTTACGAAGCTTGGTCAAAGCTTTGGCTTCAATCTGTCTAATTCTCTCTCTGGTAACGCCAAACTCTTGGCCAACTTCTTCTAGGGTGTGACTACGGCCGTCATCTAGCCCAAAGCGCATTCGTAGAATCTTTTGTTCGCGCGGAGTAAGCATAGATAGTGTTTCGTCGATATGCTCTTTTAGCAGCTCAAAAGTTGCGGCTTCATGAGGGCTTACAGTGTCTTGGTCTTCTATAAAATCACCCAGGCTACTGTCTTCGTCTTCACCTACTGTAGCGTCAAGGCTAGTGGTATCTTGAGAAATTTTTAGAATATGATTGACCTTCTCGACATCAATTTCCATATCTTTGGCTATTTCTTCTGGCAAAGGCTCTCGGCCTAGCTCAGTGGTGAGTCTGCGCTGAGTGCGGGTCAGTTTGTTGATTGTTTCAACCATATGAACTGGTATTCTAATAACTCTGGCTTGGTCGGCAATAGCACGAGTGATAGCTTGGCGAATCCACCAGGTGGCGTAAGTACTAAATTTAAAACCACGAGTGTAGTCAAACTTTTCAACCGCTCTAAGCAGGCCGGTATTGCCCTCTTCTATAAGATCTAGCAGGTCTAGCCCACGACCAATGTATTTTTTGGCAATACTAACAACAAGTCTTAGATTGGCTTCTGCCAAAGCGTCTTTTGCAGATTTGTCGCCTTTCTCTATTCGCTTAGCAAGCGAAACTTCATCTTCGGCGGTAATTAGTGGAATCTTACCTATCTCACGAAGGTAAAGCCTTACTGAGTCGTCAGCGATGTCTTTGATGTTATCGTCACTAGCAGCATTTTCAACGTCTTCTTCTGGTTCGGTCTGCCAAATCATTTTGTCTTTTTGGTCTACTACTTCTACGCCTTGGTCGATTAAGGCAGAATAAAGATCGTCTAGCCCTTCAATATTGTTTTCGGCGTCTGGAATGTCTGACATTATCTCTTGTTGGGTTACAAAACCCTTTTGTCGACCTTTTGCTACTAGTTTGTCTATTGCGTTTTGTAGATTTTGGTCATCGTCTACTGGTGCTGGGGCGGGGGTGGTTTTTTTGGGCATATTATTTACTCCTCGTTAAGTAAGGCTTGATAGGTTTTTAATAACTTTTTTGCTAGAGCCGTATCGCCGGCTTCTTCGGCTTCAGAAATATTTCTAGTAAGCTGTCTTTTGTTTTTTTCTCGAACAATTTTGTTCAGTCTATGTATTTGGGTGAAGGCTTCGAGCCGTGCGTCGTGATCTGACTCAGCAGAATACACGTGTTCTCCCCGTAATGAAAGTATCTTAACATAGTCTGATTGTTCTGGCAATAATTTTGCTATCTCGACTGCTTCGGCCTTAGGGTAATCACGCACAGCTTCAAAAATAGCTCTGTGCATAACAGAAATATTTTGGTAGTCTACATCACCCGTAACATCTCTTGCTGGCTTACATGACAGCATTAGTTCGAGGGCTATGACCTCAATTTTTTCAGCTCTAGTTAGCTGGGCTTTTGGCTCTTGGGTAGCTAGCTCTGTTCTAGCAGCGGCTACGGTGACTGGCTTACGCTCAAGGCCGCTATCTAACTTTTTGTGCAGAGTCAGCTCTGGCACATCAATTGTTTGGGCTAATTTTTTTATGTAGTGGTTTTTCTCAATTTCATCAGAGAGGCCGGCTATGGTAGGCAGTACAAAGCTAGCAAAGCCCTTCTTGCCACTAGCGCTAGTGGTGTCAAAGCCCTGTTTGGCCCTCGAGAATATATAGTCTGGGGCGTACTGGGCAGATTTGACCGCCTCTTGCCAAGCCTTGGGGTCTTTAGTAACTAATTCATCAGGGTCTTTCGCATTTTCATAGCTGATTACCATTATTTTGACATCTATATCTCCGGCTATCTCTAGTGCTCTTTGAGTTGCCTTGATACCAGCGTCGTCTTGGTCAAAGCAAAGCTTAATGTTCTTACTAAGTCTGGCCAGTATCTTGAGCTGCTCAAAAGTTAATGCAGTGCCGCTCGCGGCAACTACATTTGGGTAGCCAGCATTAGCTAGAGCCAGAACGTCCATATTACCCTCTACCACAATCACCTCGTCTACCTTGCGAACAGACTCCTTGGCCTGAGTAAGACCGTATATTACACTCCCCTTGTGGTAAACCGGCGACTCTGGAGTATTGATGTATTTGGCGCTATCTGGCTCGTCTTTTAAAATTCTAGCCGAAAAACCCACTACCCTTGCCTGGGTATCAAAGACTGGAAACATCATTCTGCCCCTAAAAAGATCATATATGCTGTCCCGCCCAGTTTTTTGACGAGCCAGACCTGCATCTAGAAGCTCTTTGGTGGTAAAGCCTTTTTGAGAAAGATATGTACTCAGAGATTCCCAGCTGTCTTGACTGTAGCCCAAACGGTAGCGCTTAATGGTCTCTGGCTTAAGTGATCTAGTATCGCGAAAGTAGCTAAGGGCCTCTGGGGTCTTAGATAGTACTAAGTGGTAATACTTCATAGCTTGCTCTAGAGCCTCATAGATTCGTGACTTTGACTGGCCCTTTTTTTGGTCTTCTCGGCTTCTTGGTTTGAGCTCAACACCAGCTTTTTTGGCAAGCATCTCTAAGGCTTCACGAAACTCAATGCCTTCCATAAGCATCACAAAAGAAAACATGTCTCCACCTTGTGACGAGCTAAAGTCATGCCATATTCCCTTGTCGCTGCTGACCATAAAGCTAGCAGTTTTTTCAGTCTTAAATGGACTCAAGCCTTTCCAGTTACTGCCAGCTTGCTTGAGTGGTATATAGCCACTTACCACGTCAACAATATCTAGACGATTTTTTATCTCTTCTACTTCATTCATGGTGACTATTATACTCGACCTAGGCAAGTCTACCCACTTTTTATTTGAAACTAAATGAAAAAAACCCCGTAAATACGGGGGCTAATGCCTAGATACTAGATCTTTAACAACACTAGTAAACTCGCTGTTAAACCTAAGCTTTTCTAGGGCTTTTGTCACACAAGCATCATCGTATAGATGCTCTTTTGTACTGAAATGCTCGATGTCACGCCATAGATATGACTCTAGCCGAAAAAGTCGGCTGTCTCTATAGACCGTCTCTTCTGAGACCTCAATACTTCGAGCTCTAACCGCGCAGCGTAGTTCTGCCTGCAAAATATTTGAAGTATTCACTCTGAGATGCAGAGCTTTTTGTGGTACTTCTGGCTCTGGTTCTGGCTTTGATCTTTTGTAGGCTGTCATGGGCCAACCATTGCAGTGTAAGCACTGGTGCCGGTCACTGAGTCACGCACATAATCAAGCATTTCAGAGAGACTGTAGCCCAGTTCTCTAGCTTTCTTTAAGGCGATTACAGCGTAGCTCTCGAGAGTGCTTTTCTGCATATAGTTCAAATCAGCTCCATCAAGCAAGTCGTCTACAAGCTTACTAGGTTCGAGTAGACCTGCCTGCTTGGCCTGTTCAACCTCAAACTCTTTATAGGCCTTAGCAAAAATCTCTGGTTTTGCAAAGCGAGCTTTAACACGAGCTTTAAATACACTTCCGTCTAAAGGCTCATTGTCGCAAGCCACAACTGCTTCTTGTGTTAGTTTGGCAATAAGTGCCATGCGCTGGTTTTCATGATACAAAGTAACAGTTTCATTGTTGTCAAGAGCCGCAAAAATATAATTCAAGTAAAGCTCAAGAGCCTTTGTTTGAACATATTTGGCCAAATAAGGTGATAGGTACATTATTCTCCTTCATTGTGGGGTAGAATTATCATAAATTATACACTTTTTATCATTTTTTGCAATAGCTACAAATGATATGTAGGCTCAGTCAATTAGCAAATACTTTACCGCTTAAGCTTTAGTATTTAACTCAGGTTCTATATAGTTAGGCTACAAGCCAATGATCCAATACTATTTTTTGAACAAATTATTACAGCAAGTTGAGCCAAGCTCTATAACAGTAGATATTTTTGATACAGTCTTGCTTAGAAAATGGCAGCCAGAAGCCTGGAGGTTTTACTCTCTAGCTAAGCCAATGAGTGAAGCAATAAACAAGACTGGGCTTAAATCTACTCCCTACCAGTTCTACTCCGCTAGACAAAGTTTTTCAAAGCTACTACGAACAGCTAGCCTAGAAACTGGCAAAGACCACGAGACTACTCATAGTGCCATAATGAACGCGATTGTAGAAGACCTAGCCAGACAGCAAAAAACTAAACTGAGTAAGGCTGTTCAGCTAAAGCTTGTTGCAAAGCTCAAAGAAATAGAATTGCAGTATGAAATTACCCAGCTCAAGCCCAACAAGTCATTACTAAAAGTACTTAATCAAGCTAAGAATAACTCTAGTAAAATATACTTTATAAGTGACATGTATCTAGAGACTAAAGAACTTAACCAACTCTTAAAGTCCAAAAAAATAAAAGCATTTAGTGGTGGAATAAGCTCAGCCGATACCTTGCTGGGCAAATCTAGTGGCAGGTCTTTTTTTGAGCTGGTGCGCAAATACCCCAATATTTCTCTTATAAGTAGCATACATATAGGTGACAACATGCGCTCTGACTTTAGGGTGCCAAAGCAAATTGGCCTAAAAGCTTACTGCCTATACCTGCCCTTTCACCGGCTATACTTGTGGATAGGAAAATATATTTTTGGCGCTGCATTAAAGTATGTTTCTAGCAAAACACGTAGGCACCAGAAGAATATGCTTAGCCAAAAAATGAAACAACAGTTTGGCAGCAAGCAGATGAGTACGGCCCTTGAGGCCCAGTACATTGGCTGGCTTTTTGCCCCGGCTATTATTCACTATCTACACAGGCTAGGCACAACTTCTAACATGCAAAATAAACAAGTTGTATTTGTTAGCTCAGAAAGCACTATATTTGCTCAGCTTTACAAAAAACTGGGCTTTGATGACGCAAAAATTCTACCAAAACTTAATAGGTCAAAACTTATTAGGGCCTATTCTGCAATTCTTTTTAAAAAAGACATCAAACTATATTCAATAATACCTTTCGTGAAAAAAGTCTTAAGGCGCAAAAACACTCGCAATGCTCTTGCTGTACTAAACATCACTAGCCCAAATAGCAACCAGTACAATCTAGTGGGCCAAAGGGGCCTGGGTGAATCAGCGCTCAACCAAATTGACATAAAAACCAATGTTAAGCAGTGGAACATAGAGCTAAAGTCTGTGGTCTCAGAATGGAGCAAAGTGGCTGGCAAACGACATTCTATTATTGCCGATATTGGCTGGAATGACACCATCCAAATTCTGCTAGGTGAAGTACTTAAAGAATCTGGCAAACAAGCTGACCTTTCTGGCTTGTACCTAGGTAAAACTGGAACAAACATTTTTCACCCAGATATTTATAGCGCTTCTAGTGGTGTAATTTTTAATTCTCTAAAAAATAAGTCTTCTAAATACCTTTACCAACCAGAGGTCTGGGAAAGCTTCTTAAACAGCGACAATGTGGGCAACCCAACCAGAGAAAATATAATTCTGGGGATCAATCAAGTAATTGATTATTACCGCTCATCAGACATTACTACTCAAGATTTGTGGGGATTCAATAGACCAACCCTATTGAGGGCACTTAAGCGCCCACCTAGACGAATAATAGAAGTGCTGGCTAGTCTTAGCTTTGACTACGGAACTAGTGATGAGCCAATTTGCCCGCTTGTAAACACCACTTCTAGCCCCATTAAAAGCTGGAAGTTACTGCTTACAAATCGCTCTAAATTTAAGTCATTTTATTTTCATCAAGGCTGGAAATGGGGTGCAGCTAGCTACTACCACTTCAGAGTTCCCTACCGCATGTGGAGATTCAAAACAAAGAAATCTAGTTTCTAAAAATCTTTGTACTGGTAGCCTAGCTGAGTTGCGACATCTGCTAGACCAGGAGATTCAAAAGCTATTTGTCTTAATCTAGCCTGCTCAGGTTTGTTTTTAACGGTATAGAAAAGCTTATTCTTAAGCCTAGCAGGATTGATGTCGAAGTCTATTTGCCCTAGTGACTTGGCGCGCTCTAAAATATCTTTTTTATTGTCTGAGCCCAGATATGCGCCTGGGTTACCGCCTATGGCATGCAGCTGGGTGCTAGAAGCTGTGGTCATACTTTTTTTGTACTTCACGCCCAGATAT
>JBAXNA010000008.1:0-15535 GCA_037133995.1 Candidatus Saccharimonadota bacterium
TAGAGAGAGTATAGCGGGCAACATTCCAGAGCTTGTTGCAGAAGTTGCGATAGCCTTTGATTTTTTCTACAGATATCTTACCGTCGTTACCAGGAGTGATACCAATCGATAGTGCCAGTCTAAGCGCATCTGTGCCGTATTCGGCGGTGATTGCCATTGGGTCTTCATAATTACCCTTAGATTTTGATAGCTTTTGGCCTTTTTCATCTGTCACCATGCCCCAAAGATAGACGTTTTCAAAAGGTACTTTTCCTGTCTTATAAAGACCAAACATTATCATGCGGGTAACCCATTTATGTAAAATATCTCGAGCTGTGGCCATGGTAGTAGTAGGGTAGAACTGCTCAAAATCACCAGTACTAATAAGTGTAGCGTAAGGCCACTGCCCAGATGAAAACCAGGTGTCAAAAGTGTCAGTTTCAGCCCGATAATTACCTTCTCCATAATAGGCGATTGCCTCAGCTTCGGTTTTGGCAATAATATATGTGTCTTTATCTGGGTCGTTGCTAGTCTTGTAGTACACAGGTATGCGTATGCCCCACCATATTTGTCTGCTTATGCACCAATCGTGTTCATTGCGAAGCCACTCTAGGGCAATTTTTTTGAAACGCTTAGGATAAAACACCACTTCATCGCTCTCAATAGCGGCAATCACAGGCTTGTTAAGCTCAGTGACTCGTACAAACCACTGTTCGGTAATAAGTGGCTCTATAACGGCCTTGCTGCGGTCTTGTATAGCCACCTGGTGAGTGATTGGCTCACGTTTTATGAGCTTGCCGGCCTTATCAAGAGCTTCTACCACCTTGGCACGGGCTTGTAGAACGCTCAAGCCAGCGAACTCTTGTGGAACGTTTATCATGTTACCGGCCAAATCTATTATGCTTAGCTGGGGTAAATTATGGCGCAGACCAATTTCATAATCGTTCTTATCATGGCCAGGTGTCACCTTGAGTGCACCGGTACCAAATTCATGTTCTACATGATCATCAGCGATAATAGGAATCTCTCGATCTACAAGAGGTATCAAGGCACTAGCGCCTACCAGCTCAGTGTATCTATCATCGCTGGGATTGACCGCCACTGCACTGTCGGCAAAAATAGTCTCTGGTCTGGTAGTTGCTATCTGTACAGTGCCATAGTCTAGAAAGTAGAGCTCATCTTCACGCTCTACGTGAGCAATCTCAATATCTGCATAGGCAGACTGGGTGACTGGGTCCCAGTTTACAATTCTGTTACCACGGTATATCAAGCCATCGGCGTGCATCTGGGCAAAAGTATCATAAACAGTCTCAGTAATGTCTCTATCAAGGGTAAATTTGAGCTTACTCCAGTCGGCTGAGAAGCCCATAGACTTAAACTGACTCAAAATACCGTCTTGCTGACCAAGCACAAACTGCTCAACTTCAGAATAAAACTTGGCTTGGCCCAGATCGTGACGTGAAGTATTGCGCTTGGCGAGTATTTGCTCATATACAAACTGCGTTTCGATACCAGCATGATCTGTACCTGGTAGCCATAGAGTGGGCCGGCCTTGCATACGAGCGAATCGAGTCGCGATATCTTCTACTACGTACATCAGATGCCCAGCGTGAAGCGAGCCATTGGCATTGGGTGGGGGCATAACAATACTAAAAGGCTGGCTGTTTTGGGCCGCACTATCACTAGCCTGAGCTTTTACTCCAGAATCAGGCTCAAAGGCGTGGTTTTTTTCCCAAAGTTCAGATATTTTATTTTCGTATTCGGCTGGGTTATAAGCCTTGGGCATTTCTGGAGTATTCATAAATCTAATTGTAGCATTTTTTGGAGCCTTGGTGTACGAGTGGCGGCGCCAGGCTCACAGACCAAATAAATAAAAAGTAACCATTTATTTGACAGGCACGCTTATGCTTAGGTACAATACATAATAACTATTACAAAAAACTATAAAAGAGGAGTAAGCAGAGTGTTAAAAGATATTTACAGCCCACTAGAGATCGATGAGCAATGGGACCAGCGCGCACCTATGGCCGAAGGTGACAGCAGCATGGGCGCCATGGGTCTAATGGGTGAGATGCAAAGCGCAGCCGCAGATGCCGGTGGAGCAACAGCGGTCTTAGAAGCGCCACCCGCTGCGCCAGTGCCAGCAGAAACAATTGCTGAAGCCACTGAGCCTGCTAGCCCTGCAGCTGACGATTCTTCAGAAACAATGCCAGACCCAATGTCTACTCCTACTGAGACTACTGAAGATTCAAAATCAGAAACAGATACTAGCTCAGACGACAAGGCAGCCGCAATGCTTGGTGGTACATCACAAACAGACATAGACAAAGACGCCACCCCAGACCCATTAGCTCAAATAGGCACTTCTGGCGATGCCAAGGTAGAAGAAAGTGATGAAAGTACAACTGCAGCTATCAAACAAATTACACAGCCAGTTGTTGAGTACAAGCCAGACCCACGCAATGAACTTAAGCAGCCCACTGCCGAACTTGAGACTGCCGAACTTACCAATGACGCCACAAAAGACGTAGATGACGCCAGCGAGCAAGCTGTGCCAGAGATCACAAATGACCATACCAGCGCTGACTCAGCTGAATCAGCAGACGAAGATAGCTTAGCCAAGATAGCCAGCTCAGAAAACGAAGAAGAAACTAAGCCGGCCATAACCCTAGACTCAGCTGCAGAAATGGGCGCGAGCGAGAACCAAGCCCAAGACAGTATTGATAGCATCGACAAAGGGGTAGAAGTGATTTCTAATCAGGCCAAGGCCTATTCAGCAGATATTGATTCCCAAATAGCCCACAAAACAGTAAAAAGAGATGATATCGACAAAGAACTATCTGAGCTAAAAAATAAAAAGTTAGAGATAGGCAAGAGATTAGTTTTGCTCAGCCAAGTCACAGGTCAATAAGAGCCATAAATTACTGCTAAATAATATAAAATCTAAATAATTTCTAAACTCGAGTCAGCTATCAGCTGGCTCGGTTTGGTGTATAGGCCTTTTTGGGCCATTTGTAATGCTAGAGCGCCGATCATTGCGGCGTTGTCTGTACACAAGACTGGCGGTACAAATATAGCAGAGGGTATTACTTCAAGCATTTTTTCACGCAAGTAGCTATTGCAGGCCACTCCACCGCCTATCACTAGGCTTTTTGGCTGGTATCTTAGCCAGGCTTTTTGAGTATTTTTGACTAGGGCAGTGACAACGGCAGCCTGAAAACTAGCAGAAATATCTGCAACAGTCTGTTGGTCTAGCTGGTATGACTTGGCGAGCTTCTTTTCATTATTAACTAAGCTAGTGTTGTGTTGGCCAACAGAGCCTGTGGTAAAACCAGTTATTTCTTGCACTTGGCGCAAAACAGCTGTTTTTAGCCCAGAAAAACTAAAGTCTAGGCTTTCGCTACCAAGTTTCGCCACCGGAAACTTGTATTTGGTAGGGTCACCAGTCAATGCGGCCTGGCCAATAGCTGGGCCGCCAGGATAGCCAAGACCCAATAGCTTGGCTACTTTATCAAAAGCCTCACCCGCAGCATCGTCTAGGGTCTCGCCCAAAACTTCTCGCTCAAGGTCTTCATGGTAAAGCGATAGGGCAGTATGGCCGCCAGAAACAGTTAGGGCTAGAAATGGAAATTCAGGCTTATTTTCTGTCAAAAAACTCGCAAACCCATGGGCGAATATGTGATTCACACCAATTAGTGTCTTATTTTTGGCTATTGCAAGAGTCTTAGCGGTCAAAACCCCCACTAGAAGCGAGCCTATTAGGCCTGGCCCCTTGGTCACCGCGATGGCGTCTATGCCGGCCCAGTCGCACTTAGCGTCATCGAGAGCCTGCTCGACCACACCTATTATTACCTCTATGTGACTTCTGGCAGCTACCTCTGGCACCACACCTCCATAAGCCGCGTGTATTTCTATTTGAGTAGAGATAACGTTGCTCAAAATGTCACCACCATATTTACCATTTGACTGCACCACAGCTGCTGCCGTTTCGTCACAGCTAGATTCGATTGCTAAAATTTTTATAAGCCCATTCATAAGCCTATATAGTACCACAAAAACCACTCCAAACCTGGTACAATAGACTCTATGCAATTGCCAAATAACTGGAATCAAACTATTCAAGCTCGTGGTGGCCACGTGCTTCAGTCTGTGGAGTGGGCTAGCTTTCAAGCCTCTGTTGGCAGACAGCCATACTACGGCATTAGCGATGATTGGTTTTGGCTAGCCTACAACAGGCAGGTAACAGGCCTACACTATTTGCTGGCGGTACATAACCCAAACGTAACGGCAGATCTCACCACAGCCATTGATTCTCTAAAAATAAAAGCAAGTGACCTGCATTGTGATTTTATAAGAATAGAACCGGTAGGCGATGTCACGCATCAGCAAATGCTAGATCTAGGTGCCAAAAAAATTGCCGACGTCCAGCCCTCCAGCACACTAGTGCTAGACCTCAGCAAATCAGAAGAAGAGCTTAGATCTGGGCTTGAGTCTGGGCACCGCAATCGAATTAATACAGCCCAAAAAAGAGGAGTATCAGTCACCCAGAGTACTAGCCTTAATACTGTTGGGCCTTTTCTAAAACTCCTAAAAGACACCGCCACTCACGCCAAGATAACCAACCACCCAGACTGGTACTACCAAAAAATGGCCAAGAGTCTAATTGAGCAGGGCATAGCCAAGTTCTATATTGCTTCAGCAGAAGGTAGTCCAGCCAGCATTTCGCTAATAATAGACTGGGGCGAAACCCGCTACTACGCCCACACTGGTAACGACCAAATTCTAAATAGGCAGTACAAAGCAGCAGTAAGCAATGTCTGGCAAATGATACTAGACGCCAAGGCCGACGGCCTAAAATATTTTGATTTCTGGGGAATAGCTCCACCAGATCAGCCAGATCACTCTTGGGCTGGCCTAACAGGTTTCAAAAAAGGCTTTGGGGGAGAAGTAGTGACCAATATTGGCACCTACGACATTGCCATAAACAAAGCCAAATATCAGCTCTATACCACCTACAAAAAAATGCGTGGTAGGGCATGAGTTGCGGTGCGAGCCCTACTGCCGTAGCCACATTCTGGCTTGCTTCTAGACCAACATTATCTGGATCCCCGATGTCGAACACGAATACGTGTCGGCTCGGGGATGACGCTTCTCTGGCCGTAACTACTTACCGAATCGACTTATCGAATTCAGTTATGAAAACCTACCTATACCTATCTACATACCCAGCCAAAACAGAAATGACAAGTAATAAAAAGGGTCCAACGCTGTGATACGCTCTGCAACTCCGCAAGAAATAGAAGACTGGGACAGCCTAGTCACAAAAAACTCAGACGGTGGCCACATCTATAACTCACTCGCCTGGGGCGAATTCAAAAAAACTGCCGGCTGGCAGCCCAACTACTTTATATACGAATCAGCTGGCTATGTACTTTATTTCTGCCTTAGCTCAAAGCAAGCTAGTTTTTTGGGTAATATCTATTATTGTTCTAAAGGACCCGGGTTTTTCAAAGATTTTCTAGCCACCCATGATTCTACGGCCCATTTTACAGAGTTTTGTAACGAACTAGGGCCTTTTATGGCTCGCTTTGACAACAAAGCAATTCTTGTCAAAATTGAGCCCGAGATTTCAGAGGGCCAGCTAGATATGAAAAAAATAGGCTTGCTCAAGGCCAAAGCCGACCTACAATTTAAGGCGACTATTTTTGTAGATCTTGAGCCAGACCCAGAAGAAATTATCGCTGGTTTCAAACAAAAGACTCGCTACAACATTCGGCTAGCTGAGCGTAAAGGAGTCACAGTAGAGCGGCGTGAAATGACTGATGAAAATGTCGATCTTATGTATGATCTAATGCTTGCTACCCAGACAAGAGCTGGCTTTTTTCTGAGACAAAAAGACTACTTTGCTGGCTACTGGCAGGGGCTAGCAAAAGCCGGGCTTGGTCAGCTACTTATAGCCAGTCATGAAGGTGAAGTTTTGGCCGGTATTTATGCTACTCACTTTGGCTCAAAAGGCTACTACAAAGATGGCGGGTCTTTTCCGCTCAAGCGCAATCTTATGGCTCCGTATTTTTTGCAATGGCAGGCCATGCTCTGGGCCAAAGAACAGGGAGCTACTCGCTATGACATGGTTGCGGTACCTCCCAAGGCTCACCTAGAAGATGCCAGCCACCCACAAGCTGGTCTCTACCAGTTCAAGCGTGGTTTTAACGAAGAAGTGACTGAGTTTACTGGCTGTTGGGATCTGCCCATTTCAAAAACCAAGTACAAGACCTGGGCGAAAACTGAAAAACAATTTTTAAAGCTATACACTAAGATGAAAAGTAATTTATTTTGGTAGAATAAGCATATGAAGTTTCATAAAGACATATTTAAGGCTTATGACATTCGCGGGCTAACCCCTGCCGAGCTAAATTCTGGGGTTGCCTACGCAATTGGCAGGGCTTTTGCAGATTTTGTACCAAAAGGTAAGATTGCCGTTGGTAGAGATATGCGCACAGATTCTGGTGAGCTAGCAGATGCAATCATCGCCGGGCTAATAAAACAGGGTAGAGAAGTCATAGATCTTGGCCAAATAACTTCAGATATGATTTATTTTGCTGTCGGCAAATTCAAGCTAGCTGGCGGGGCAATGATCACCGCTAGTCACAACCCCGGCCAATACGACGGCATCAAGCTCACCGGCCAAGGCGTGGTACCCATTGGCATAGACAGCGGTTTGCTAGAGATAGAGCAAAACATCTCAAAAGATAATTACAAAAAACTTCACAAAAAAGGCAGCATCACCGCCCAAAACATCACTCAAGACTGGGTTCGCCACGCTCTGTCTATTGTCGACAAGATAGACAAGCCTCTACATATTGCTACAGACACCGGTAACGGCATGGCGGCAATTGTATTGCCCTATCTGCACAATCTCACTCCCCTAAAAATAGAAAGTCTTTTTGTAGAGCTAGATGGTACTTTTCCAAATCACGTCGCCAACCCACTGATAGAGGCCAATACCAAAGATCTTCGCAAGCTAGTAGTCAAAAAGGGTCTAGCTTGCGGCATAGCTTTTGACGGCGATGGCGACAGGGCTTTTGTGGTAGATAACAAAGGCGAGCTCTTGAGCGGTAGTGTTCTAGGGTCAATTCTTGCCAAAGATATACTAGAAAAAAACCCTGCAGAGACAGTTTTGTATAACGTAATATGCTCAGACATAGTTCCGGCCACCATAGAAGGTTTTGGCGGTAATTCTGTTCGCACCAGAGTAGGACATAGTTTTATTAAGGCTCAAATGAAGAAGCGCAAGGCCATATTCGCTTGTGAACATTCAGGTCATTTTTATTTTCGAGACAACTACAATGCCGACTCAGGGCTAATAGCTGCACTAATGCTTCTAAAAATACTCTCAAAAACAGACAAATCGCTTTCAGAAATAGCCGCCCCATTCAAAACAATGTTTGCCAATTCACCAGAGCTAAACTTCTCGGCCCAAGACCCCGCCGAAACTATAAAAGTACTAGAGCGCCGGTATGGTGATGGTGAGATAGACCACCTAGATGGCCTAACGGTGCGCTACCGAGACTGGTGGTTCAACGCCCGCCCAAGCAACACTGAGCCCTATCTAAGACTAAATATTGAAGCCCGCGACAAAACTCTGCTAGCAGAAAAACTAAGAAAGCTAAAAAAAGACATTGGCTCAAAACCAACCTAGCCAAGTCCTCGCAGCACGGCAACAAAAACTAGGGCCAAAAGCCTTGACATATGTTTGTTTTTTAAGTAATATAATAAATTGTTAGATAAACCGACAGTCAATTCTGTCTTTTATCACGTACTTTTTAAAAATCGTGCTGTTTGATTCGGTGTAACCGGTAGGTGCCGGCCTTTAAGGCTCGCTTACTGGCGAAAAATTAAACAGCACCGGGGGTGTGGGAAAATAGCTTGGTATCAATCCTCTCCTTGGCGTAAGCCGCGGTACCAAGCTACCACACCTCCAATCTCACCCAGTAGTTTTGGCATTTGCCACTCTGTACTGCAAAATGTGAGTCTCTGACTTCTAGGCGGGGTCAAAGACTCATGCAATGGGGCGCCAATGCGCTGGGGCACTTGGTAGTGCCCAGGTGTTAGTTTACCTCCCGTGAGTTAAGCTACCCTGGGCACGCGCCCTCTTCCCTTACCCTTGTCACTTTCTTTTTTAGAGAGTGGCTTTTTTGATTGCTGTTTGTCTGACATAATAAAACAATGATCAACGCCAAAGAAACAGATAAGCGCCTAAGAGAGGCCATAATAGACATACTCTGCTACTCAGCGGTTTTTGAAACTGCCCTAAGCGATGAAGAAATACTATGGTATATTCCTGTCAAAGCCAGCCAAGTAGGAGTTCGCTCACATCTTGAAAAGCTACTCAAAAGAGGCAAGATTAAGCGTCTCAAAAATAAAAAATATGGCCTAGCTAGTATTAGCTACAAATCTCAGGCTGCTCGCCAAAAACAGCTAGCCCAAAGACTAGAGAAAGCTCAAAAATGGTCTCGACTTTTTAGATTTTTGCCATTTGTGAAGTCTATACTGGTAAGTAGCGACGATCTGTTTTACACCAAAAAACCCAGCTCTAACTCTCACTACATTTTCATCACCCTGCCCAATAGAATATATATAACAAAAGCCTGTCTATACTACGCCTTAGAATTGCTGGGCAAGCGCCGTAATACCAAAAACCAAAAAGATTCAATTTTTTTAGACAATTTCTATACTACCGCTGGTCTAAAATTTGAAGATAAAATGGGCAATTCCTCACAAGCTCAGGTAATGTGGTTCATGCTCGCTCAGCCAGTCTACGGCAAAGATGTCTGGCTAAACATTCTAAAAAATAACCCCCTAATCTACAAAAGTCTGCCAAATTACCCATGGAAACACCAAAATACAAAAATACTCACAGGCTTCAGCAGACGACTAGACAGCCTAGACAATCTTGGCTACCGCCGGCACCTGCGCCATATTGCCGACAAGCCCAGCTTGCAGTCAAAAACTGCCTTTCTAAGAATTCGCCCAGACACCCTTATAGCCCGGCCTAGCCACAGTCAGAAGCTAGACGAAATAAAGTCTCGCTACAGCCAAATAAGATCTGCTATTTAGGCTAATTTTCTAAACTCAAATAACACTTATTTTATAGTTTTGTTTATGCTTGACTATACTTTTGCTCTCGACTAAACTAATTACTGGCACTCTCATATCTAGACTGCCAGTTTTTGAAAAATTATTACTGCTCATTGCGGGCGAAGTCGAGAAAAACCCATCATTTCTCTATTCCAGTCGCAATGAAATAAAATAACCAAGGAGATTACTTAATGAAAATCAGCCCACTAGCCGACAGAATTGTATTACAGCAACTAGACTCAGAAGAAACTACAGCATCTGGTATTATCTTGCCAGATAGCGCCAAAGAAAAGCCTTCTGAAGGCAAGGTAGTAGCCATAGGCAAAGATGTAGAAGAGGTCGCTACTGGTGACACCGTACTGTATAGCAAATATGGCCCAAGTGAGGTCAAAGTAGACGGCAAAGATTACCTAATAGTAAAAGAAGAAGACATCTTGGCAATAGTAAAGGAAGGAAAATAACATGGCAAAAGACATAATCAGTAGTGAAGAAGCTCGCAAGCGCCTAAAAGCTGGTGTAGACAAACTCGCCAATACCGTCAAGACAACTCTTGGGCCAAAAGGTCGTAATGTAGTTCTTGGCAGATCATATGGTGGCCCTCTTATCACCAATGACGGCGTGACAATCGCCAAAGAAATTGAGCTAGAAGACGCTTTTGAAAACATGGGAGCTCAAATAGTAAAAGAAGTTGCTAGCAAGACCAACGACCAAGCCGGCGATGGCACCACCACAGCAACTGTTCTTGCTCAGGCCATAATTGAAGAAGGTATCAAAAATGTTGCCGCTGGAGCCAACCCAATGGCGATTCGCCACGGCATCGAAAAAGCTGCTCAAGCTGTTGCCCAAGAGCTTACTAAGATTGCAAAGCCTGTAAAAGAATCTGCAGAGATAGCCAACGTTGCTGCTATTTCTGCTGCAGACCCAGAAGTAGGCACTCTTATTGCCGAAGTAATGAAAGTTATTGGAGAAGACGGAATAGTGACAGTAGAAGAGGGCCAGACTCTAGGGCTCGACAAAGAAGTTGTTGAAGGCATGCAGTTTGACAACGGCTATGTTAGCCCCTACATGGTAAGCGACACCACTCGTATGGAGGCAGTTGTTGAAAACGCTCCTATACTTATCACAGATAAAAAAATAAGCTCAGTACAAGAGCTTTTGCCACTTCTAGAAAAACTAGCTGGTGAAGGCAAAAAAGACCTAGTAATAATTGCCGAAGACCTAGACGGTGAAGCCCTAACAACACTGGTTCTCAACAAGCTGCGTGGCACCTTTAACGCAGTTGCTATCAAGGCCCCAGCTTTTGGCGACAGAAGAAAAGAAATGCTCGAAGACATCGCTATTTTGACAGGCGGTCAAGTTATTGCTGAAGAAATAGGCCTAAAGCTAGAAGACGCTACAGTAGAAATGCTAGGCGAAGCTAGAAAAGTTATCGCCTCAAAAGACAACACTACAATAGTAGATGGCAAGGGTGACAAAAAAGCCGTCAAAAGTCGAGTTACTCAGATGAAGGCCCAGCTAAGTGAGCTTTCTAGCGAGTACGAAATAGAAAAGCTCGCCGAACGAATCGCTAAGCTAGAAAGCGGCGTGGCAGTAATAAAAGTTGGCGCAGCTACAGAAGTAGAGCTCAAAGAAAAGAAAGCTCGCATAGAAGATGCCGTACATTCTACCAAAGCCGCAGTAGCCGAAGGCATAGTGCCAGGTGGTGGTGCTGCTCTAATTAAGGCCAGCAAGGTTCTAGACAAGCTTGAACTAGAAGATGAGCAGCAAATAGGCGTGGTGATTGTTCAAAAAAGCCTAGAAGCACCTATTCGCCAGATAGCTAGCAACGCCGGTATTACCGACATTGCCGTAATACTTGAGACCATTAGAAAAGGTGACAAAAACCTAGGCTGGGATTTTGCCAAGAATCAAAAGACCGACATGCTCAAAGCTGGCATTATTGACCCTGTCAAAGTCACCAAGTCGGCCCTACTCAATGCCGCTAGTGCTGCTTCAATGCTACTTACTACAGAAGCTGCAGTGGTAGACTTGCCATCTAAAGACGCACCTGCCGGTGGCGGCATGCCAGACATGGGTGGTATGGGCGGCATGATGTAGTTTTGGCTCTCGCCTAAAAGCTGGTGCTAGCTCAGAATACCAGATAAAAAAGACTCTTTTGTGCCTTATGACAAAGAGTCTTTTTTATATTGGCGCCCTAGACAGCGGCACCTGGTAGCTGGTATACTTAACAACCATTTGTACCTTACATCAAAAGGAGAAAAATGCCCGGCCCCAGCCAGCTAAAAAATAGTGCCGACCTACTACTTGTAGCCGGTCGAGGCGACAAAGCCATAAGGCCATACCGGCAAGCTCACGATCTTTTTTTAGAAGATAGTGATGTATTGAGCGCTACCGAATGCCAGCATATGCTAGGGCTGTCTTATGTTTCAGAAGGCCGTCAAAAAGAAGGCCTAAAAAACCTAAATATTGCCCTGCAAGCTCAAGAACAACAGGTATTGGCCACAAACACAGCTATTACCTTGCGCGATCTAGGTGAGGCCCACATGCTCTACAAGAAGTATTTTGAGTCTTACCGTCTATATAACGAGAGTTTAGATATTTTTTTAGAGACCAACAACCATCAAGAAATTAGTCTTACCAGGGCTAAGCTGGCCAGACTGTACTCACTTACCGGTGAAGAAAGTATTGCACAGGCCTACCTAGAACAAACCGAGCAAGGCCTAGAAAGCTCATTTACAGATCACCACCTGGTTGCTATCCATACAGACAGGGCACTAGCTCAGCTAGAGCTAGATCAGCTCTCTGAGGCCTCAAAAAGCATCGGTATAACTCAGCAAATTCTTGAAGAATCTGGTCAAAGCCAGAGCCACCTTAGACGTTTTACTCAAGTGATGGGTCTTGAGCTACATCTGTTGTGTGCCAAAAAAAGCTGGCTCGAAGCCTGGCGCCTCTACCAGCTTAGGTTTGTAGAGGTTCACCAGCTGCTTTCACCTGGCTGCAGAGCTGTTTTGAACCTAGAAATAGATACCAGCTCGCTAGTAAAAAACTTCAGCTACAGATAGCAGTATGCCCTCATCTCGAAATATTGAGATGGGGGTTTTAATTTATCTATGTTTTATGTCCAAAAAAGAAAACATTTTTATCCAAAAAATAGCCTATTACCACCTGTAGAGCTGTAATTTAGCTAATAATATATGCCAAATAGTCTTGACAAATACTAATTTGTTTGCTATAATACCGTTCGAACCTTTGAAGAGGCTTTGTCTCAACCAAGGGTCATACATTGACAAAACAAGATAGTAAAGACCAATTCCTCATAGACAGTTGCTTTGTAGCACTGGCCGGGCAGATGCATACGCCCGCCAGTGCTGCAAAGCTGCATTTTCTTTCCTAAAGTTAATGTAATATGCCTTAGATTCTCCCTGAATCTTTGGCGGCCCTCAGGAGGGGTTTGTACTATGATGGAACTACTTTTTACCCAAGACACCACCATTGACGAGCTCAAAGAGCTCGCGATGGAGGCTATGAACATCCTCGCCAAAGGCGAGGCCGAAATGACGGCCGCTAAGAAGGAGCAGGCCATTCGTCTGCTGCTCTCTGGTAACCCGGCGCATTTGCGCCATGGCATTGCCATGGTGATGGCGGCTTACCGTCACGCAGAATCACGCAATGTTTTCGGCGAGCTCAAAGAGCTCGGGTTCAGCTTCAAGGCTAGGAAGGCCGTCTGTGACGGCCTCACTAGCCCCGTTGCTGGTGAGCGAGCTGAGGCCTATAGTCTCTACCTCGATATGAAGTTGGAGGCCCACGAACGGGCCGATAAGGTGAGCGTAATGCTCGCCGAAATCGGTAAGTTCATGTTGGATGCCAACTTCTGGCAGACTGTAGAAGACCCACTTTTGGGTAAGGCCGAGCGAGCCAGCCAGCTCAACTTTGGCGATCTTGCTTGGGTGCACCGCACCCTGACGGGTATTGAGGCCCGCTTCTACGGAGGTGGTGGTGGCCGCAAGGCCAAGCCCGCCAAGAAGGCGACAAAGTCCACCGTTTCCCTCGAGGAATGGAGGGCAGCCAAGGCCAAGTAGGCCATATTCGGGCCAGGAGCCAAAAGCTAGAGGCTAGACCTCAAATGAGCCTTCTGCTCGTGCTTTTGGCTCCTAGAGCCCTCAACACCAAAAAAGTATAAACACTATCTTGTTTTGTCTCTTTTCCAGAAATTTTATTGAGTCAATGAAATTTGTGCGAAAGACCAATACCACCAAAACCACCAGCTAAGAATGGTGGTTTTTTGTTATTCTCATGCAGCCCTAAAGCACCACAATAGCCACATCTAATCTACTTGACATTATAGCTAAAGCCTTGTATTGTAATGGCAGAAATACCCGCACCTAGAAAAAAGGATCTCACCTACAAAATGACTTCAATCAAGCACCAGGAGGTAGCCTTGAAAAAGACAACAAAGATAATTTTTGAGAGTGACCATCTACGCATCACTCCATATACCGAAGATCAGATCATGGCCTGTGAGCCCATAGAGATTGCCCAAATGATATATTTGGTGCGCAATCAAGATTGGCTTTTTGAGCAAATCAAAAACAAGTCTTGGCGCGAGTGCGTGCTGCAAGTAGACAGCTACGATATCACTAGGGTCAGTACCTACATTAGTAGCCACGTCTTAGACAACTGGATAAAGTTTTTGATTAAAGTAATAATGAAGCGTGAAAACGCTCACGAAAAAGAGCAGTCTGATCTAGCTTTGCGCGATAGGCGCTACGTAGAAAAATTGCTCAGATACCTAACTAGAACGACGGCATTTGCCATCTATCTTGATAGGGAGCAAACCAAAGTACTGTTTTCTATTGCCGGCGCTAAGCCCCAAGACTTGCTAGACTCAGAGACAGCCACAGTAGACGGGCTCTTAGAGGCTAGGCGCTGGTGTGGAGCCTACGCAAGCGTCTTAGAAAGAGGTAATTGTCAGAGCTATTTTATAGAAAACTCCATAGAGATCGAGAGCCTGGCAAGAATGAGTGTTTTTCAGCTCAGAAAGCTGAGTATCTCAATAGCCGAATCTAAAGAAAAAACCGCTATCTTTGAAAAGATAGTTCGCCAATACCCTGGTATTCAGCCAGATACTCGCTTTGATCTAAAGACAATAAGCCTTAGGGAGCTGCAAGAAGCAGAAGCGATGCTCGAGGCCAAGATAAGCTACAACCATGATGGGCAGATTATCGCCCTACAGATAGACTAGCTTGGCATAGCTACACTTTATGACCTTCAGAAAATATTTCTGCGGGTCATTTTTATTTACAAGCAAATTTAGTGTAGTATTGAGATATGAATAATTTTGAAAAACTACAACAACTCGACAGTCAAAAAATATTTGATGTAATAGACTCTCAGCCGGGCCAGCTACGCCAAGAGTACGCCCAGTCTATGCGTCAAGATCTAACAGCCAAAGACGCTGAAGGTATAAATAATGTTATTTTTGCAGGTATGGGTGGCTCTGGCTTGGCCGGCAGTATTGTCAAAAACTGGCTGTTTGAGCGCCTGGCAGTGCCTTTTGAGGGCGTGCGTGGTAGCAGCCTGCCTGCCTATGCTGGCAAAAACACCCTAGCAATTATCTCTAGCTACTCTGGAAATACTGCCGAAACCTTAGCTGCCTACGATGACGCACACGAAAAAAACTGTAAAATAGCCTGTATTACAAATGGCGGAAAACTACTTGAAAAAGCCCGCCAAGATGACGCTATGGTACTTGAGCTACCCAGTGTTACTCAGCCCAGGCTGGCTGTATTTGCCAGTCTTAAGGCTCTAGCATGTATTCTTGAAGACCTAGAGGTGGTCGTGGGTGGCGATCTAAGAAGTGAGCTAGAAGATGCTGCCAGCTATCTTGATACTGTCAAAATGGCTTGGTCTCCAGACATTGCCCAAGACAATATGGCTATGCAGATTGCGCTAGACCTGCACGACAAAGAAGTGGTAATATATTCAAGCCCAAATCTAGGTAGCGCCAGCTACAAATGGAAAATAGACATCAACGAAAATGCCAAGCAAATAGCCCATAGCAATGTATTTAGCGAGCTCAACCACAACGAAATGCAAGGCTGGCTATTTCCACAGAGAAAAAACATTGCAAGTATTGTGCTTGCATCTGGTAGCGACAGCGCAGATATCAAAAATAGAATCACCGTGACCCAAGAAGTGCTGGCTCAATACGGTTTTGTGCCTCGAGTAATAACTGCCCAAGGCTCCAGCCAAATTCAGCAGATACTCTACACAATCTTGCTTGGGGACTTTGTGAGTGGCTATCTAGCAATTCTCAATGGCGTTGACCCAACACCTGTAGACTTGGTAGAAGAGTTCAAGAAAAAGCTAGTATAAAGCCCAAGTAGGTTGTAATTTTAGTACATATGTGGTATAAATA
>JBAXNA010000009.1:0-15066 GCA_037133995.1 Candidatus Saccharimonadota bacterium
CTTTGTGTAGATCTTGGACTTTAGTATTGAGATCAGTTATTTTTTTATTTATCTTATATTTTGTTATTTAGAGCCGCGTGGTTCAGTTTTCTTAGCTGAGTTAGTAAAAAATAGCAGAAAGGTAACTATTAGAGCCGCAGCTAATAGAAAGATGACCAGTAATGTAATATTTTTTTTGATTCGATAATGATGCATGGGTTTGTTAAAATCTATTATAATACCTAAAAAGCTAATTAGTTAGGCTTTTAAGTATCAAAGTATTTATAATAAAGGCCTTTAGGGCTTTAGATAGCTAAGGTTGGTGCTGCTTTAGGCTGAGCTAGTGGAGAAGTGGGCGGCTGAAACTGGGCTACTGGCTGAGGAGATGAGTTATTTGATGAGACTGGTGCACTTGGCATGTCTTGACTTACTTGCGGCGCACTCTGACTGGTGGGTGCAGGATCTCTTAGTATAGGAGCTGGGCCGGTTGGGGCCTGTTGGCTACCAGCGGCTTTTTTTTGATTAGCATCAAGATCGGCCTCTATTTCTAGTAAGCGATTATATTTTTCTACTCTCTCACCTCTAGCTGGAGAGCCTATCTTAATACCAATTGCACCAATGCCGTAGGCCAAATCAACTATTGAGCTATCAGAGGTTTCGCCACTTCGGTGACTAACTACTACCTCGGCGCCACTGGCCTTGGCGGCACTTATAGCTTCAAAAGTCTCAGTAAATGTACCAACCTGATTGGGCTTGATTATAATTCCATCAAAAATACCGTCTTTTTGAAACTCATCTATTTTGATTTTACTAGTGACGGTGTAGTCATCTGCTATTATCAAAAATGGCTTTTCTTGATTTGCCATGCCCTTGAGTATTTCTAGGCCTTCAATGTCGGTTTCTGCAAAAGGATCTTCAATACTAAAAATATTGAATTTGCTGTTCCACTCTTGGTACAGCTTGAAAAGTTCGGCGGCGTGTATTGACTGGTTTTCAATGTTGTAAATACCGTCTTTGTAAAAAGAGTTGGCTGCAGAGTCTAGGGCTATGTCAAAATTTGAGGCCATTTTACCATTTAGCTGAGATAAAGCTTCTAAAATAACTTCACTACTTGTACCAAGTGGGGCCAGCCCACCTTCATCACCTACCAGCATGGCAGATGGGCCGTAAAGATTTTTCATTATTTTTTGCACTGTATGGTAGACATCATAGATGGTAGAGATTGCCACACTTGGTGAAGTGCTTTCTGGCACAATCATATACTCTTGAATATCTAGGCCAGGAGCGTGTTTTCCGCCACCAACAATGTTGGCAAATAGCTTGGGGTATTCTGGAGAGGTTTTGTTGAGCTCAGCAATGTATTGCCACAGCGGCTTTTCATTTTCTAGAGCAGACAGCTTGAGGTAGGCGCCAGAGAGTGCCAAAAGGGTGTTAGAGCCAAGATTTTCTTTGTTTTTTGTGCCATCTAGGGCAATTAGCAGGCCGTCAAAGTCTTGAAGCTGATCTAGCGGATAGCCAATAAATTTAGGTGATATGACGTTGTTTATGATATCAAGGCATATCAAGACACCCTTACCGCCAAAAGGTGCATCACCGTCTCTTTTTTCTATGGCTTCAAACTTACCCTTGCTAGCACCAGTAGGCACAGAAAAGCTAGCAGATTTGCCACTGTCTGATGTCATTACTACTTGAAGGGTTGGTTCGCCCCGAGAATCAAGGATTTGATAGGGGGTTATTTTCTTGATTGTCATTGAAGTGAATTATTCCTAAATAATACTTACAATTATAGCATAACTATTTTATAAAACCCAAGCTTTTTGCTGCTATCTATGTCTCTATCTGCAAAGCTATGCATAAATAAATAAAAAAAAGTCACTATGTCTATAAATGAATAGAGATAGTGACTTGAAAGCTAGCCGAGGCCAGCGTTTGAATCTGAGCGCATACACTTGTAGGTCGTGCTGCCGGCCATACTTGTATTTAGCGCCTTGACGCTCGATACCGAGTACAGACTCTTGTCGTCTGCAGGTGGCTCGACGGGAAGGTGACACCTGGTGTTGCCCTGGGTGTAGTCTACTTCCATTCGGGATCTGAAATTGTCCACATAATTGACTTTTATAATGTCAATTTGGTTGTCATCGGGCAATTCAAGATTTGCCGTAGTGGCGAAGCTTTGCAACTCTCGCGATGCCGTAGCCAAGGTGTCACCCCGGGTATTGCCCCACATAAAGCCTGCAATGCTAAGCATCATTAGTACTAGACCAACAACAAACCATAAAATCGGCTTACTAATAAGTTTCTTTAATTTCGATTTCAATTTTCCCCCTTAGTAGGTGCTGCTTTTTAACAAATAATATAGTAACAGCTTAAACAGGTATTGTCAACAGTATTCTGTCAAAAAAACCAGACAACAGGCTGTGGATAACAATTTTATAAATATGTCAAAAAAGCATAACATTTTTATAGCCTTAATAATTAGAGAAAAGATTGATGACATTACTCGGTTATACCAATGTAAAAACCCCTCTCATTGCTGAGAGAGGCTGTTGTGCTATCGCACTGCTTTGGATTAGCTGGCTAGCACTTGAGCATCTTGCATCCATACTCGAACTTTTTCGGCACGGAACTCTACCTTTGGTAGGTCTCGCATTCTTAATGCAATCTTTTCGACACAAAATTCGTTGATGTCACCAAGCTCGTAGGGTTCGCACTCTTTGTCGCCATCGATACCAAACATGTTCACGCCAATGATTTCTCGTGTTAAGTACTCACCCTGATCGGTGATGTATTCGTACGATGTCCTCTCGACTTCAACAATCAAGTTACTGACTTGAAAAATGTATTGGTTGTGGTCTAGAGTTGGCAGTCTTTCGACAGGCCAGCCATAGCTACTAATTCTTTCTTCTAATTTGCTATGTGCAACATTCCCAAAATCGATACTGTAGTCGAGCCATGTGATGTCAAGTAGGCCCATCATAGCTTGTGCTGCCTCAATGATGTTTCGCATTGCTTACCTCTTTTTTCTCTGGGGTCTGGGTGCTGAGACTATACCATCTTAGCGTCAGCTGTGTCAATAAAAAACCCTCCTTCAAAATAATTTGAAGAAGGGAATCGCTAGGCCGATAAAGCAGACAGAGTTTCGTTTAATCTTTGCTTTTCTTTGAGCATAGCTAGGTTTTCACTGTGCCCCATCTCGCTTAAAACTGAAAATGGTATTGCGGCGACAATAAGTGAAGTGGCAGTTATCTGGGCGATTTTGGGGTTTGGAATACCCCAGCCAAGCAGTACCGCACTGCACTGAGTAGCAAATTTGATCTTGCCGTAGGCATTAGCGCCAGGTGGTTGCTGGCTAAGCTTCTGAGACAAAATACCTACCCTGGCTCCAGTCACGAGTACTTTCGCCTCGAGACCAATTGATATTAGAGCTGTGGTGCTCAATACAATTGGCATTTTGCCATCAACTCGTCTAAAGTATGGAACCAGCCCAAGAGCCATGGTTGTGAACAATATTTTGTCGGCTATTGGGTCAAATATCTTACCTGTTTTACTCACCGTGCCAAGACCGCGAGCCAGCTCCCCGTCAATGCCGTCACTTGCCACATTTAGGCAGGCAGCTGCAAAATACAGCTGCCTAGTAGGGGTATCTCTTGCGGTTACTAGTCCTCTAGCGATTATACCGCTGCTTGCGATACGCCCAAAAGTCACAATGTTGGCTAGATTGCGCTCTAGCCAGGGATATTTGTCAGGGTCTTCTTGGCGATACCTGCTAACAACAGGTGATACAAGTTTCTTGAAAAAAGCCCTAGATGCCAGGTTTGCTTTTTCTATGGTACTATTTGACATTTTTACTCTCCAATACTGTAGTAGGTGCAAATCGCAGGTTATTGTAGCTTGTTTCGGTATTTATTGCAAGGTGATATACTAGAACATAAGAACAATTATGAAAATTCCCGGCTTCAAACAAAAAAAGAAATCAGGCCAATATCTTGTCTCACTAGACATAGGTACAGAATACGCCAAGGCGCTTATTGGCCAAGTCAAAGACCATACAGACAAGGCTGGTAAGACTTACCAAGTGGTAGAAGTTCTTGGTGTGGGTCGCCAGAGACAGCGGCTTACTGATATGGCTGGTGGAGCAGTCACAGACATTGCTGGTGTTGTAGAGAACTGTGATGCAGCCCTGCAAAGAGCCGAAGAAATGGCTCAGGTTGTGGCCAAAGACGCCGTCTTAGGAATAGCTGGTGAGCTAGTAAAAGGCGGCACTACAAGTGTCAGCTACAGGCGCACCAAGCCAGAAGTAAAAATTGATCAAGCTGAGCTAATGGAAATAATTGAGCGAATTCAAAAACAAGCTTTTAATGATGTCAAAAAGCAACTTAGCTGGGAAACTGGCAAGTCTGAGCTAGAGGTCAAGCTTGTGAACGCCGCTATTGTAGATGTTCATATAGATGGCTATAGGGTCACTAACCCCGTTGGTTTTCAAGGGCGAGATGTCACAATCCAGATATTTAACGCCTTTGCCCCAATGGTTCATCTTGGTGCGCTTCAGACAGTCGCCGCAGATCTAGACTTAAATCTTATAAATATAGCGGCCGAACCATTTGCGGTAGCCAAGAGCGTTGGTGCCGATGATAGCACGGAATTTTCAGCGGTATTTATAGATATCGGTGGCGGTACAAGCGATATCGCTGTAGTAAACAACGGCGGCATTGAGGGCACCCAGATGTTCGCTATTGGCGGCCGAAGCTTTACCAAGCGATTGAGCAGTAGTCTGGGCCTCAATTTTGACCGCGCAGAAGACATCAAGCTAGACCATTCGGCAGGAAAGCTGAATAAAAAACAAGAGGCTGCAGTTACTGAAGCCCTCAGCTCAGATGTTGAGACATGGCTAAGTGGCGTAGAGCTGGCCTTAGGTGAATTTGAGAATCTAGAACATTTGCCAAACCGAATACTGCTTTGCGGAGGCGGCTCTGCCCTACCAGAAATAAAGCAGGCCTTAACGCACACCGACTGGTACAAAAGCCTGCCCTTTACCCGCAAACCGAGCATTGATTTTGTAATGCCCAAGCAGGTCAGTAGAGTGGTGGATATGACAGGCCAGCTCAACAGCCCTCAAGACATTACCCCTATGGGGCTAGCCAATTTGGGTCTAGATATAGTAGGAACATCGAGCATCGGCGAGAATATGTTGCAGCGCCTCAGTAAGACTATGTCGTTATGAGAAGCGTCACATTTTTGAGTTTTAGTCAGTTACTAAACGCGTCTACTTAAAAAACTAAAGCAAGCTTAAGGCGTTTGCGCTATAATAAAACTAAGCTATGCCAGAAAAACCCAATCACCATAATCCAGTCGATGTAATATATCTAGAAGCTGACTCAGAAATAACAGAAGCTATAGATAAACTTAAGTCTGCCCGGGGGCGAGAGGTGAGAATAGCCGTACCCGCCAGGAGTACAATGCTGCAAAGTGCAGTAAACCTCAAGCTACTCAAAAAAACTGCTCAAAAGAGTGGGAAAAAGTTAGTACTTATCAGTAGCGACAGAGCCACACTAAGTCTAGCCGCTGGCTTGGGTCTACTGGTAGCCAAAAATGTAAAAGCCAAAGCCTTACTGCCAAGCTCTGCTATGGCGCCTCCCCATTCTAGTCACGAGCCAGTTGTGATCGACCAAGCCAGAGAAGAGGCTGGGCAATCTAGAGGTTCATCTGCTTCATCTTCTAGCTCAAGATCTAGCTCAAAATTTAGCTCGAACAACGATAACGACAATAATTACATTGACCTCAGTGAAGACTCTCAGTCTGACTCTGATATTCAAAAGGCCAACGCTGGGCGTTCAAAAAAATCTAAACAATCTCCAAAAATACCAAACTTCATGGGTCTAAATAAAAAAATAAGTATAATCGTAGCAGTTTTTGCTGCATTTATTATGCTTGTTCTGGCTTACGTTTTTTTACCGACCGCCAAGGTAACCTTGCTGGCTAAGGCTCAAAAAACACCTGTCAATGTAGAATTCACACTAGACTCTACTGTCAAAAAATCTGACTTTAGCCAAGGCCTGGTGGCTGCGAATCAGCTCACTGTCACCAAAGACTTGAGCGCTCAGTATACCGCCACAGGCAAAAAAGACGTGGGCACAAAAGCCACTGGCAGTGTCAAGATTTCAAACGCCACTAGCTCTAACCCAGTCAGTCTACCAGCCGGCGCCACCCTAACTGCTAGCGGTAAGACTTTTAGCCTCAATCAGGGTGTTACAGTACCAGGCGCGACTGTTAGCGGAGGTATTGTGCCAGGCACAATAAACACTCAAATAACCGCAACTCAAAACGGCGATAGTTATAATCTGTCTGGAGCTACTTTTTCGGTATCATCTGGGGGCCCACTACTCACTGCTACTGGCTCAACGTCTGACGGCACCACCAAGATTGCCGTAGTGGTCACCCAGGCCGATATAGACAAGGCTCAGAAAGAAATGATTGATTCGGCCAGCCAAAATGCCAAGCAAGATGTTGAGAGTAAGTCTAGCTCAGACGAGAGGTTTTTTCCAGAAACTTTCACCTCTACCGTGAGTGGACTGACTGCTAGCGCACCTGTAGACAGCGAGAGCTCAGGCGGCACTGTCAGCGCTAAGGTTAAGTATTCTGAGCTATCGGCTAACAATACCGACCTAGACAAGCTATTCACAGAGCAGATAAAAACCCAAATACCTGGCAGCAACCAGCTCTACCAGAGCGGCTGGAAGGATGCCAAATACAGCGCCAAGCCAAGCTCTAGTGAAAAAGCCGAAGTAAAAGCCATTAGTAATGCCTTTTATGGTCAAGCCATAGACATCAAGCAGGTTGCTAGAGATTTGAGCGGCAAAGCAAAAAAAGATGCTACTGATATAGTTACTCCTAAATACCCTCAGGTTACTGGGGTACAGGTAGAGAGTAGCCCAGCATTGGCGCCCAATATTCCGTTTTTTGCTAACCGTATAACTGTTGAGATAAAGGTGAATACAGATTGAAGCAGGTTGTATTAGCTTTTGATTATGGAGACGTGCGCACTGGCGTAGCCATTTATGATGGCAGCTCAGTAGAGCCGCTGGTGACACTACTGGCAGAAAATTTATGGCCAGACATAGCCAGCTTGATAGTAGCCCACAGACCTAGCCAGCTGGTAGTAGGCTTGCCCCGCAATCTTAATGGAGAGCCCACAGACCAAACCAAAAAAGCCCAATCTTTTGCAGACTCGCTTGCTCAAATATCTCAATTACCTGTTGCCATGCAAGATGAGGCTATGAGCTCAAAGCGAGCCCTAGATAGAATTGGTAAAAATTCTACCATCGCTCAGCGTAAAAAAATTATTGACCAAGTTGCTGCCCAAATAATACTAGAGGACTTCATCTAGTGAACCCAAATATCACCCCACAAGAGCCAATTCAAGAAGTAGAAAGCCCCAATCTAGATATAGCGGAAAACTCTAAGAAGGAGACAAGCCCCGCTACTACTATTGACGCACTAGGCAAAGACTCTAATAAAAAGCCTAAGCGACTTCACCGCAAGCACAAGATTGCCCTGGCAATACTCACTACACTCATTTCTCTAGCCGTAGTGAGCGTTGCCGTGGTTGGCTTTTGGTTTCTAATGACTATTTCAGCGGTTCGGCCAGATGTAGCAGTAAATGGCGAGGTAGTGGTTGTTGAGCCAAACTCAAGTCTTGAGACTATTGCCGCACAGCTCAGCGATAAAGATCTAATAAAAGATAAGAATGCCTTTGTTTTATATGCCAAGTTTGGACCAGCTCGCGGTAAGCTTCAGCCCGGGCCATACTTAATAAAGCCAACCAATTCAATTAAGCAAATCGTCTCAGATATGTCGGGTGGCAAAATTGCAATTAGTAAGATAACTTTTCCAGAAGGCATCACCCTAAACGAAATGGCCAAGCGCTGGTCTTCGGCTGGCTACGGTAGTAAAGATGAATATATAGCGGCCACTAAAAAGTTAGCCCCAGAGTTTGATTTCATACCGGTGACAAGCAGAGAAAACCCTGAAGGCTACTTGTTTCCGGCCACTTACAAATTCACAGTCAACAGTCCAGCTGAGGTTTTGGTGCGCCAGCAGTACCAAGCATTTGCTATTAATGCCCTGCCAATACTTAAAGGCAAGCGCCCGGCCGGCCTGAGCGAGAATGAAGTGTTGGCACTGGCCTCAATTGTAGAAAAAGAAGCTCTCACAACAGCAGACAGAAAGCTCACAGCAGGGGTGTTCTTGAACCGTCTAGCGCTTGGTATGAAGCTAGAAAGTGACGTTACCGTAAACTACACAACTGGCAACACCCAGACTACACCAGCCGATATTGCCATACCTTCTGCTTATAACACCTATAGAATTAAGGCCCTACCGCCAACACCTATCAATAACCCTAGTACTGAGTCTATTGAGGCAGTTATGAGCCCTACAAAATCTGACTACTTGTTCTTCTTGGCGGGCACTGATGGGGTCGTATATTATGCCACAAATCTCGAAAAACACAATGAAAATATCAAAAACCACCTGTAAACACACCTTTTTTGCTTCTATAAAGGCATAATTTAGCCCTTGCACTGTCATTTGGGCCGTGATAGTATAGGGAACGTACTCTTACAAGGATAAGCGGTATTTAAGACACCACATAGTATTATAAATGATGGTTTGTGATCTTATCCTTGCAAGTGTTCCTGTGACAACTTATCAGATTAGGGAAATTATATAATAACCTTCAGGTCGAAGTTCCTTGTCTCGTTTATTCGAGAGCCAGATAAGCCACAGACGTCCGTCACGAATGACGGAGGGAGATATGTATTAGTAAAAAGATAGCGGGCTTGCCCCTTCAAGTGCGTCGTGAAAAGTTCACGAGCGTGGTGCAACCAGAAACTTTTACCAAAACAAACACACTTTCAGAATCCAAAGAAAGTTCCCGTACTCAAAATAAAATAGCCTCTATTAAGGACAACACAAAGCTTCCACTGCCTTCTCGCAGCGGTTTAGGCAGATTTGCCCTGCATGCTAGCTTCTTGGCCTTAATTGTTGTGGCTGTATCAGCCGGCAGGGTGAGCTCGCAGTCTAGTCTGGTCTCAACCAGCGCAAGTAGCCGTAACGAGCGTACCTCACTCATTACTACTGCTGCCGTACTCTCAGAAGGCTCTTCTTCTATGGTGTCTTCTGATCTAAACCAAAAAGCTAAAGATTTAAATGCTCAGACTGCTCTTGCAACTGCTGGAGACGACTTCTTGGCTAAAAAACAGCCGGTCATGTCAGCTGGAGCTCCCAGCCGTGACATCTTGACCTATACCGTAAAAGACGGTGACACAATAAGCTCACTATCTGCTAAGTTCAATATAACCTCAGATACAATCAAGTGGGCAAATAATATTACAGATGAAGATAGCATTAAGCCAGGTGCAAAACTCACTATACTTCCGGTATCTGGTATTTTATATGCCGGCACAGGTAGTGATGATATTGGTGAGCTAGCCTCACGCTTTCAGTCTAACGCAGCCCTAATAGATAGTTTTAACTCTCTAGACGGCAAATCTCCTGCAGAAGGTCAAAACATTGTATTGCCAGACGGCGTCAAGCCATCTGTTGTGGCACCTGTTGCCCAAATTGCGGCTACTTCTAGCGCAAAATCAGGCCCAGCTGTTTCATACAGCCTTAGAGCCTCTGCCGGTAACAACTACTCGTATGGCTACTGCACCTGGTACGTAGCTAACCGTAGGTATGTAGCAAGCTCACTCGGCAATGCTAGCCAGTGGCCCTATAATGCTCCACGAGCCGGTATGACAGTGGGTAATAACCCAGTAGCTGGCTCTGCTGGTGTGGCTAGATCTGGTAATCACGTTGTATATATCGAGCGAGTTGAAGGCGGCACTGTGTATTACACAGAAATGAACGGCCCAGCTGGCTGGGGTAGAGTAAACTCTGGTAGCGCACCGGCTAGTAATTTCATATACGTCTACTAACATAGATTCTAAGCAGTAGATCGAATTAAAAAAAGCCCCACATGCAAGTGGGGCTTTTTGGTGGCCGACTAAAGAATTAGCTACCTACATAACACCTTGTAATTACAGGCAAAATATGTTATATTTTTATGATGTTTACAGATATAGCAACAATCAAAGCTCAAGCCGGCAAAGGTGGTGATGGGCTAATAAGCTTTCATCGCACTCGAGGTAATCCCAAGGGTGGCCCTGATGGTGGTGACGGCGGCAAGGGCGGCAGTATTATTGTCAAAGCCAGTCATAATACCAATACCCTTACCAAATATCGTAGCGCAAAGCTTTTGCGAGCCGAAGAAGGCCAGGCGGGTGGTGGCAACAAGCGTCATGGTAAGAACGGTGAAGACATTATACTGCTGGTACCACCAGGCACGATTGTACGTGACGGCGAAGACCAAATTGCTGATCTTGTAGAAAACGACCAAGAAGCAGTTGTTTGCGCAGGAGGCTCTGGTGGATTTGGTAATACCCACTTCAAGAGCTCAATTAGACAGGCCCCAAAAATGGCTGAGCTTGGTGAAATGGGTGAAAACAAAGAGCTCTCTCTAGAGCTTAAGCTTGTTGCAGATGTTGGGCTGGTAGGCTTACCAAACGCCGGTAAAAGTACGCTACTAAGTATGGTTAGTGCAGCCAAGCCAGCAATTGCTAGCTATGCTTTCACAACTCTCACACCCAATCTAGGCGTAGTAGACGTTGATGAGCGTAGTTTTCTAATGGCCGACATTCCAGGCCTTATTGAAGGTGCTAGTGAAGGCAAAGGTCTGGGTGACGAATTTTTGCGTCACGTCGAACGCTGCAAAGTACTTATCCACCTGATAGACGTTAATTCTCTAGATATAATAAAAGACTACAAGACTATTCAGGGCGAGCTCAAAAACTACGCCATAGATCTTAGCAATCGCCCCTGCGTGATAGCCCTAACAAAGACCGAAACCAAGCCAGAGGCTGAAGTAGACAAGCTTGTTGCCTCACTTGCCAAGCATCTTAAAGCCAAGCCAGAAGAAATTCATACAATTTCAGCAGTTCGCCAGATGGGACTAGTCGGGCTAATGCGTGCGGCCAATCAAATACTCCAAAAAGCTCAAAAAGTTGAAGCTCAAGAGGCTGAAGTTGTTGCCGAAGAGCTACCAGTTATCAAGCTGAGCGAAGAATTAGGCTGGCAAGTTTCTAAGTCTGATGACAAATATCTTCTGACCGGAGAAGAAGTAGAGCGGTTTGCTCGAAGAACAGACTTTGCTCAGGCAGATGGCGTGAGACGTTTGCGTGAGATCTTGCGCAAAAAAGGCGTTAACAAAGAGCTTAAAAAACTTGGTGCCGAAAAAGGCGACATAGTTTTTGTAGCTGGCAAGGATCTTAAGTGGTAAAGTTTGAAATAGATGGAGCAGTTCTTACCTGCGAAACCAAACCAGACCTATTTTCGCCAAAAAACCTTGATACAGGCACGAGAATGTTACTAGAGTCAGTTATCAAGCTGTCTGGTAGCTACACTAATGTTCTAGACTGGGGCTGCGGCTGGGGGGCTATAGGCCTAACTCTTGCAGAGCTACAACCAGAGTCTAGAGTGACTGCCGTCGACTCAGATATTGCTGCTGTATCTTCAGCCACAGCAAATGCCGAAAATAACAGAGTACACAATCTAAAAGTAGTCGCTAGCCATGGTTTTGATCAGCTCGACCAAGATCAAAAGTTTGATATTATTGTTTCTAATCCACCTACCCACCGTGGCCGAGAAGTTTTGGAGCAGATGGTAGTAGAGAGCTATCAGCATCTTACCGCTAGCGGTAGGCTTGTGGTGGTTGTCGAGGCCCGTTTGAAGCCTTGGGTTGCAAGAGCGATCAAATCAAGCTTTGGTGATTATAAGATTTTGAAAAGAGGCCCAAAGCACGTCGTTTTGACGGGCATAAAAGTGTTACAATAGTAACAATGGAACATAAGAAAGATAGGGCTAGCGAATATTTTAAAAAAGAGCTTGGTCAAGAAGATATTACCAAGGCTGTACATTTTACTTACAGAGACGGTTTCAGAATAGGCCTTGGGTTTTTCATAGGTTTTTTGGTGGGCAGCCTAGCTCTTATTGTCGCGGTCTATCTAATAAATCTAGTTTTTAAAGCACTTTAGGTAAAAATGTTATTTTGGTCAAAGCTACAAAATAACAAAAAGCCTAAACTTGTTTCGGCAGATAGTTCTGCCCCCCAACAAAAATCCTGGCATTCACTCGAATACCAGGTCTGCTTAAATAAACTCTCGAGTCATAAGAATGGCCTCAGCTCAGCTGAGGCTAAATCTAGACTCAAAAAAAATGGCTACAACAAAGTTAAAAAAGCCCATCATTTCGAGACCTTAAAAATACTTGCTCGTCAGTTTCAAGACCTACTTGTGGTACTGCTAATTTTTACTACTGGCATTAGCTGGTACCTAAAAGACACCAGAACTACCACGGTACTTATTATTATTATCGTTATAAATATTATAATTGGTTTTTTTGAAGAGTACCGGGCCGACAAAGTAATGCAAAGCTTGCAATCACTGCTCAAGCCTACTTCAAAAGCTCTAAGAGACGGCGTACCGGTAGAGGTAGATGCTCAGCAGCTGGTGGTTGGCGATATTGTAATGGTTGAGGCCGGCGATAGTGTTCCTGCAGATCTAAGGCTTTTGCAGGTAGACGGCTTACTGACCAACGACTATGCCCTAACTGGCGAGTCTACACCCACAAGCTGCATTACAGCTGTAGTGCGATCGAGCGCCCCTGTAGCCGAAAGAGACAATATGATATACATGGGCACAACAGTTGCTGCTGGCGTGGGTAGAGGGGTGGTGGTAAGTACTGGAATGCAGACCGAGCTTGGCACTATCGCTAAACTTAGTGAAGAAGCCAAGCCAGATCGTTCTCCCTTGCAGAAAGAAATATCTCACTTAGCTCTGCGTATCACTCAGGGTACAATTGTTTTGATAACTATTTTGGTACCGATAAGTCTGGGCGCTAGCTTTGGGGTTAGAGAGGCATTTTTGTTTGCCATTGGTATTGCCGCCGCAATGATTCCGCAGGGCTTACCGGCAGAGGTAAATGTAGCTCTGGCCCAAGCGGCTGGTAAGCTAGCCAAATCTAGAGTGCTTGTTAAAAGACTTACGGCTGTAGAGACACTAGGTGCTACGCAAATAATATGCACCGACAAGACAGGTACGCTTACTAAAAACGAAATGACAGTGACAAGCATATTTTCACTAGACGGCACCTACAAGGTAGAGGGTACTGGGTTTATTCCAAAAGGAAGAATAATAGATTCAAGTGGTCACCCCCTAAGCCAATCAGAGCTATTGAAGCTTAAACCTTTGATCGTCTGTGGTTTTATGGCTAGCAATGCCAGTATTCATATGCCAGATACCGATCACCCCAATTGGTATAGTATTGGCGACCCCACAGAAGCCGCATTAGTTAGCTTGGCTCAAAAGACCAATTTCTCAAAAGCTGGCGCGATAGCGAATATTATAAAGCAGTTTCCTTTTGACTCTGACAGAAAAAGAATGAGTGTAGTGGCCAATGAGGCTGGCCAAAAATACGTTTTTGCAAAAGGCTCACCAGAATCAATATTAGGGCGCTCAACCCATATTTTGCATAATGGCAAAATTATCTCAATCACTGCTGCGCACCGAAATAAAATAGAAGCTTATATTGCTGAGATGTCATCTCAGGCCATGCGTAATATTGCCCAGGCCTATAGGCCAATAAAATCAGAGCTACCTAAAAGCTCAGATGAAGCCGAGCGAGGCTTGGTTTTTTTGGGCATAACTGCCATGATAGATCCACCTAGAGAAGAGGTCTTAGAAGCGATGCTGGCAGCTTATCAGGCCAATATGCTGGTCACAATAATAACAGGCGACGAAGCCCGTACTGCCTCGGCGATAGCTCAGCAAATTGGTTTCGCACAAAGTAAAAAACCTATTCTTGTTAATCACAATGCGCTAGTCAAGATGGCTGATTCAAAAGTATCAAAACTAGTCATGACCGGCCGAGCTATTTTTGCTAGAGCCTCACCGTCTGACAAGCTAAGAATCGTCAACATTCTCAAAAAATCTGGCTATATTTTGGCTGTAACTGGCGACGGTATTAATGACGCCCCGGCACTTAAGAGGGCAGATATAGGCGTTGCTATGGGTAAAATAGGCAGTGATGTAGCCAAAGATTCGTCTGAAATAATACTTCTAGATGACAGCTTTCACACTCTTGTTGGTGCCATAGAGCAAGGTAGGGTAATATTTCAAAATATCAAAAAGACAGTCTTAGCTTGCATAACCTCTAATTTTGCAGAGCTAACAATTGTGCTTTTGAGTCTCGGCCTAGGCTCAATATTGGCGGTTCCATTTGCGATATCTGTCACCCAAATACTTGCAATAGATCTAATGGCTGAGCTTTTCCCACTAGCCGCGCTTGGCTGGGATCCACCGACCAGCAACATCATGAATGACAAGCCAAGAAATATCAAAAATCATATTATGAGCAATAGAGCTATTTTAGACGTGGTAAGTAGCGGCTTTATTATTGGTAGCTTGGCCTATCTTGGCTTCTTAGTCACCTTTATGTTGGCCGGTAGTGAGGTTGTAAAAAATAGCCCGGTTTATTTGCAGGCCACCACAGTCACCTATACAACAATAGTACTTTGTCAGTTTGTGAATATATTAGCCAGGCGTACTGCGCCAAATAATTCTATTTTTAGCCGCTACTTATTCACCAACTGGCATTTATGGGTGGCTTTTGGAGTGTCAATGACTGGCGTATTTATGATAATTTATGTGCCAATACTCGCAAGATTTATTGGCAACAGCCCAATAAGCTTATCTCAGTGGGGTATTTCGCTAACTGCCGCGGCTATATACCTACTCATTAGAGAGCTTGCAAAACTCAAGTCTAGAGTTTCTCAAAAAAAAATCAAACCAGCTCTGGCTAGTTGAAAATATGTCTATTTTTTGCTAGACTTCATTGTGTTGTTAACAGCTAAATAGAACCTGGGGCATTGGCGCAGCTGGTAGCGCGCATCCATGGCATGGATGAGGTCATCGGTTCGAACCCGATATGCTC
>JBAXNA010000010.1:0-14961 GCA_037133995.1 Candidatus Saccharimonadota bacterium
ACTCTGTCATCAACGCCAGGTCTAAAAATTGGTACCGCGCCCATGCGCTGGTTTATCATGGCTAGCAGCCAGTTTTTACAAAACGCTGGCTTACAGACCCAAACCAAGCCTCTATGAAACATGCCTATAAACGGAATGTCCCATACTTCGCCATGGTTGGCAGCAATAATAAAAGCGTGATTATCAATTTTTGATCTGCTGTTGCGCATATACCACTGGGGGCGATATTTAACGCCGCCCGGTTGAGGTATTTGGCCTTGGCGATATAGCTCGGCACGAATAAATAATCTCGAGAGAATAGTCACCAGCCCCCTGAACACCACATAGCCGGTTGGGTAAGCTACGCCTGTAGAGCTCTTAAGTCTTTTGAGTCTTTTAGCTTCAAGTAATATTTCTGAGTAATCCTCAGTTGACATAGGTCACAAGCTTTCTTGTTGAGGTACGGATAGAGCTTGCTATATTATCAGCTTATCTGCAGTAAAAAACAAGCTTAAGGATCAATAAAAAAAGCTCACGAAACAGCCAAACAATAAATGTCTGTTTCGTGAGCGTTTAGGGGTTTTAAGAAATAACTCTTACGGGAAGATCTGCAGTGATTGCGGTTACAAATTCGCCAGCTCTGCTAATTAGAGAATCACGAACAACTGATCTCAGTAAGTATTTCGTATATGCACTATCCAGCCCTTCTGTGGCCTCATTTATGGCGAGAAGAACCATCACCTCCACTGCCTGAGTCGCAAACTCACGCTCATGCTCCAAGCAGATTAGAGGGTATAGATTCTTTGCTGCCCAGGGGTCGGTGTCTACCCCCATAAGCCTAGCCATCATGTCTTCTTGGCTAGGCAGAACAACTACTTCAATGTTTTCTTTCACGGTGCTCCTTATGACCAAGCTGGTCGTTGTCGGCTTCAATAATATACTATATTTTAGTTATAAAGTCAATATATGCTAGGCTTTTATAAGTATCAAAAAAGACTTACGTATTAGTCGTAAGTCTCTTTTGGTGGAGCTGGAGGGAATCGCACCCTCGTCCACAAGGCTTTAAATATACCGTCTACAAGTGTAGTTATTTTGAATTGGTTTTATAAGCTAGCGTATCTTAGAAAAATAACAAAATAGATAGATCGCTTATCAAGACTGTAGTCTTAAACGCAGACGGCCTTGAGGCGTATGCGTAGCAACCAGATTTTTGGCGCCTACTAATCTACCTGGTATCAATTAGTTAAACGGCATACACGAATTAAGCGTATGCTGGTGCAAGGCTAGGAACGCGAACTGCGTTCACTAGATTGCGCATAAGTGAATTTGCACTTAAAGTTTTTGGAACGGCTAACGTGCATTCCAGGTCGACTTGCAAATATATTTTAAGGTCCCCGTGTCGAAGCTAGTCAGCCCCATAGCCAATAATTCTACGCTATTTGGGTCTAAAAGTCAAGAGTTCTTATGCTTTTGATACTTCGCAATTAAGTCATTATACATCTTTGAATATTGCTTCCAGGTATCTATAATGTTGTGATGCTTGATAATCTCTAAGCTTCCCTTGCGGTACTGCTTAACAAGCTCAGGGTCGCTCAAAAGCCCGCCTATTAGTCTTGCTAGCCCGGCGCTATCACCATCTTTAAAAGTACCGCCGTTAAGCTTATTTTGGGCCAGCTCTGGTAGTGCCCCTTCATCAACTGCAAAAACTGGTAGACCGGCTGACATTGCCTCGAGAGTTACAATACTTTGCAGCTCTACAGGTGAAGCAATAGCGAAAACATCGCTGGCCGCCATATACTCTCTCTTTGCCTGCAAATCTTGAACAAAGCCAGCAAAAACTACCCTATCTGATACACCGAGTTTCTTAGCTTGTTTTTCTAGTTTCGCTCGGGCATTACCATCACCAATCAAGAGCAATTCAATATCGAACTGGTTATACAGCTGGGCGAATGCCGACATAATTACATCAATCTTTTTCTCTACTCCAAGACGACCTGCATAGACCAATACATACTGGCTTTTGAGACCGAGCTTGTGCTTTAGCTTAGACTTATCTACGCTCAGCGGTGCATTGGCTTTTAGATCTATGCCGTTTGAAATAGCCTGGGTGGGCACTTTTAAGCCATGGCTTAAAAGGTAATTTAGGGCTGTTTGGGTAGGTGCTACTACCCTGTCGGCTTTGTTATAAACACTGGCAATGTAGCGCCAGCCCAAGCCATCTAGAGCTTTCGAAAAGCCTCCAGTCCAGCGAATTCCGGTAGTAAAACTTTCGGGCATTAGGTGGCTGCCAACTATTACCGGTAGATTGTGGGCTTTGGCGTATTTCATCATAGTCCTGCTGGTTGGAAATAGATTGTTTACGTGAATCAAGTCTGGCCTGTTCTCTGGCTTATCAAAATAGCTGGTTATCTGCTTGTAGGCCTTATGACTAAAACGAAGGTCTTTTTGTATGGGTATACCATAGGAATTGACCCGTAAAATATCATAGCCGCCGGGGTCTTTTTGTAAAATTGGTGTGGTCTTCATACCTTTTGGAGAAGGCGCTACAACCGTTACTCTAAAACCAGCCTTGACTAGGTTTATTCCCATATTATTAGTGACGGTTTCGGTACCGCCAATACTGGGCTTAAAAAGATCTGAGCCAATTACAATATGTTTCATTACTAGTTATTATAACTCTTTTTTTAAAAAATAATGATTTTGAAGCACATAAACCTTAGTTATGTTTTTCGGCAGGATAATCAACTGCGTATTTGGCGATATTTGCAGCTGCCTCTAGATGCTGGCGTCGTATTTTTTCGTATCTTGCCCCACCTATCTTGGCATAGCCACTCAATATATCTTCAGTACCCCTAATAGCCAGTGAATTAGTTGAGGCCCAGAGCCCAGCCTTGTTATCTACCACATAGTGCAGATTGCCCTCTTCTTGACCAGGCAGAAAATCAAATATCACAATTGGCAGGCGAGACACAATAGCCTCAACTATTGTTCCCGGGCCAGCTTTAGTCAGTAATACATCAGAGGCTTGCATCATTTGTGGTATGTTTTCGACAAATTCATAGATATGCACCGACTTTGTAAACTTCCTAGACTTAAGATTCTCATAAAGACTCTTGTTTCGCCCGGCGATTATCGCCAAGTGAACATCGCTATTTATCTTGTCGAGCTGTTTGGTAAGTGAATTAATCTTTCCCAGACCATCTCCACCGGCCATAACTAGAAGTGTGGGCTTATCTGTTGGCCAGCCTAAATCTTGTCGTAATGCTTGTTTAGATATTTTTTGCTCAGCAAACTTAGCACTTATTGGTAGTCCTATTATCTTGAGCTTTTTGGCTGGCATTCCAAAATTTCTGGCTCTAGCATAGCTCTCCACACTTGGTAAAATGACCATGTCAGCTCTCTTGTCGAACCACATGGGGTGGCCTGTTTCAAGATCTGTCACGACTGTCAAAAAAGGTATATGGTGGGCCAAAGTATGAAGGGTTGGCAAAAAAGTATTTGCCCCAAAATGACAAGATATTATTACGTCTGGGTTGAGATCCTCAATATGTTGCCTAATTATTTTACCGTAGCGCTTAGCCACGGCGTCTATTGTGAATTGTGACTGCCTGCTACCTTCTGTGAGCTTGAATACCGCACTATAGGTGGTTCTGAGCTTAGTTAGACTAGAGTACATCTTAGGAATATCTCTAATTGGCCTGGGAGCGTCTTCCATCACATCAAAATGAATTACTTCTAGTGACTTGTTTTTGTCGAGCTGTTCGATAATAGCCAGAGCTGCAGCTCTATGCCCACCACCTGTCTTGGCCGAAATTACAACTACTCGTTTTTTAGATTTTTTCATAGCTTTACGTGATTTAATCTCTCCGCAGTGTCTTAGGTATTTATGACTATATAAGAAGTATACCATCTCACTCTTTACAGCAAAAGAGCAATACTGCTATCATAAGAGCTATGAATCCCCCTTCATCAGCCCAGAGCTCTAGTAGCTCTCACCAAAAATCTCGTATTGGTCAAGATACTGATAACATTGCTGTAGGCTCTGGCGGGTCAAGCTCTATACACCCTCAAAGCTCCAAGGTAGCACCCCAGCACAAGGGTATAAAACTTAATACCCATGGCATCGAAACCGAAATTAGACAAGATTACCTGCACGAAAACCTAGTAATTATTGCCCCCAACAGAGGCAAGCGACCCTATGACACCAAAGACAGCGGTCATGTTCTCATAGAGACTGCCAGCAGCCCAAGACTTGACCGTAATGTTGATGTTTGTCAGCTCAATGACCCTAGTGGCGACTGGCTGGTAAAGGTGGTTGAAAATAAGTTTCCTAGCCTCAGCCCAGATAACCCTCAGGCCTATGGCAAGCAAGAAATAGTAATTGACACTCCTCTCGCAGGCACCCCTTTTAGTAAGCTCAGTGAGGCTCAGATCATCAATGTTCTCCACACCTACCAGGCCAGAATCACAAATCTCAAGGCTCAAAATGGCATTGAATACGTACTTGTTTTTAGAAATGACGGCTTTGAAGCCGGGGCAAGCCTTGCTCATGCCCACAGTCAAATATTTGCCCTGCCTATGGTGCCGAGTAAATTTAAGCGCGAATCTGAAAATGTAGAGGCTTACTTCAAGCAAAACAATCGCGACCCTTATGAAGATATTATAGCTTATGAAAAAAGAACCAAAAGTAGAATTATCTATGAGAACGACCACATGATGGTTTTTTGCCCCTATGCCAGTCAGTGGCCTTTTGAGATGTGGATGCTGCCCAAACGAGCTGTAACTACCTTAGAAGATATGTCTCAGTCTGAAATATCTACCATAGCAAGCTCACTCAAAAAATACCTCAGTAGGCTCACCCGTCACAAGATTAGCTTCAATCTGTACCTAGAGAATGGTGCAAGTGAGCATCACCGCTTCTGCCTCAAAGTCTGCGGTAGAAGCAATACTTGGGGTGGCTTTGAAGTTGCAAGCGGAATAGTTATCAATATTGTACCTCCAGAATCTGCAGCTATTTGGTATAAAGGCCTGTAAAAACCCGCTTTCTAAGTTCAATAAAAAGATTATTCAGCCTAACGCTTGCTATTCGTATTTTATTCGTATAATATGATTGTAAAGTTATAAACAAGGGGGTGTGATGTTAGCAAAAGTAAACGCAATTAGTCTTTTGGGTCTTGATAGTCAGTTAGTAGAGGTAGAAGCCGATATTCACAACGGCCTTCCGGCTTTCGTGATAGTAGGAATGGCCAATAAAGCCGTAGATGAAGCCAAGGAACGCGTTAGGGCTTCGCTCAAAAATTCTAAGCTGCATCTTCCTCCCAGACGCATCACTCTCAATCTCGCCCCTGCTGATCTTCCCAAGGCTGGCTCTGGCTTTGATCTAGCTATGGCTGTAAGTCTACTAGTCGCCAGCGGTCAGATCGAGGCAGTGACTTCTGATACAGCTTTTTTTGGTGAATTAGCCCTAGATGGCAATACTAGAGCTGTATCTGGTTCTTTGGCAACCGCCCAGGCAGCAGCAGATTTTGGTCTTAAAAAAATATATGTGCCAAATGCCGTAGCTAGCCAAGCAGCACTTATCTCTTCTATACAGGTATACCCGGTAAAATCACTTTTTGAGCTCTATCAACACCTGCTGGGTGAGGTCAAAATAGTACCGCTGTCAAATCAAGAGATTAAGGGTAAGAGTGCCCAGGCAGAGATTGATTTTTCTGATATTTATGGCCAGCACATAGCCAAGCGAGCTGTCGAGATAGCCGCCAGCGGCAATCACAATATATTACTATCTGGGTCTCCGGGGTCCGGTAAGACTCTCTTAGCAAAGGCCCTTGTGGGTCTACTGCCAGAGCCAAGCTACAGTGAAATGCTCGAAATAACCCGAATTCATAGCCTAGCTGGCCAGGCTCAAGATTCTATCGTGCTATCTCGCCCTTTTCGAACCCCTCACCACACTGCTAGTGATATCGCCCTAATTGGAGGTGGCCAGTGGCCCAAGCCTGGTGAAATAAGCTTGGCCCACAGAGGCGTGCTATTTCTAGATGAGCTGCCAGAATTTCCGCGACACGTGCTTGAAGTACTCAGACAGCCGCTAGAAGATGGCACAGTAACTGTCAGTCGAGCTAGCGCTAGCTACCAGTTTCCTGCAAGATTTCTACTAGTTGCCGCCCAAAACCCCTGCCCCTGCGGTTACGCAGGTGACGACAAGCAGATGTGTAGCTGTTCTCCAGCCCAGCTCAATCGCTACAAAACTCGAGTTTCGGGGCCCATGCTAGATAGAATAGATCTCTTGGTGGAAGTTGCCAGAATAGACCATCAAAAGCTCTTACACGGCGAATCAAGCGAGTCTTCTAGGGTTGTCAGAAAAAGAGTCGCCAAAGCTCGCGCCTTGCAATCAAAACGGTTCGAAGGGCTTGCAATAAACACCAACAATGAAATGAATAATTCGCAAATTCGCGAGTTCTGCAAGCTCAGCCCAGAAGTAGAGAGCCTAGCTCAGTCGGCTTTGCAAAATATGTCTCTTAGTGCCCGCTCTTACATGAGAATGCTAAAAGTATCGCGAACAATCGCAGACCTATCTGGCAGTCAAGAAATTAAAACCGAGCATTTTGCAGAAGCTCTGCAATACCGCATGGCCAAAGCTACAGTTTGATTGTTGAGTAAACTTGAGATCCTAAGCTAGTGTAGTTAAATAGTAAGTATATCACCGCAAAAGCTAGCAATATCACACCAAGAAGCACCATAGACCTTTTGACATCACTTTTGACATAGGGGTGGTTTTCTAAGCTGTTTTCTTGCTTGAGCTCTGGAGCATTAGGTATTGGCTTTTTACTAGACTTGATTGCTGTAGCAGGCACTTCTGCTATAGATTGAGAGCTAAGTGTCTTGCTAGCGCTAGAGCCCTGAGTAGTATTTGCCATTTTTTGCTTACGAGTTTTGCGATGTTTTTTCTTTTTTGCCATAAAAGCTGCCCTTTCGTTCAATTGATAATTGCTCTACCACTTTTTTAAGTGGTATCGGGGGATTGATATCTATTTTAGCAGTTTTTTTACTATGGTTGCTAATTCTTTGGCTAAAAAGCTATAATAGGTAATTAGATACGATAAAAATATGATTATTCTTACTATATTATTTTGCATAAGTCTTGCTGCTCTTGGGTACACTCAATGGCGTTTTTTGCAGCTCCAGAAACAGTACGGTGAATTCTTACGAGGAGCCGATGCCAAAAAAATTGAAGACCTTATCAAGAGTTACTCTGGCGATGTCAAAGACTCACTGCAGAAACTAGATGAACTAGCCGGCTTTACGGCAAAACTACACACTCAAGCTCAGTTTGCTATCTCAAAACAAGCTCTAATAAGATTTAATCCCTTTGGAGATACTGGCGGTGACCAAAGCTTTGTATTGGCAGTCTTAGACAACCACAACAATGGCGTAATTTTATCTAGTATCCATGCCAGAACCGGCACCAGAATGTATGCCAAAGAAATCACTAACGGCCTAAGCAAATACAATCTCTCAGACGAAGAAACAGTAGCCCTGCAAAAGGCCTTAAATAGCAAAAAGAAACAAGAAAAGATAACTAATGCTTAATATATTTAAGAAAAAATCGCTCTCAATACCGTTTAATAACTTTGCCGAATACTATATTGGTGCCGAAGTAAGTGCCTCTGGTTCTTGCAAGACAGATCAAGACGTCTATGTCGATGGCAAATTCCATGGTGAGATAATTACAACTGGGCTAGTTGAGCTAGCCACAAATTCTAAAGTCTCTGCCGACGTTCAAGCTAGAACGGCGATTATTGAAGGCAACTTTCAGGGTAATGCCAAAATACTAGACGAGCTACACGTAGCCAGCTCTGCAGATGTTAAGGGTAGCATACAAACGTCAAACCTTATTGTCGACAAAGGTGCGGTTATCACGGCTCGAATAAAAATGAGGCAAGCTTAAATGGCTACTTATGCATTATTACTCGATAAGAGTGCTCAAGATTCTCAAGCACTTCAAGCTTTTTTGGCGAATTGGAAACAGTCTCAAAAGCTCAATTGTAAAGACTACTTAGTAGAAAACGTTGATCAAATTACTACAATTTGCCGTGAAGATGGCAAAAAATTCACCACAATTGTTGCAGTCGGTGATGAAATTACTTTTGAAGCAATGCTTAGTAATGCTAAATATTTTGATGAAAAAGTAGTTCTAGGCTATATTCCTACTTCGGTAAACACCTTGACTAAAAGACTTGGCATCAAAGACTACAAAGAAGGCTGCGACATAGTATCGCAACGCAAAATAGTAGAGCTCACTGCCCTATCTGTTGGCCAGCAATACTTCTTGTTTGATTTTAAAATTAACACTGCAAATAGTCCTGATCAAGAAGCTAGCAATAACGTGCATATCCACCTCGATAAAGCCATGCAGATCGATATACCAACAAATGCCATAATCTTGCATAACCGAAACCAAGAACACTTGCCCCATAATTCTCCCCTGCTATTAGAGGCCTACACAACCCAAAAGCTATCAGGCGATCGGCATAATGTACTAAAACTTGCTAAGCAAAGGCTAAAAAGCATCGGTGCCGACGACGCCCGCCTACAGCTCCGTATTCCGGCCAATAGCCTGCAAATTGAATCAACAAATGAGCTTGTAGACAGCTATAATCACAAGCTCAAAACACCACTGTCTGTTGGTCTACACAAAAAACCTATCAGGTTGATTGTTAAAAAAGGCCAAGAGCTACAGGCCATACTATCTCCAGGGTTGATTTCTTGATTGCCCTATGTTACTATTGTCTGGAGCTTTAAAGGAGTCATAACTGAAAAAACAGCGTTTTAAGCTAAATCATGAAATCAAAGCCTCATCAGTTAGACTGTTGGGTGCTGACGGTTCTCAACTCGGTGTAGTCACTCTAAGTGACGCCATAAAGATGGCCCATGAGCAAGGGTATGATTTAGCTGAAGTCTCCCCTGCGACCGTACCGCCTGTTTGTAAGATACTCGACTGGGGTAAATACCAGTACGAGCAAGAAAAACAGCGCCAAAAAAGTCGCAAGAACCAAAAAAGCATTGAGGTCAAACAGATACGAATGGGTATCAAGATTGGCCAGCACGATATTGAAGTTAAGCAACGCGCTGCAACAAAATTTCTGAATGCTGGTAACAAGGTAAAGCTGACTGCACGTTTCAAGGGCCGAGAAATGACCCACCAAGACCTAGGTAAAGCTGTTCTTGATAAGTTTTTCTTAGGCTTAAGCGACATTGCTACAATTGAAGGCACTACTAGTATGGCCGGCCGAGATATGTCGATGATAGCAGTACCCATCAAAGAAACAGCTCAGCCAGCTGTGAAGCCCAATAACAAGCCTGACCCTAAAGAGGCTATAGAAAAAGATTAGAAATCATATTTAAGAGAAATATTTAAGAGAAAATTATGCCAAAGCAAAAAACCAACAAAGCCATGAGTAAGCGAGTCAAGATAACCGGAACCGGTAAGGTTTTGCGTAGAAAAGCTTCAAGAGCTCATAAGCTAACCTCAAAATCTGGAGCCCGTAAGCGCGAATATACTCTAGAGCACGGCATGGCCAAGGGCGACTCTAAGAATGCTAAAAAAATGGTAGGAGTTAAGTAATGAGAGTAAAAAGAGGCGTAACAACCCATAAACGTCACAAAAAAGTATTAAAACTTACTAAGGGCTACAGCAAAATAAGGCGAAGTAGCTACCGTAAGGCCCATGAAGCCGTTCTTAAGGCCCTTAGTTACCAGTACCGAGATAGACGCAACCTTAAACGAGACATGCGTGCGCTATGGATAACTAGAATTGGAGCTGCTGCTAAGCTTAACGGCATGAGCTATTCGGTATTTATTGCAGGCCTCAAAAAAGCCAACGTTACTATCGACCGCAAGATACTAGCAGAACTAGCTGTTAACCAGCCTAAAGCCTTTGAAGCTGTTGTTAAAGCCGTAAAATAAGTATAAACAACAATTATAATCAAAAACCCCAGCCGAATAAGACTGGGGTTTTTGATAATAGTATAAAACTACAGTGACTTTAAGGCTTGTATAGGGTTCTTTCTAGCGGCCTTAATAGCTGGGGCGACTCCGAACACAACTCCTACAAACAAACTCACGCCAAGGGCAAGCATAAGCGCCTTAAGGCTAAATACTGGCGTGATGTTGGCTAGTCTAGCCACCAAAATACCTGCTAAGTAGCTTAAGCCTAAGCCTAATAGTCCGCCAAAGACAGAAAGTATGATAGCCTCAATTAAAAATTGGCTCAAAATATTACCGCTGGTGGCTCCTAGAGCCTTCCGAATTCCAATTTCTCTAGTGCGCTCACTAACAGTCACTAGCATGATGTTCATTATTCCTATGCCCCCTACTAGCAGACTAATAGATGCAATAGCGACTACAAAAGAAGTAAGTAGGTCAAGTATTGTGTTGAATGCCGAAAGTAGATCTTCTTGAGTCAACACGCTAAAATCTTCTTGGCCTTGATGGTTTGTGCTGAGCTGGGCTGTAATAGCTTTCTGGGTAGACGCTATATTCTCTGCACTATTTACTTCTACGAGTATTCTAAATATCTGAGGTGACCCTGAAAGCTTGTTGGCTGTATTAATCGGTAAATAAACCACGTCATCTGAGCTGGCACCTAAACTAGGGCCCGTATCAGCTTTCTTAATAACCCCGATAACAGAAAACTTTTGACCTCTTAAGACTATCTGCTTGCCTTCTGCACTATCATCAGCAAACAAATTTTGTTTAGTATCAGCCCCAATAACAGCTACGTTTGATTCTTTTAAGTTTTCTTCTTCGGTAAAAAATCTTCCTTCAGCAAATTCTTCTTTCCGAATACTGCTGTAACTTGGAGTTGTACCTATAATAAATGGCGAGCTAGTCAAAAGCTGCTGATAGCCTACCGTAGAGGTAAGAATGTTATAAGGAGCAGTCTTTGAGACATTCTTGGTCTTATCAATAGAGGCTACATCTTGCTGGGTAAGAGTAGAGCTGCCAAGCGCCCCTGCTAGATTGAGCCCTCCTCCAGATGCTTTTTGCTGCTGGCCATTTTTAGCACTAGAGCTAGTTGAACCTAGCTGTCCAGATGTGACGGTTAGCAAATTGGTACCTAAGCTAGAGACCTGGCCAGAAACCTGAGATTTAACACCATCGCCTACTCCAATCATCATAAGAACCGCAAATACTCCAATAATTATGCCTAGCATGGTCAAAAAAGATCTTAGCTTTGCAGACCTAATACTTATAAAGGCCATTTTTATATTCTGAAAAATCATTTCTTCACCTGCTTGTTATGAATCTCGCCATCTCGAACCGACAAAACCTTGTTGGCGTAGTCACCCACTTCAGGGTTGTGGGTAACTACTATCACTGTAACCCCCTGCTTGTTAAGATCCCTTAAGAGATTCATTATTTCGATACCATTCTTGGTATCGAGATTACCGGTAGGCTCATCTGCCAAGATCAGACTCGGGCTGTTGGTAAGGGCTCGAGCTATCGCCACTCTTTGTACTTGGCCACCGCTCATTCTGTTAGACTTGTTGTTAGCTTTGTCACTTAAACCAACTTTTCTTAGTACTTCAGCCACCTTTTCACTTCTTTCAGCGGCACTCTTTTTGGCGTAGACCATAGGCAATTCAACATTCTGAGCAACACTAAGCCTGGGCAAAAGATTGAAGCTCTGAAAAACAAAGCCAATTTTGTCACGTCTTAGCTTGGCTAGCTGTTTTTGACCAAGACTGGCAATATCTACCCCATCAAGCTCAAAGACGCCAGAAGTTGCCTTATCGAGTAGGCCAATTATATTCATAAGTGTAGACTTGCCACTACCAGAAGGGCCCATGATGGCCACAAAATCTCCAGAAGCTATTTCTATATTAATGTTTTTTAGAGCATCTAAAACCCCAGCTTCGTCGTCAAAGCGCTTAGAGAGAGACTTCATAGATATTACAATTTTGCTATTTTTTGGCATAAATAAAACTTAAGCTTTGGTCGCTGTTTATAATCTTATCATAAGACAGTGTAGATACTCCACCGCTATTAGTAATCTCAATACTGCTACTGCTAGCGGCCTGAAGCTGGTAGCTATCTGTTGCTAAGCTCAGTGAATAATGTAGCTCATAAGGCCAGCCCCCAAGCTGTTTTTGTATAAAAGTACTTACCACCAGCTGGTCAGAAAAAATATACTTAGTAGGTACGGTATATGAAAAGCTAACTTTACTAGTCTTGAGTGGTAGAGTTGTGCGGTAGTACCCAAGTGTTAGCTTATCTAATTCTGTTTTCAGCACCAAGCCATCTTGGGGCAAAGATGAACTCACAAGTTTACTACCAGAGGGCAAGGCGAGCTTAACATAGCTAAAATTGTCACCCACTAGCCACCTCTGCTCACCTGGTATGTTTGGATCGATGTATTTTATTTTGTAGTCTGAAGTATGCTCTGAATCAATACTAAGCTCAATCGTACTACTACCATCCTGATTTACTGTCTGGTGCATATCTACCCTATTTTTCAGATAGGGCGAGCTCTTGTTGGCGCCAATATTTGCTTCGGCCAACATAAAATAATTTTCATCTGATTTTTTAACCTCACCTGATGCCCCAATCTGCTCAATCAGCTTCTGAGTGTCTTGATTGGTGCTATATAGAACAATCTGCTTCTCTTCTACCATCTGTTTAAGAAGTGGTAGTAAGCTAGCCAGATTGCCAACGTCTTTACTGATTAGCTTAGTGATAAGCTGGTTTGCCAGGCTACCCAAAATACCAGACTTAGGATCTTTGAGTTCGACCTTATCTTTACCGGCTTCTACTTCAAGCTGAACAGTATCTCGAAAATTTTCTTTAGAAACTGTAAGGTCATAGTCTTTCAAATAAACTGGGCCGAGCTTTTCTAGCAGTATCTCTAGTACGCTAGGTGTAAACTGAACAACATTATCAACAGGTCGTTTTACAGTTTGTTGATAATAATACAACGCTTGTTTGGCATTCTGTGGGAAGTCTAGCTGGTTGCTACTATCTCGTAATGACGCACATGGGCCAATTCCCTTAAGATAGTCTGGTGGCGAGTAGGGCTTGTTTGAACAATCGTTGTATACGTCTATGGCGTAGACGCCTACCAGCTGTTCACTTGTAACTTTACCCTTGTCAGACCCAACCATGCCAACAGTACCTACAAAGCCTCCGCCCATTCTCAATTCTGCGTTGTTAGCAAGAAGTAAGAGATTTTTTTGAGGCCCTTTGAAGCCACCTAGCGCTTCTAGAAGATTCTTGTAGGGCTGAATCTGGCCGGTTTTTGCTTCAAGAGACTTTAGGTAGTCACCAATACTCAGCGAGAGTATATAGACAGCAAACAATACCACCGCTAGGGCCAAGGCCAGAGCTATGTGACGGGGCTTTTTTGCTCTTGATGCTGGCTTAGTCATTGATGATTTGTTTTATTTGTTTATTAATACTACTCTTGAAGTTTTCTTTCGAGAAATCTGCGGCTCGAGCTACTATTTTAGCGGTATCAAAGCTAGCTTTCTCGAGCTTTATAATTGCTTTTTCTAGACTATCTACCGTCTGCTTGTCAAAAAATACGCCGGTGACGCCGTCTACAACTGTTTCACTAGACCCGCCTTTGCCAAATGCTACTACTGGCCTACCGGCAGACATTGCCTCAACCGGTGTAATGCCAAAATCTTCATTGGCAGTAAAAATAAATGCTTTGCAGTTTTTGAAGTGAGTGGTTGTTTCTGCGTCTGACAGTGAGCCCGTGAAGCTTACACTCGGGCCAGCGATAGATTTAAGATTGGCCAGCTCAGAGCCAGAACCAACCACCAAGAGCTTTTTGCCCAGTCTAGTACAAGCTCGCACTGCCAAATCTACTCTCTTGTAAGGAATTAGTCTACTAACAACCAAATAATAGCCTTCTTTTTCAGTCCTGCTGGAGTTCTTAAATCTGGCTGTATCAACAGGCGGGTTTATCACTACCGACTCTCTATTATAATATTTCTTGATCCTTGCTTGCACAGTCATAGAGTTAGCAATTAGTAAGTCTGGTCTCTGAGCCGCCGCATAGTCCCAGTGGCGCATTTTTTTTACTACTCTTGGCAATATCATTTTGGCCAAAGGATTAAAAATACCTAGCCCAGGTGAGCTTAAGTAGTCTTCGTAGCCGCTCCAATAATAGCGGGTGGGAGTATGAATATAGCTAAGGTGTAGGGTTTCGGTGCTGGTTATTATGCCTTTAGCTTCTGCACTACTCGATGAGATTACTAAATCATAGCCGCTAAAATCAAAGCTTTCAAAGGCTAAAGTTCTTAGCATTGGGTACAACTGATGTTTTTTTCTCGCCGAAGGCCAGTGTTGCAAGAAAGAAGTCACTATCTTGGCGTCTTTAATTAGCGGCAGCTTTTCTGGCAGATAGACACTGGTGTAGATTGGAGCATCTGGAAACATCTCGTGTAGCGACTCTACCACTCGCTCTGCCCCACCGAGATTAGTTAGCCAATCATGTACAATTGCTACTTTCATATCTTACTAGTATCCATTTTTGCGAAACAGCAGCGCCGGAATAGTTCGCAAAATTATTGCTATATCCATGCCAATACTCCAATTCTCAATATAGTAGATATCAAGTTTTACTCTTGAATCATAATCAATGTCGTTACGACCCGAAACCTGCCAGAGACCTGTTAGGCCAGGCTTAATATGCAGAAATAAGCCTGACTCGTCACCGTAGCGCTCTAGCTCTTCTTGGACAATTGGTCTTGGGCCCACAAAACTAAGGTCATTTTTTAAGACGTTTATCAGCTGAGGTAGCTCATCTATACTGGTACTTCGTAAAAACTTGCCCATTTTATTAAGCCTAGGGTCATTTTTGACCTTTTGATCACGCTTGAATTCTTCTACCAGGGCTGGATTATCAAAAGTCTTGAGCATCTCTAGGGTACTCAGCCCGCTATACTCTCCACCAGCACAATATTTAAGCTTCAT
>JBAXNA010000011.1:0-13645 GCA_037133995.1 Candidatus Saccharimonadota bacterium
GCTTCGGCAATTGCCTTCAGTTCTTGGGTTAATTTTGTTTCAGTGCCACCTTGAGCTGTTGGTTCAGTCAGCTCACTGCCTGGAATTGGCTCACCCATAACTTATTTGCTCCTATTCAATTCTTTTTTAATAATTTCAAACAACTTGTCTGTGTCGCTGGTAGTTGGTACTAATTTGAGCTGCTTAATTTCATCTAGACTAAACCACTGCGAACTCACCACCTCTTTGGTTGGTTGTATTTTATCCTTGCGAACATCTACTCTGTAAAATATATTGGCCATTGGCAGCTTTTCTACCACTGCCCCTATGCCAAAATGCAGTATCTCTGGGTACAATATGATATCTTCTTTTGCCAAGGAAAGCTCTTCGTGCAGCTCGCGGTGCAGAGCCTCTGGTAAAGTTTCGTTATACTCTACGCCTCCACCCGGAAAACTCCACCACTCGTCATCCCATTCTTTGATAAGAAATATCTTTTGACCATCAAAAATAAGGGCTTTTGTAGATACCCTATACAAACAATTGTTCATTTTAGACAGCCTTGAATCAAGAGGGTTTGTTTGCTTACTCATTTGCTCATCCTTTTAGACGAAATGACGTCTTTAACTTCTTCTATTTGGTCACGAATCTCGGCAGCTTTTTCGAACTGAAGATTGGCGGCTGCTAGCTCCATTTGCTCACTCAACTGTTTGGTGATAAATAAAAGTTCATCTTTTGGTATTTTTTTGAAATCTATATTTTCTACATCTACGGTCTCGGCATCTTTTTCGGCCTGCATACTGTCAGCTAGGGCTTTTTGCACAGTAGTGGGGGTGATGCCATGCTCAATATTGTAGGCTTCTTGAATTTTGCGGCGATCAACGGTAATTTTTATTGCTCGCTCCATTGAGCCAGTCATTTTATCTGCATACATAATAACCTTGCCGTCTTGATGCCTAGCAGCTCGCCCCATTGTCTGAATTAGCGATGTTTCAGAGCGTAAAAAACCTTCTTTGTCAGCATCGATAATAGCAACGAGGCTAACCTCTGGCAAATCTAGCCCTTCACGTAACAAATTGATACCAATTAATACGTCATATACTCCAAGCCTTAGGTCGCGCAGAATATCTATTCTGTCTAGTGTGTCGACATCACTATGCAAATATTGAACTTTAATGCCTAGCTCCTGCAAATACTCACTAAGATCTTCGGCGATTCGCTTGGTAAGAGTTGTGACTAGTGTACGCTGACCATTGCTGGTGCGTTCACGAATTTCAGCTAATAAATCATCTACTTGGTTATCGCTTGGGCGCACTTCCACAACTGGGTCTAGTAAGCCTGTTGGTCGAATCACTTGCTCGGCTACTTGAGTGCTTCTACTTAGCTCGTACTCACTTGGTGTTGCAGAGACATAAATAACTTTGTTGATGTGTCGCTCAAACTCAGTAAAGTTAAGTGGGCGGTTATCTAGCGCAGATGGTAATCTAAAGCCGTGCTCAATAAGAGTTTGTTTGCGAGCTTTATCGCCGTTATACATTCCGCCGACCTGAGGAATACTAATATGGCTTTCATCGACAAACATCAGAAAATCATCTGCAAAATAATCCATCAATGTGGCAGGCTGAGAGCCAGGCTCACGATTGGTAAGATAGCGGGCGTAATTTTCAATTCCCTTCACGTAGCCAGTTTGCTCAAGTATTTCTAGATCATATTTAACTCGAGCTTCAATTCTCTGAGCTTCTATTGCCATGTCTCGGCTTTTATACCAGGCAACTCTTGCGTCTGCCTCTTCTTGAATCTGCACCATCGCGTGGGCCAGGTGCTCGCGCGGTGTGACATAGTGTTTGGCCGGAAAAATAGCTAGAGTTTCTAAGCTGTCCATAACTTCACCAGTCAAGTAGTTGATTCGCTTGATCGCCTCTATTTCATCTCCAAAAAATTCAATTCTGTATGCACACTCCTCACCTACTGGAAATATATCTAGGTTCTCACCTCTTATTCTAAAGCTCCCTCGCTCAAATGCTGTATCATTGCGTTGATACTGAATATCGTTGAGCTGTCTAAGTAACTTATCTCTCACGCGTCGCTCACCTAGTTTGAGATGTAGAGTCATACTGGTGTAATCAGCAATATTACCAATGCCATATATACAGCTTACAGAGGCAATAATAATTACATCTTTTCGACTTAGTAGTGCTGCGGTGGCCGCGTGGCGTAGTCTATCAATCTCTTCATTTATAGCACTATCTTTTTCAATATAGGTATCGCTTCGGGCAATATAGGCTTCTGGCTGATAGTAATCAAAGTAGCTAACAAAATAGTGTACCGCGTTATCAGGAAAAAATTCTTTAAACTCGCCATATAGCTGAGCAGCTAAAGTTTTGTTGTGGCTTAGTATTAGAGTTGGCTTATTGTAGTCAGCGATCACGTTGGCCATAGTAAAAGTCTTACCGCTACCTGTGATACCCAGTAGGGTTTGCTCTTTTTGGTTATTTTTAAGGCCAGTTGTAAGAGTCTCAATAGCACTAGGCTGGTCACCCGCAGGTGAGTATTTCGATGATAGTTTAAATAAGCTCATAGTGACATTATATCTTATTTTGAGCCAAATAATGAACTATAGTTATCTACGCAAATAGAGCTTCGAATTTAGGCTTGTCCCAGCCGACTATGACTGCCCCTTTTATTTCAGTAACAGGCACGCCCATTTGACCTGACTTATCTATCATCTCTTGAGCCTTAGCAGGGTCTGCAGACACATCTATTTTTTCAAATTTGTAGCCTTTTTCATCTAGGTAAGCCTCTACATTTTTACAGAACTGGCAAGTAGGGGTGCTGTATATTATTGCTTTGTCTTGAACTGTTTTTTCTTCACTCATAAATTTCCTCTTTCTAATTATTTTGCAGCGTTGTTTAGTAGCATTATAGCACCTGTCGCAATAATTGCCACCGCTAGAATTGCCACAAATACTATAAGAACAATTTTGAGTATACTAGATTTTTTAGCCGTTGGCCCAGAACTAGGCTCAGATTTTGCTTGCTCTATAGACGACGCTAAGCTGAGCTCATTAAGATCCTTCTCTGGCTCACTATCTTCTTTCTTTGGAGTACCATTTTCTGCAGCTGGCTTTGGCTCACTATCGTCTTTTTTAGAATCACTCATCTCTGTGTTATCTGGGTCTTTTTCAGTTTTGTCTTTCTTATCTTCTGCAGCTGATTCTTCATTGAATAGTTCAGAGTCAATGCTCTGCTTTTGGTCGGTTTTTGAATCTACTTTCTTGTCTTCCTTACTTTCAACTTCTTTAGGCTTTGCATCGACTTTTACAATTGTATCGGCTGGTTTAGCTGGAGCACTTTCTTTGACTGGTTCTTCTTCAAAAAGTGGCGAGTCTGCTATAGTACTATTGCTATTTTTTAAATCAATAACGTGGGCACTGGCAGTATCTGGCATTTTGGCTAGAGTTGATGCATCACTTGTAGAGCTGGCGTTGGCTGGCGCTGAAGAGTTGCCTCTCATCATTCCATCAATACTCGGCTTGCCTGGTAAAAAATCGCTGCTTTTAGTCTGGTTACTATCTTCCAATTTTAGTCTCCTTGGTTGTTTAGAATACTTTATAGTTGTAATGCTTTAGTTTTCTATTCTAGTGCATCTTGGGCCTTTGGTCAATTATCGCTATTTGGCACTGCGAGCAATATACTGTGCTGCGCATATTGCTGCTTTAGCTCCTTCGCCAGCCGCCGTAATAATTTGCTTTTCTGGGATGTCTGTAATATCTCCTGCGGCAAAAATACCTTCTCTCGATGTCATATTATACTTGTCTATGATAATCTCTGATGCTTTATTGAGCTTAATTAGGCTCTTTAAATAATCTGTAGCAGGCAGTGAGCCTACCTCAATAAAAACACCCGCCACGTCAATAGTGCTGGGTTTTTTTATTTTATGATTCTGTATGGTTATTGAGTTAACAAATTTTTCGCCATTAACACTCACTACTTCACTGTCGTTGATAACTCTAACATGCGGGCTTGCGGTAATCTTATCAATCATCACTGGGTCGCCAGTAAGCTCGGGTGTAACATTTATAATCACAATAGATTTTACAGTCCGCTCAATATTTAATGCAGCGTCGAGCGCCGAATTACCGCCCCCCACAATAGCCACGTCTTTGCCGGCAAAAAGTGGTCCATCGCACCAAGCGCAATATGTTACACCGCGATTCAAAAACTCTTTCTCTCCAGCCACCCCAAGTGGTCGGGGAATCTTTCCGCCAGCAATAATTACAGCTCTAGCATGTTCGATATTTCCATCTTTGATTTGCACAGAAAAATATGTTTTTTCTTTTTTTATTTCAGACACGCCCTTAGTTACTAGTCTTAGCTCTAGTACGTCTTTGAACTGTTCAACATGGTGTTCGAATTTCTCAACCAAATCTGCACCAGTAATCATAGTAAAGCCAAGATAGTTCTCTACATCACTACTCCAGGCAGCTTGGCCGCCAATATCTTGAGAGAGAATTAGAGTTTTTAGCTTTTTTCGGGCCGCATACACTCCAGCTGTCATTCCGGCCGGGCCAGCGCCGATAATTATTAAGTCATATACCATAAGAACTATTATAACAGCCTAGATGACTTTTGCTACATAACTACTGGGAGCTTTTTTGAGCCAATCAGTAATTTCTTTTTTACTAAGTAAGCCTGCCTGAGCACCAATCTTCTGAACAACACTCATAGAGTTTATTCCTGCCCATGAAAGTGCCTCAGCCAGGCTCAAGCCGTCTGCAATAGCGGCAGTAAAAGTGCTAGCGTAAGAATCTCCAGCGCCGGTACGGTCTAGTGGTGGCTTAGGGTCTGGGTATGGCGGCATAAAAACAACCTGATTACCGTCTGAAGCATAGGCACCTTTTGGCCCGTCGGTGAGTAAAACTGTTTTTGGGCCAAGCTGATGCATCTTAGTTATTAAGGTTTTTTCATCTGTTGACTCAGATTCTAGTATTTGCTGAAACTCTTCTTTGTTGGCAGTAAAAATAGTAGTTTTCGAATAAAGCTCTTGTAGTTTTTTAGTGCCTTCTCTTATTTGAAAAGTGCCAGGCTGAAAAGACAGCTTAGTGTCTGGGTTGTCTTCTAAATACTTAACTAGTTGAGTGTGAATAATGCCACCCGATTCACCGATTGAGCTTAGGTAAATCCAGCTAGGTTTTTGATAGTCGCGTATTTCTGGCCACTTATAGGGGTAGTTTTCGTGCTTAATAAGTATTGTTCTGTCGGCTCCGTACCATAAAACGTAATGGTAATTGCTTTTATAGCCAGCGTGAGAGTTGATAAACTCGGTAGAAACACCATGCTTGTGAAGTGCTTGCAATATATCTTCACCCACTCTATCATCGCCTATATCGGCCATATAGGCCGTATTTAGACCCAGAGCTGCTGTAGCCACTGCAGCGTTTGCGGCATTTCCCACGCCATTTATTATTATTGCATCCTTAAAAGGTATTTTTGAACCGTAAGTCATGCATAGCAACGGGTGCCTGGCTTTGTCTTCGTTAATTTCTGCCTCTGCTGGCAAAAGCTCTATAAATGCGTCTGTTACTACATCGCCAATTGCTAAAATATCTATTCTGTCTTTCATGCTATATCCTCCGTTAAAAAATCTTCATCTACACTTATAGGTTCTAAAGCTGGCTTTTGCAAAATTGCTGATCTTGCGCCGGCCACCATTTGCACCGACTGAGCTTGAGCTATGCCAAAAGTTAATGCCAGAGTGACATCAGAGTTCTTAGCATATTCGCATGAGTAGCCTGCGGCAAAGACCACCTCTGCACCAGTATTGTCATGCTGGTGGCTTTGTTTGGTTTGGTCTGTAGTATATATTTTGCCATTTTCTATGGCTACTGCGCCTGCGTTGGGGTCATATACAGCTATGTGGTCAATACCGGCTAAATTAAGACTCTGCGCTAGTTCTTCAATCTCAAGATGCTCACCGGTCAATATGCGGGCCTCATCAATGCTAATAACAACTAGGCTACATTGTTTTAGTGTTTTCATAAGCAGTTTTGCTGAAATACTATCCACGAAACGCGGATTAATTGAAACCTTGGCATGGCTAGCTTTAGCAATTTTTAAAAGATCTAGTAAAACAGACTTATCTGCAGGTAAAGTCGCGATGTGTAGCCACTCTAAAACAGCTGGTAGCTCTCTGCAGTCTCCCTTAGAAAGACTAGAGAAGCTACCGGTAAAATGCAGATTGGTTTGATCTTGGCCATCGCTTGCCAGATGAATAGTAGTATCGGTATGATGCTTGTTGCTCTGGTGGCTTGAATTAATCGATATTGATTCTTTTTGAGCTACATGATCTATTATCTCAGAGAAAACATCGACGCCAGTTTTTGTAACAAGGTGAGTCTCTAAGCCTTGTCTGGCGAAAACCATGGCTGATAAAAGCCCTGCGCCACTAGGCTCTTGCACAGAATCATCTAGCCATAGCTGACTTCCATGGTCTAAGACTATTTGATTTTGGTTTTTTTGAGGACTAAAAAATCTAGATATAGCGTAAATATCTACACTAGCTGAGCCCACAACACCAAAAACCTGACTCATTTTTTGCTTTCCTTTGTAGATATCTCAATAACTTTTTCAACTATTGAGGCGCAGTCTAGATCATATTCTTCCCACAATTCTTCTACCGTACCAGACTGACCAAATCGATCTTGTACTCCCATTCTATAAACTGGAGCAGTCTGCTCTGTAGCTAGGCTTTCGGCCACCACTCCGCCAAGGCCGCCGGCCGACTGAGCCTCTTCTATTGTTACGACCAGGCCAGTTTTTTTAGCACTTGCGGCAATTGTCGAGTGGTCATACGGCTTGATAGTTGAGCAGTTGATCACCTCAGCTGATATATTTTTTTCCATAAGTACCTTGCTGGCCTTAAGCGCTTCATAAACAAGAGGTCCGCAAGCAACAATTGTTACATCACTGCCCTCTACCAAAACCTGCGCTTTGCCAATCTCAAAAGGCGTCTCTTTTGTAGAAAATACGGCAGTTTTTTCTCTAGCTAGACGCAAGTATGCTGGGCTATCAGTTTTGGCTAATGCTTCTGTGGCTTTCTGGGCTTCAATACTATCTGCCGGTACGATAACGGTCATATTCGGCAAAATTCTCATTAGAGCTATGTCTTCTAGCATTTGATGCGTGGCTCCGTCTGGACCAACAGAAACACCGGCGTGAGAGCCAACAATTTTAACATTTTGATCATTAAGACATATAGTAGTGCGAATTTGTTCCCAGTTTCTACCAGGCGAAAAGCCTGCATAGCTAGTAACGAAAGGTTTTTTACCTACAGAGGCTAAGCCAGAGCCAACTGTAACTAAGTTTTGTTCAGCCACTCCAATCTCTACAAATCTTTCTGGAAATTCTTGCTTGAAGGCTTCCATTTGTGTTGACTCTGTGAGATCTGCACAGAGTGCCACTATATTTTTGTCGGCCCTACCAGACGTTACGAGGCCTTCACCAAAGCCTTTTCGTATTGGAACCATATCAACCTTGTCTGTAAAAATTTTTGGGTCTAAATATTGATTTTTGGCAGTCTTCATTATTGGTGCTCACTTTTTATTTTATCTTTAAGTGTTCTTAGCTCGTCGAGTGCTACCTTAAGCTGATCTTGGGGCTCAGGGCTACCGGGCACTGCTTGCTTACCGGGCGGTATGCCATGCCATCTATAGTCGAACTCCATAAAATCTACTCCTTTGCCAGGTATAGTATGGGCGATTATACAGGTTGGCTTCTCAAATATCGCCTTGGCTTGATTGACGGCATTAGCTATTTCCTCATGGTTATGGCCGTCTATCTCAATCACATGCCAATTAAAGGCCTGATACTTCATGCCAAAGGGCTCGAGCGGCATAATGTCTTCAGTGAGACCATCTATTTGAATATTATTTCTGTCGACAATCACAGTTAGATTGCGAAGCTTGTTCTTACCAGCAAACAATATAGCTTCCCAGGTATTACCCTCGTCATGCTCACCATCACTGGTTAGACAAAAAACATGTTGCTGCTTGTTTCCGTCAATTTTTAGACCGTAGGCCATACCGGCGGCCTGACTTATACCGCTACCCAATGGCCCGCTAGTGGTCTCTAAGCCAGGCAATCTAACTCTTTCCGGGTGACCCTGAAGACGAGTACCAAACTGCCTAAGAGTCTTTAGCTCACTACGTTCAAAATAGCCAGCATGGGCCATAGCTACATATAAAACAGGGTTTATATGGCCGTTACTCAAGACCAGTCTATCGCGCCCAGGCCAGTCTGGGTTTTTGGGGTTGTAGTTCATTATTCCACCAAAAAACAAGCTCGTAAATACGTCTGCCATGCCAAGGGGCCCGGCGCTATGCCCGCTACCAGCGTGCTCAAGCATTCGCAAAATATCTTGGCGAATATTGTCGGCTTTGAGCTCAAGGTCTTTATTGTCTAAAGTTATCATAGGGTTTTTTCCATTAGTACTGAGTAGGCACTTAGGGTGTCCATATTTGGATTGTCGAACAAAAAGCTATTGACGTTTATGACATCAAACTCAGCCTTGGCGATAGCAGAAATGGTTTTGTCGTTGACCCCACCATCAAGACCTATTTCCATGCCTGGAACAATCGCTCTTACTTGAGCTGGCTTTTCAAGTACTGAGCGTTCAAACTTTGAGCCCGCAAAGCCTGCCGAATAGCCCATTATCTGAACATAGCTAACTATTGGCAAGAGTTTTTTAATTGATTCTACGGTAGTGGTAGGATTAATAGACAGGCCAGCCCTAAAGCCATTTTTTGAAATAAGTTCTAGAGCGCCAACAACATCACCTTCGCTCTCATACTGAACAATAACAATGTGAGGGTTAAGACTAATGCACTCTCTGGCGTACCATAGAGGGTCTGACACCATGAGGTGCATATCCATCTTGTTATCAACTTGCTTCACAATATCTTTAGGCATAATAGTTTTGTTGTCTACAAAATTACCATCAATAATATCAATGTGGAACCTGTTAGTTAGCTGGCGAGCCTTTCTAAGTGTTGAGTTATACTGGTCTACAGTACTGACAAGTAAGGCTGGTACAATTTTTGTCATGCCTGTTCCTCTTCAATCTTTTTAATTTCATCAATTCTACGAATATGACGCTCGGCTCCAGAAAAAGGTGTATCTATAAATGTTTCGGCTATTTCTAGCATCTCATCTAGGCTAAGTTCGCCGCTTGGCAGACTCAACACATTGCTATCGTTGTCAGTTCTTGTTTCCATAGCTAAGTGCTTGTTCCAGGCAAGGGCAGCCCGCACGCCGTCAATCTTATTGGCAGCTATTTCCATGCCCTGACCGCTTTTGCAGACCAAGATACCAATACTGCCCTGATTCTCCACTACAGAATTAGCCACTCTCTCGGCAAAGATTGGAAAATCATCGCCTGGATTTAGTTCTTCTGGGCCAAGATCTACTACCTGATAGTTTTTGCTCAATTTTTTAGCTAAGCCTTGTTTTTTGATAAAACCAGCATGGTCGGCAGCGATAAAAACTTTCATGCTATTTTACAAGCTTTCCTACGTGCTCTACCATCTCAACCAAGCGATTGCTATAGCCCCATTCGTTATCGTACCAGGCTACGACCTTGCAGAGATTGCCAGCCACTACTTTGGTAAGTTTGGTATCTACGATACAGCTGTGTGGATCACCAATGAAGTCTCTACTTACTAGCTCTTCTTCGGTGTAGTCTATGATTCCCTTGTGAGTAGACTTGCAGGCTTTAATGATAATTTTGTTGATTTCTTCGGCGCTAATATCTCGCTTTGCCAAAAAGGTAATATCACTAAGTGATACCACCGGAGTAGGCACGCGAATACTTAAACCATCAAAATTACCTTCTAGTTCTGGTACCGTAAGGGCAGCTGCAATAGCCGCACCAGTGGTGGTAGGTACACTGTTTTCGGCGCCACTACGAGCTTCACGTAGATCTTTATTTGGACCATCTTGCAAAACCTGGCTGGCGGTGTAGCTGTGAATTGTAGTCATCATTGATTTTTCTATACCTATTTCTTTTGAGAGCACGGCCATGATTGGTGCGATACAGTTGGTGGTGCAAGAAGCATTAGAAATAATCTTGTGATCAGCTGGAATTTTTTGATGATTAGCACCAAAAACAAATGTATCTTGTTTTTCATGGCCAGCTTCATCTTTCTTTTCAGGTGCAGACAATACAACCTTTTTAGCGCCGGCTTTTATATGCATTTCCAAACCTTCTCTGGTGGTGAAAAACCCAGTTGACTCTATTACTACGTCAATATCCATTTCTTTCCAGGGCAACAAACTAGGGTCTTTTTCGGCCAAGACTTTGATTTTTTTACCATCAACAATTAAGTTCTTATCATCACTGCTGACTTTTTTGTGATAATGCCCGTAGTTGCTGTCGTGACGCAGTAAGTGAGCTAGAGTAGCGTTGTCTGTGAGGTCATTTATAGCGACTATTTCAATACCATTTTTAGCAAAGGCAATCTTGAAAGCATTTCTACCGATTCGGCCAAAGCCGTTTATGGCGACTCTAATACTGCTCATGTGTTTTTCTCCTTAGTAAAGCTTATGCTTTGTATTGTATCTGATATGAGCTGAGCCTTCAAGCTTAGGTGAAGAATAATATGGTATTTTATTTTTTGACTTTAGTGTGGGGCATACAGACGTTGTCTTTGCAGTCGCCACCTTCTATTAGCTTGATGATGTCTGCTTCGTCGTGAGCACCACAAAGAGCTTGGCCGGTCTTGGTATTTACAAAAGCTGGCACAGCCGCAAAACCACCGCAGGCCTCACTAATAATATCAGTGTATTTTTCCATTATTTTTTGGTTTGCCGGGTGATTCCAAACCTCTAATTTTTTTACCGTTATATTGTGGCTGGCTTCAATTTTTGCAATAACTGGCTTCATACTAATACAGTGCGGGCAGGTTTCTCCATAGAACTCTATCACGTGGCTATCTTTGCTTGGCATATGTTTACTCCTAGTTTATAAATTTTTAAGTAGATTTATTAAGATCACCCTTAGTGTGTCTATTTTTAAAGTATAGCACGGTAGTAATTGTGAATATAAGACTTGATGTGAAGGCCGAAAGCAGACAGTACTGACAAAAAGCTTTAATCACAAAGGCCTGCACAAAAAGCAAGTATAGGGTAGACAAAAAGCCAACTACTCCCCAGATACTCAGCCAGCTGTAAAATTTATTGTGCTGAATAAAAAATATACTAGAGCCTAAGGTAACAATATAAAAAACTATGCCTAGTGCAGCTAGTGGAATTCCAAAAATCTCTGAGTAGCTTGACCTCAAAACAGTCTCGCAGCCTTGAGTGAAGTTGCAGGGCACTGAGGCGTTGGTGTAGTGAGTTATTGTAAGATATAGCGCATCTATAAGGCCCACTACAGAAAGCAGACTTACAACCAATAAAAGTGATCTATTGAGTTTTTGCGAGTGCTTCATCAATTGCCTTATTTAGATCTGTAAATGATTTGGGCTGCAGCAAAACCCCATTGACTAAGAATGCTGGAGTACCAGGTAGTTCTAGCTTGTCAGCAAGTGCCTTATCAGCAGATATTAAGTCTTTTACCTTGTCTGAGTCGCGGTCTTTTTTCCACTGATTTATACTTAAGCCAAGTTGGCTAGCGTAGCTCTCAAATTTTATATTGGGGTCTTTTTCATTTTCCCAGTCTTGTTGTTTTTCGTATACAATATCATGCATTTCCCAGAATTTACCTTGCAGGCCAGCGGCCTCGACAGCCTGGGCTGCGGCTGGGGCATTTTTGTGAATTGGTAATGGAAAATTCTTAAAAACAAACAGAATTTTGTCACCGTATTTTGCGATAACATTATCTTTGACATAGGGGCTCCAGGTGGCACAAGATGGGCACTGGTAGTCACCAAACTCAGTCACTACCACCTTGGCCTGAGGGTTGCCAAGACTGGCTCCCTGCCTTAGGGCATCTGTGTCGGCCTGGGTGACTGGCTGTTTTGACTTGGTTTCATTTTGGGAATCTGGGGTCAGTAGAGCCCTTACAATAAAGCCAGATATAATAAGTATGCCCAATACTATTAGAACGGTTGGTAGATATTTTTTGAAATCAATTTTTTTCATAAATAAATTGTAGCAGTAATTGAATCTCTAATCTAGTCCACTCTAAACTACTCTGCATAAAAAATCACCCTTGCTGGGTGATTATTTTAGTTTGGCTTTGACTTCTGTAAAAGTCTCAACCTTTCGGGTTGCGGGGTCGAACTTTCTTAACTCAATCTTGTCGACTGTGTTTTTTGGATTTTTTCTAGTGTAATACCTAGACCCAGTGGCCTTGTTTTTAAGTATTACGATTTGTTCTTGGGTTTTCTTTGACATAATGTTGAGTAGTATAGCAAAATCTTGACTACAAATCAAGGGTTACTGAGACTGGACAGTGATCTGACCCCATCTGAGACTGATATATCTCAGAAGAAATTATATTTTTTTTGATTTTGGGGCTAACCAAGAAATAGTCTATCCGCCAGCCAACATTATTCGCTCTAGAGTTTGCCCAGTGTGTCCACCAGCTGTAGTGTCCGTTTCCTTTGGTAAATATTCTAAAAGCATCCACAAAACCAGCCTTTATAAAATTATCAAAGCCTTCGCGCTCTTCGGCCGTAAAGCCATTTTTGCCGATGTTTTGCTTGGGCCTAGCCAAGTCGTCTTCAGTGTGGGCAACATTTAGATCACCGCAAAATACTACCGGTTTTTTGGCGTCTAGTGCCTGGCAGTATTCCAAAAAAGCTGGGTCCCAATGTTTGTGCCTGAGCGGCACCCTACTTAGGTCTCCTTTTGTGTTGGGGGTGTAGACAGTTACAATGTAAAATTTATCAAATTCAAGCGCTAAAACACGGCCTTCTTTGTTAGGGTGGCCATATTCGTCTTCCATGTCATATTTATCTACAATTTCTTGAGGCAAACCATAGCTTTCAGTTAGTGGCTTGGTTTTAGAAAAAATTGCTGTTCCGCTGTAGCCCTTTTTTTCTGCCGAATTCCAAAACTCATAATACCCTTCTAAGTCGATCTCTACTTGATCTTTATTGGCCTTTGTTTCTTGAAGGCATAAGATATCAGGATGATATTGTGATATAAATGCCTCAAAGTCACCTTTTTTAATAACGGCCCTAATGCCGTTTACATTCCAGGAAAATATTGTTGTCTTCATAAATACTATTATAGCAAACTAATCATAAATCTATTCATGGTGTAAATAGCACATACGGACGAATGAGTACTTCATACGCCCGTATGTCAGATATCTACGGTAATCAAAATGATTTTCCTTTCTTGAACCTTCTTTTTGTGTTCTTGCTTTAAGCTCTACTTTGGACTAGTTTGCATTTGGCCCAATGCTTGGTTTTGTAATTTTTCAGTTTTAACAGCCCACTTAATGGCCATTTCATCTAAAATGTCTTCCATTGTTTGTCTATCTCTTAACAAATTCTGGGGCATTTTTCTTATTTGACGCAACACTCTTTTCTTCATCGCACACCTCCTGATTAAGTAATTATTTTATTTAATAATATGTCTGCACCAAATAGTCGAGCTTTTTTGAGCTTTTTTAATGACTAACAGGTGCTACTTAATAGCTTATTATCTTTGTCTGAGAATA
>JBAXNA010000012.1:0-13107 GCA_037133995.1 Candidatus Saccharimonadota bacterium
CGCGGGGTAGAGCAGTGGCAGCTCGTCAGGCTCATAACCTGGAGGTCGCAGGTTCGAATCCTGCCCCCGCTACCAAGAAAAGCACCCAACTAACGTTGGGTTTTTTTCTTGGTCATTAGGCAACTTCGACGTGCAAGTTCGCGCACGAATGAGTGGAGAAGGGTTTTAGCCCGCTATCCTACCCCCGCTATAATGAAAAGCACCCAACAAAGGTTGGGTTTTTTCATGGCAATAAGCTAGACCTATTTCATCAAAGAGTCGACAGTGGCGGCACTGGCATAGAGAACAAAAATTAGACCTCCAATGGCGATACAAGCCACTGTGATGATAATTGTTGGGTCGATAAACTGTTTCTTGCCCTTTGCGAGCGGTGTTTTTGATTTGCTTGATTTTTTGACTGCCATAACATAACCTCTTTAAATATAGTACTATAGTAACTTGTTTTGGCGTGTCTAGCAAGTGACTTGAAAATATTACCTCATTATGCAATAATAACAGCTTGAAAACAGTCTTTTTAGACGTTTTCTTTGTAGGTAATTTGGGGCTGAGTAGCTCAGTTGGTTAGAGCGCAGGACTCATAAGCCTGAGGTCGAAGGTTCAATTCCCTCCTCAGCCACCATATAAAAGACTGGTAATTCTATAAGAGAAACCAGTCTTTTTGTTTAGATAATTTTAAAACACCAGCATGCTTATATAAAAACCTATTTTCTCGTATAATAGACTCTAATGCTTACAAAATTTCAAACTCATCTAAATGACACCAATCTTCTGCCGCCTAGATCTAAGCTGGTAGTGGCAGTTTCTGGCGGGGTAGACTCTGTGAGTCTATTGCACTTACTCAGCCAGTTAAAAGATTTTTATAACTGGCAGCTTGTAGTAGCTCATTTTGACCATAAGACTCGGGCCGACAGCTACAAAGATGCCGAGCTGGTAGCAAGCTTGGCAGAGGCCTATGGCTACCCATACTACCTGCAAAAATATTCAGGTAGCTCAAGCTCTGAGGCTAGCCTACGTAAGGCCAGATACGATTTCTTAGAAAATCTTTTGGTAGAGCTCAACTATGACTATCTGCTGACGGCCCACCATAACAATGACAGAATTGAGACGGCCATCTTTAACACTATTAGGGGGGCAGACAGAGACGGAATGACAGCTTTAAGGCCTAGGCGAGGCAATATTGTACGCCCGCTACTATCTACTACTAAGGCTGAAATAATTACTTATGCCGAGCTTCAGAAGCTACCGTACAGAGAAGACAGCAGCAATGTAGATGTTGGCTTTAGTCGTAATTTTGTACGCCACGGCCTAGTACCGCAGGGAAGCATGGTGTATCGCAATTTTAATCACTCTTTTACCAAGAAGCTCAATGAACTAGCCAGTCTTAATCAAAGAATAGATTCCCAGCTAGAAGATTTGGTCTCAGAAATAAGTACAAAAAGAACCCCTACCACTGTTGAGCTAGATAGAGTAATGTATCGCGGGCTCAGCCCAGAGCTGGCGGCTAGTCTGCTTGTATATATCGCTCGCCAGATAATGCCGGGCATTGGTCTTAGTAAGCAAAACATTGCTAAGGCTGAAAAGTTTTTGCTTACAGCAAAAAGCGGCAGCACCCAACACCTTAAATCTGGCTTGCATCTAGCAGTTGACTATGATACCTTAAAGGTCACGTGCCAATCAGATAATCCCCCCGCGCAAGTAGATCTAATGACGCATGTTTTGACAGTAAGAAAACCCTTCGAAAATGACAACTTTTTAGTTAAAATAATTGCAGCAAATAAAAAAGCAGACAATAGCGTTGAGCTTCTAGACCAAAAACTATATGTTCGATATCGTCAGCCAGGTGATAAGCTTTACCCATCTGGCATGAAGGGCAGTAAGAAGCTTCAAGACGTTTTTGTAGACAAGAAGATTCCCAGAGGCAAAAGAGCCACTTGGCCAGTGGTAGTAAATGGCAAAAATGAAGTTGTTTGGCTGGCCGGAGTGGCGGTAGACAGAAGAGCCATAGTAGACCCCAAAAATCACCGAACTATCAACCTAACATGTGAGGTAAAAGACCTATAATGATCAAAAAAATTCCAAAACAACTTATTTATTTAGTAGTATCTATTGTGGTTCTAGGTGGTCTTTTGGCTGCAGCAAGCTACAGTGAAAAAAAACCTACCCAAGTTTCTCTCAGCCAAGTTATAGAACAGACCAGTCAAGACAAGGTTGAAAAAATAGAAGTTGATGGTGATCAGCTCAATGTAACACTAAAAGACGGCACCAAAGAACTCAGCTACAAAGAAAAGTCAGCTAATCTAAAAGACTATGGCCTAGACTACAACAAAGTAAAAGTTGAAGTCAAAAACCCAGACGGAGGCATCAATAGATGGCTAGATCTTATTCTCTCAATATTGCCAGTGGTGCTTATTGTAGGCTTTTTGTATTTTATTATGCGCCAAGCCCAAGGTAGCAACAATCAAGCGATGAGCTTTGGTAAAAGTAAGGCTAGAGTTTCTGGTCTTGAAAAGCAAAAGGTTAGATTTTCTGACGTTGCAGGCTCTATTGAGGCCAAGACTGAGCTTGAAGAGATAGTGGAATTCTTAAAGTATCCCAAGAAATTTGAAGCTCTTGGGGCTAAGATACCAAAAGGTGTTTTGCTTTTTGGATCACCAGGAACAGGAAAAACCCTACTTGCTAGAGCAGTGGCTGGTGAAGCCGATGTACCATTTTTCAGTATTTCTGGATCAGAGTTTGTAGAAATGTTTGTTGGCGTGGGTGCTAGTCGAGTAAGAGATTTGTTTAATAAGGCTAAGAAAAATGCCCCTTGCATAATTTTTATAGACGAAGTCGATGCAGTTGGCCGGCAGCGTGGCACCGGTCTTGGCGGCGGGCACGACGAGCGAGAGCAGACCCTAAACCAAATTCTTGTTGAAATGGACGGCTTTGAGCAGGGCACAAACGTAATTGTAATGGCCGCTACAAATAGACCCGATGTACTCGACCCAGCCCTACTAAGACCAGGTAGATTTGACCGAAGAGTCACTCTTGACCTTCCAGACATGAATGCTCGCGAAGAGATTCTTGTTGTGCACACCAAAACTAAGCCATTAGACAAAAATGTAGATCTCAAAGAAGTAGCCAAGAAAACTCCTGGAGTATCTGGCGCAGATCTAGCTAATATAACCAATGAGGCTGCTATATTTGCAGCCCGCAATAACCAGAAGAAAATCACTTTAGCAGATTTTCATGAGGCGGTAGAAAAAATTGCCCTTGGCCCAGAGCGCAAAAGCCATGTACTTAATGAAAAAGAGAAAGAAATAACCGCTTATCATGAAGCTGGTCACGCGCTTCTTTCTCATCTCTTGCCGCACTGCAACCCGGTACACAAAGTATCTATTGTATCTAGAGGTATGGCAGGGGGAGTGACCTGGAGCCTACCGCTAGAAGACAAGCACCTGCACTCAGTGGCAGACTTTAAAGACGACATAGCCATGGCGCTTGGTGGCCGTACTGCAGAACAGCTGGTTTTTGGTGATATCACCACAGGAGCCTCAAGTGATCTTAAGCATGCTAACGACCTTGCCAGAAGAATGATCACAGACTACGGCATGAGCCCTAAACTCTCAAACCAAGTTTTTGGTGACTCAGAAGGCTCTACTTTCTTAGGCAGAAGCATGGGTGAAGGCCGAAACTACTCTGAAGAAGTAGCCGGCAAAATTGACGAAGAAGTACAAAAACTTATTCGCGAAGCCACAGCCACTGCCAACAAGGTGATAGTCAAAAACCGTGACAAGCTCAACCTAATTGCCAAAACCCTACTTGAAAAAGAAACCATAGAAGGTAAGCAGTTTGAAAAACTATTCGAAAAAATCGACAAAGGTGCCCCAAAAAAGTCTCTCGAAACTGCCCTAGATGACTAGAACCATACATGAAAATATACTTTTAGTCTGTTATGCCTCTTGAGTATTCACCTTTTGAGGACTAATATATAGCTTAAGAAGTAAAAATAAATTAATGAAGGGAGGTGCAATGGCAGATACTAAAAACGTGAAAGAAGATAACAAGCTTCATATGGTAGAGCTAAAAAACTATGATGTGGTGAGCGTAGGGCGAGTTATCGCCGGAATGTATGCCATTTTTGGCGCCATACTAGCTATAATATACTTTTTTGTAATTGTGGTATTTGGCTTGATAGCAGGTGCTTCACAAAATAATGTCTTAATAGGGTTGGTATTTGGAATTCTAATTGGACTTTTGCTAGGTGCACTTTTTGTAGGTTTCTATGTCTTAGTGGGCTTCTTGGCTGGCATTATTGGCTCAGCCCTGTACAACGTAGTTGCCAAAAAACTCGGCGGCGTAAAGATGGAAATTAAAGTGTAGTCAATTTTTAGGTAAATATCTACTTAATAAGTAGTTAAAAATTTATCGTTTTATTGATCTAAATGTTATAATAAGCATAAGTAATATAAAAATTACCTACATTTATGGATCAAAAAAATAAAAATACCGATTATAACTATGGAGTGCGCTGGCTGAGCTATAGCCTAGTTGCTTTAGCCATAATTCTTTGTGTGGTAGTCTATATTCTTTGGCGCCGCACTGCTAGTCTAAACAAGCAGTATTCTGCGCTGCCTTCAGCAAGCTCTGGCCAAGAACTTCTGCTTTCTGGTACTAGACTGTTTATTACTGATGGCAATAGTGTAGATCTGTCGAGCCTTATTAAGCCTGGCGCTAAAGGGGCTAACGGCACGAGCGGCGCGAGCAAGGCCCGCAATGGACTCTCGGTATCTAGTTCTTATATCGAGCTAGGGGGTACTCTACAGCGTAAGACTACTATAAATCAATCTGGTAATGATATTGTTTTTAATTCTGTAGGAACTGGTGGTAATATTATAGCTCTAGGTTCGGTTGGCTATGGCGCTGGTCTTGATGTCTCTGGTGCCGGCACTCGGCTGGTATGGGCTCCAAAAAAAGCCGCCTTGCGGGCCGGAACAGTTACCGGCTCTCAGTGGGACGATGCAAATATCGGTGTTGGCTCGGTAGCATTTGGCCAAGATACTATCGCTGGCGGGGCTTTATCTTTGGCTGGCGGGTATGGCTCTCAAGCTACAGGTGACGCCTCTATAGCTCTAGGGGCTAACAATATTTCGAGCAACACCGGCTCTGTCTCGATTGGCTTCACCAACACCTCTAGCGGTAACACCTCACTGGCTTTTGGTTCTGGCAATATTGCCAGCGGAACTAGATCAACTGCATTTGGTGATGAAACCACTTCTAGTAATGATAATTCAACTGCTTTTGGCCAGCAAACGATAGCATCTGGTATCGACTCAACAGCTTTTGGCCTCAAGTCGCTTGCTAGCGGTAGCTATTCTACTGCCTTTGGGTTCAGTATTCTGCCAGGAAACCTGACCTGCACAGCTGCTGGTATAAGTGTGCCTGTCACAACTGCAGATGGCTACGGCTCTACAGCTTTTGGGGCTTGTTCAAACGCTAGTGGTCCAATTTCAACCGCTTTTGGGTTCGGGTCTGTAGCTAGTGGTGATTTATCAACCGCATTTGGCAGTGCGTCTGTTGCTTCAGGCTCTTCTGCTATAGCTTTTGGTAGTCAGACTGCGGCATCTGGAGACAATTCAACTGCCTTTGGCGAAGGCACAACTGCAGGTGCAGCCAACTCAACAGCACTTGGGGCAAATATTAATCTTCAAGCTACAGCCATAAATTCAGTAGGAATCAATCTAGACTCAAGTGTTGCCCAAACCGTTGCTGCCGCCAATGCAATGGTAATAATGGGCGGTAACGTAGGTATTGGCACCACTGCACCAGCTGGCGCCCTTGACGTAGATGGCACCACATATTTACGTACTACCAGTGCTTCTGTAGCTGGTGATTCGGCTGTCTGTAGAAATAGCTCTGGAGAAATAACAGTAAATACCAGCGCTACAACCTGTAGTGTTTCTTCACAGCGCTACAAGCACAATATAGAAGACCTGGGTATAGGTATAGATTTTGTAAATGGCATGCGGGCAGTTAGCTACCAAAGAAATAGCGACAACGCTCAAGAAATAGGCTTTATTGCAGAAGAGATTGCAGCTCTTGATAGCAGACTGGTATTCTATGAAGCAGACGGAACTACCGTAAGAGGGGTGAAGTATGAACAAATGACAGCAGTACTCACCAAGGCTATTCAAGACCAGAGCGGCAAGCTTGAAGGCATCAATACTAGCCTATTAGCTCAGGGTCTCAGAATAGATAGCTTGAGTGCTGAACTGACCGCGCTAGCTACCAGGCTAGATGGGCTTGAGAAAAACCTAGAAGACTATAAGACAGTCACAGACAAAAGAATAAAAGACCTTGAAGAAAAGCTAGACCCAAGCCTGATCGATGCTTCTGTAACATCACCGTAGTATAATTGTCGTAATTAAACCCTAGATATACAGCCTAAAAATATAAAGCAATGCCTTATCAGCCTGCTCTACACCTGGTATAATAGCAAGCAGTGAAAAATATTTTATCAAAAATTAATAAATCAAGGGCGCTGAGTGCAGCAGCCTTTTTAATTTCTCTTAGCTACTTGCTCAGCAGAATATTGGGCTTAGTAAGAGACAGACTTTTAGCCAGTAATTTTGGGGTATCGGCAAGCACAGACGCCTATACTGCAGCCTTTAGAATTCCAGATCTGCTGTTTACAATTCTTATCTCTGGAGCTTTTGCGGTATCTTTTATACCGGTATTTATTGGCTATGTAGAGAAAAACAAAACAGATGAAGGCTGGCAGGTAGCTAGCTCACTGCTAAATATTTTCTCTATTTTGACTATTGGGCTTTGTGCAATTGCTTTTGTTTTTACTCCTCAGCTGATTGGTATTTTGGCACCTGGTTTTGATAATGAGCGCCTCAATCTAACCATCAACTTAACTCGAATAATGCTAATTACACCATTTCTGTTTTCAGTCTCTAGCGTTCTTGGTGCTATTCAGCAGTCTTTCAATAGATTTACGCTCTTTGCTCTGGCCAGTGTTTTTTATAATGTTGGCATAATATTTGGCATAGTAGTGTTTAGTAAGTTTTTCCCGCAGCAGCCTATTTATGGTGTTGCCTGGGGAGTAGTTTTTGGGGCCTGCCTACAGGCCTCTGTTCAGTTTCTGGGCATCATTGGTCTTCACTTCAAGTATAGGCTTAGCTTTAATCTTTTTCATCCTGGTGTATGGAAAGTAATAAAGCTAATGATACCTCGATCAATAGATCTTGCTATAGACCAGGTGAACTGGATTATTCAAACCGCTATAAGCTCAAAGCTAGCTGTTGGTAGCCTAACGTCTTACTACTATGCCAACAACCTTAAAAATGTACCCTTGGGTATTTTTGGTATGGCGATAACAACGGCTGTTTTTCCAAGCCTTATTAGGGCCGCTAAGTCAAAAGACAAGACCCGCCTTGCCTCAGCTATTGTTCGTGACATGCAGCTAATTATGTTTTTTGTAATACCATCGGCTGCAATAGCTGTTGTGATGCGTGGCTATATTGTACGGTTGCTTTTTGGGTTTGGAGATCAAGCCACCGCAGATACCCTGGGCTGGCTAGCCGGCTCAATAATTGCCACTAGTATGTTTTTTATGATTGCCAGAGTTTACTATTCACTAGAAGACACTCTCACACCGCTGCTGACTAGCCTAAGTTCTATTGTCGTTAATATTATTTTGAGCATTATATTATCTTCTCGCTATGGCGTTTCTGGGCTTGGCCTAGCCTTAACGATATCTACTTTCTATGAGCTTTTGGTTTTAATGTTTATTCTGCGGTTCAAGATTGGCAATTATGGCTACGGCACAATTGGTAAGTCTGCCCTAAAACTAGTACTGGCAAGTAGCATAATGTCGGTATGGATGTATATTCTTGTATCTAGGGTTTTTACACTCAACAAAAACGATGTTGGGTTCACTACTATGGCGCCAAAGTTTTTAGTTATATCGCTAAGTGGCCTAGTAGTGTTTTTTATAGCAGCGAAGTTTTTTAAGGTTTATGAAACAGACAAAATACTTAAGAAAATATCTCACCCAATTAAAGTTTTAAGAAAGCTAAATAAGTAATGAAAAACATTCGTAATTTTTGCATAATAGCCCATATTGATCATGGCAAAAGCACCCTGGCCGATAGAATGCTAGAGCTTACTGGCACCATCAATAAGCGAGATATGAAAGCCCAGCTTCTGGATTCAATGGAGCTGGAGCGCGAAAAAGGTATAACTATAAAACTTCAGCCTGTAAGAATGCAATGGAGAAATCACGAGCTAAATTTAATTGATACTCCGGGTCATGTTGATTTTAGCTATGAAGTCAGTAGAAGCCTGGCAGCCTGTGAGGGGGCAGTACTAGTGGTAGACGCAGCCCAGGGCATTCAGGCCCAAACACTCGCAAACGTGTACTTAGCAATTGAAGCTGGCCTTACTATTATTCCGGTACTAAATAAGATTGATTTGCCAGCTGCTGAGCCCGAGCGAGTAGCCGGCGAAATATCGGCGCTACTTGGCTGTGAGCCAGATGAGATTCTCAGAATATCAGCAAAAGACGGCACTAATGTAGAAAATCTACTCGATCAAGTTATAGAACAAGTGCCAGCCCCAAGCGGTGATGCTAACAGTCATACCAGAGCACTAGTGTTTGATTCTGTTTATGACGAGTATCGAGGTGTTATTTTGTACCTCAGAGTCAAAGATGGCACCATAAAAAAAGGCGACAGCCTAAGGCTGATGGTTCAGGGTAAGGACATGCTAGCCATAGATACTGGTTATTTTAGTCCTACTATGGTTTCGGCGCCAGAAATAGGCTGTGGTGAGATTGGCTATTGCGTGACAAACCTAAAGTCTATTGGCGAAGCTAATGTGGGCGATACTGTGACGCTTGCCAAGACACCAGCCCTAGAAGTGGTGCCGGGCTATAAGAAAGTAAGGCCTTTTGTTTACGCAGGGTTTTTCCCAACTTCTGGAGAAGACTACTTGTCGCTAAAAGACGCCTTAGAAAAACTCACGCTCAATGATTCGGCTCTAGAGTATGAGCCCGAAACATCACAGGTGCTGGGCTTTGGTTTTAGACTGGGCTTTTTGGGGCTACTACACCTTGAGATAATAAAAGAAAGACTTGAGAGGGAGTTTGACCTTAGCCTTGTTGTCACTAGCCCAAGTGTAGACTACCAAGTAGAAACTACTAATGACGAAAAGCTAGAAGTAAAAAGTGCCGCAGATTTGCCAGATATTAGCAGAATAAGCCAAATCAATGAGCCCTGGATAAAAGGCGAGATAATAGTGCCGAGTAGATTTTTGGGCTCAATCATTCAGCTTATCAACTATGTAAGGGGTGTACAAAATAATTTAAGCTATATCGATTCAGAGCTGGCCCTAATAGCTTTTGAGGCACCGCTAGCCAATGTATTAACAGATTTTTACGACGACCTTAAGAGCGCAACATCTGGCTATGGCTCTTTTAACTACGAACTAGACAACTATCGCCCAGAAGACTTGGTACGAGTAGACATTTTGGTGGGTGGCGAGATGGTAGACTCTTTAAGTATGATCACCCACCGCAGCGAGGCCGTGTCTATTGGTCGCAAGGTGGTAGATAAGCTCAAAGTAATAATACCCAAGCAACTTTTTGAAATAAGCCTGCAAGCTGCTATTGGTGGCAAGGTTATTGCTAGAGAAGACATAAAGGCGATGGGTAAAAATGTTACCGCCAAACTTTATGGTGGCGACGTAAGCCGTAAAAATAAGCTTCTAGATAAGCAAAAAAAGGGTAAAAAACGACTTAAGAAAATTGGTAAGGTCGAAATACCCTCAGAAGCATTTATGGTTCTCCTTAAAAAAGATTAGAGTATACAAAAAAAAGTCTAATTAGCACTCTTGACAGGCGAGTGCCAATTTTTGTATAATAGTATTTAGTTTAGCACTCCAAGGTGTTAACTGCCAGATTCGAATAAAAATCATCATGACAAATCGTCAAAAAGAAATTCTTACAGAAATAATTAGACTTTATGCAGATAGCGCTGAGCCTGTTAGCTCGCGTGAGCTAGCAAACTCTTTTGGCTTAAGCTCAGCAACAATTCGGGCCGAAATGTCTGCTCTTGAAGATGCTAGTCTTATTTTTCAGCCTCATATTTCTGCGGGCCGTGTGCCAACAGACAAAGGCTATAGGTACTTTGTAAACAATCTCGTACCAACAGGTAACACCAAATCAAACAAAAATGTTCTTACAATCACAAAGCGCGTTGATAGCCTAAAAGACCGAACAGATAGCGCCATAAAAATAGCCGCCGAAACCCTAAGTGACCTGACCGGCAATATGACTTTTGCTACTCTAAGTGATTCAGTATATTTTCACGGCATGAGTCAGCTTTTTTCTCAGCCAGAATTCTTAGAGCAGGTGCAGGCCTTACAGGCAGCAAGATTTATTGATGCTATTCAGGAGTGGCTAAGCAGCGCCCAAATAGATAGCTTGCAGGTCTTTATAGGCGACGAAAACCCAGTGGTTAGAAGTAGCGGGCTCACCATGATGGTCAATAGATTTTCTAGCCCGTATTCAGACCAAAGCTACATTGGTATAATAGGCCCAACCCGCCAGAGCTACGATAAAGTTATTAATCTAGTAGAAGGCACAAGTAAGGCTCTAGAGGAGGTATTTAAAACTTAAACTATGAAAAAACAAGCACCACAAAAACCTAAAAAAACTAGTAAAAATACTAAGCTAGTATCTGCCCAAGAGTATCAGCAACAGGTTGGTGAGCTAACAGCTCATTTGCAAAGCCTCCAGGCAGAGTTTGAAAACTACAAAAAACGCCAGCAAAGCGAAAGCTCAGCCTTAATGGAAAATGCTAAAATAGCAGTATTGACAGAGCTTCTGCCAGCACTAGATAATTTTGATAGAGCCGCCACCCACTTGCCGGCAGAGCTAGAAGAAAATGCCTGGGCTCGCGGCATGCAGTATGTGGGGCAGCAGATGCTAGATATTTTAGACCAAATTGGCGTCAAGAGATTTGAGCCACTGGGTCAAATTTTTAGCCACAGTCAGCATGACGCGCTAGAATATGTACGCTCTAGTGAGCCAGAAGGTACAATCACAGAAGTAATAATTCCCGGGTATCAAATAGGAGAAAGAGTAGTGCGGCCAGCGCAGGTAAGAGTCAGTAGCGGCGACAAGATTGAAGCAGTTGAAGATGAAATTAATAAAATTAAGGAGTAAATAAATATGGCAAAGATAATAGGAATAGACTTAGGAACCACTAACTCAGCAATGGCTGTAATGGAAGGTGGCGACCCGGTAGTAATAAACAATATTGAGGGAGCAAGAACAACCCCTAGTATTGTTGCGGTAAATAAAAATGACGAACGTCTAGTAGGTCAGACAGCTAAGCGCCAGGCAGTAATAAACCCTGACAACACAATTTTTAGTGTCAAAAGATTGATTGGCCGAAAGTTTAGTGACCCAGAAGTGAAGAGAGATATCGAACTAATGCCCTACAAGATTGTCAACGTAGACGGTCACGTCAAGGTACAGATGGCGTCTAAAGACTACACCCCAGAAGAAATATCTGCGATGATTCTTGGTAAGCTAAAAGCTGATGCCGAAAAATATCTTGGCCAGCCAGTAACAGAAGCCGTGATAACTGTTCCAGCATATTTTGATGATGCTCAGCGACAGGCCACTAAAGATGCAGGTAAAATAGCAGGCTTAGAAGTCAAAAGAATTATCAACGAACCAACAGCAGCAGCTCTAGCCTATGGTCTAGATAAGAAAAAAGAAGAAAAGGTAGTAGTTTATGATCTTGGTGGCGGTACCTTTGATGTATCTGTGCTTGAGCTAGGCGACGGAGTTTTTGAAGTTAAAAGTACTAACGGCGACACCCACTTAGGCGGCGATGATTTTGACATTACTCTTATAAACTGGCTAATAGATGAATTCAAAAAAGACCAAGGAATAGACCTTAAGGGCGATAAGGCGGCCATGCAAAGACTAAAAGAGTCTGCAGAAAAAGCCAAGATTGAGCTTTCTACAACCAACGAATCAGCTATAAACATTCCTTTTGTTACAGCAGATGCAAATGGCCCTAAGCACTTAGATATTCAGCTTTCTCGAGCTGATTTTGAAAAGATTGTTTTAGAGCTTGTAGAAAAAACCCTAAAGCCGTGTGAAGCAGCTCTAAAAGACGCTAAGATTAAAAAAGAAGATATTGACGAGATTATTCTTGTTGGCGGTATGACCAGAATGCCACTAGTACAGAAAAAAGTTGAAGAATTTTTTGGTAAGAAACCTCTCCAGGGTGTAAACCCAGACGAAGTTGTGGCTATTGGTGCAGCTATACAGGGCGGTGTTTTAGGCGGCGACGTCAAAGACGTGCTACTACTAGACGTAACTCCACTAAGTCTAGGAATTGAGACAATGGGCTCAGTCAGCACTAAACTTATTGAGAGAAATGCAACTATTCCTACAAGTAAAAGTCAGACGTTTTCGACTGCTGCAGATAACCAAACAAGCGTAGAAATAAATGTCTTGCAAGGAGAGAGAGAAATGGCCAGCGACAACAAGTCACTTGGTAGATTCACTCTTGACGGTATTCCACCAGCACCACGCGGTGTTCCGCAGATTGAAGTTAGCTTCAATATAGATGCCAACGGTATAGTAAATGTGAGCGCTAAAGACAAGGCTACTAGCAAAGAGCAGAAGATTACTATCACAGGTGGCGGTAGCTTGAGTGAAGAAGAAATAAAGCAAATGCAGCAAGACGCTGAAACTCATGCTGATGAAGACAAGAAGAAGAAAGAGCAGGTAGAGGCCAAAAACCACGCCGACACTCTTATATACACAGCTGAAAAAAGTCTACATGATGCTGGCGATAAGGTCACAGATGAAGACAAAAAACCTGTTGAGGAAGCAGTTGCTGCCCTAAAAGAAAAATTAGAAACAGAAGATCTTGATGAGCTAAAAAAACTTAGCGAAGATCTAAATGACAAACTTATGAAAATAGGTGAGAAGATGTACAAAGATCAGGCCGAAGATAGTGCAGACAGCACACCAGAAGCTGAAGTCAAAGAAGACGAGTCAGCCGGCGATAGCAAAGAGTCAGATAAGTCTGATGA
>JBAXNA010000013.1:0-12566 GCA_037133995.1 Candidatus Saccharimonadota bacterium
TTCAGCCGAGGTGTACTAATAGACGATTGACTTTTTGCTTGCTTATTGCGAGTGACTAGACTTAGGGTCAAACTTACGTCTTGAGTGTAGGTCTCTCATTAAATAGGTTCAAATTGAAGAATGAAAATTTTCTTTGCGGAACTTACATATTATGACAAAGCATAGCTTGAGCTATGCTGCGAAATATTATGTTAGTTGTAGCAGAATAGATCATTCTTGCTTTGGAATTATTTAGTGAGAGACCTACCTAGACTGGCAATTTGAAGATATTATATCTTCGCTCTTATTGAAACAAATACCAAAACACTGCTTGATGCAGGGTTTCTATAAACAGAACCCCTGTGTCTGCAGATGGTTATTCTTGTATTTTGTGTGTTGGTGCTTTTAGCGAAGGAGGTACACCGGTTCCCATCTCGAACACCGCAGTTAAGCCCTTCAGCGTCGATGATACTCCTTGTGGGGAAAGTAGAACGGCGCCAACACACAGAATTTGCAATTATAACAAACAAAAACTCTAGTTAGACTAGAGTTTTTTAGTACAATTTTTTAATTATATATTTTGATTTACTATGTTAAAAAATGAAAAGCTACTTTTTTTTGCCTTTACTGCCCTTGCCGGTTACAAGATCTTTGCCATCTTCATATTTTTTCTTTAAAGTTTCGAGCCAGTCTCTAGCAAATTTATACTCTGTTGCTAGAATACCTAAGCCTATTAGTAGCACTAGAATGCCAGGCCCAGGTAAAACAAAGAGCGCCAAGGCTATTATTATGACTGTCACCCCAACAATTGTGACTATAATTCTTCTGGCGTGTTTAATTACTGAGTTCATATTTATATATTATAGCATCAATTTTCTCATATGCCATGAGCCCTCAGATAAGTGCGTATAGTGCTATTCCTACGGCGACTGAGACATTGAGAGAGTTTTTTATACCATGCATTGGTATTTCTAGTACGTTACTGCACAGACCTAGTACTTCGGCGTTGAGTCCATTTGTCTCAGAGCCAACAGCCACGACTAAATCATTAGTGCTTTTAAAATCAAAAATATTTTCAGTATTTTCCATTTTGTTTTCAAGCGCCACCACCTGGTAGCCGGCTGATTTATATTTATTGATTGCCTCTAGTGGCGACTCTTGGTAGCTGTATATAACAGAATCTTCGGCGCCCAAGGCTGTCTTGTGCATCATCTTGTTGTTGTTCTCAATTACTTTTTCAGGCCTAGTGTCATTAAGTAGTCTTGGGTGAGGCGTTATACCACACAGCACAATTTCGGTCGAGCCTGAAGCATCGGCTGTTCTAAATATTGAACCTACGTTGTAGCAACTTCTGACGTCGCATAGTATTAGTACGATTTTTTTCATCTATATATTATAGCAAAGAGTAGGAGTCCCTAGAGTGAATAATAATTTAGAATTGATAGTATCTGCCATTTGTAATTATTGATTAAAATTAAACGGATTATTATCACATTTACGCCTACCATATCAGAAACATTATATTGTTTTGGTATATACTAAAAGTAATGAATTATAAAAAAAATTATAAGCGGTACGCACTACTCAGCCCCAAAATTGGTATGGTACTTTTATTTTTGCTAAGTATCGCCGGTCTTAGCTTGCCGTTTGTAAGGTATCAGGCCGGCTGGCTAAGTATATTTAGTTTTGTGCCATTTATCTTTTTTCTGAATTTAATAAGCCAGAGAAAACTATCTGTTGTTAGGCAGCTAGGCTTAATATGGGCTATTGGAATAGCGACTTTCATGATTATTCTAAGTTGGGCTTTGCAAACAGACCCAGAAAAATGGGCCTATATAAGTGGCTGGCAGGCAGTGTTTGGAATGTGGGCAGTTTATATAGCTTTTGCTATTGCGCTGAGCTTACAGTACCTTGTTTTTGGCGGTCTATTTTTGGCTATAAAACCAAAGCTTAATCATAAGAGCATCTTTTTGCTACTGCCTGCAATGTGGTGTGTCGCCGAAGCCACGAGAAGCATAATGTTTTCAATATTTTTTATGGGGCCAGGCGGTAGTATTGGTACCTACTGGAATTTTGGAGTACTAGGGGTGGCTGGTGCGGTGACACCGCTAGGCTATCTAGCTAGAGTTGTTGGTATGTTTGGCTTGAGTTTTGTAGTGGTGGTTGTGAATATTTGTATATTTTGGCTCATTCAAAAACGCTGGAAGCTACCCTTAGCTATTTTGCTTGGCATATTTGCCCTAGCTCTAATTTGTTATTTTGTTTGGAAGCCGCCAGTTAATTCTAGAAAAATAGTCACCGGGTATCTTCAGCAGTCGCTGGTATACCAGACTTTTCAGGGCGACATGACCTATTATGAGCTAGTGGGTAAGCTAGCAGCTGAGTTAAAAGAAAAAACCGATGTACTGGTGCTACCAGAATATTCTCAGTTTTTTATTGATACCGAACAAACAAACACTGAACAGTTTAAGCTAGCTCAGACTACCGCTCAAGAAATAAGCAAACCCAATGGCTCTATAATCACCAGTACCGAAAACACTAGCACAGGCAAAAAAACAAACCGCGTGGTACTGTATTCGGTTACGGGTGCCCTAAAGGCTTTTAATGACAAAACTTTTTTGATTCCACTAGGAGAGTATATGCCGTATGTGTTTATTGGAATTTTTAAGCTACTGTCCCAAGAACAGCTTCTATACGCTCACCAGCAAATGAGACAAATAGCCCAGGGTCAGTCAAGCGGCGCTGTTTTTAGCGGTGAAAACAATATCAAACTTGGCTCACTAGCTTGCTCTGGAGCAATTGCGCCTGAGCTGTATAGAAGCTTGGCCCGTAATGGCGCAGAAGTATTGACCAATAGTGCAAATCTGGGGATTTTTACAAATGCTCCATTCTATCATCAGCAAAGCCAACAGTTTGCTCGCTTTATTGCCTTAAGCAATGCCAGGCCTTATGTGCAGTCTGCGGCAGGGGCCTATAGCTACTCGCTTAGTAGTGACGGGGAGTTTGTTTCTAAGACAGATGATCTAGGCTTCAAGCTTCAAACCGCCCAAGCTAGCCTGGGCCAGCCTCGTACGATATACACAATTGTCGGTGAGTGGGTAGCCTGGCTGAGTGCTTTAATGCTCATAGTAGTCATATTTATTAAGAGCTTTGGTGCGAAGAAAAAAAAGTAATAGTAGTTGTGCTATCATAGGTACATATGGGAAACCTACCGCCAACACATTTACATACTTCAAAGGGTATAAAGGTAATAAATAAAAAACCTGAGTTTAGCTGGTGGGCTTTTGTTGCCTTTGTGGCAGCTGTCTCTGTATTTGGGGTAGCATTTATTCTTATTTCTAGAGCTTCAACCAGCACTGAAGCTTGTGGTGCCAAAATAAGTAATTATGGCTACAAAGTGCCTTTTGGTGGCGCTCCCTGGAATGTACCAGTTTGTGGCTTACCCAGATACGCCCAGTCACAAGAGTACGCCTCTCGTTTGTACATGTATAGTAATGGCAACGGTACTACGGCTCAAGATTTGTCAAAAAGAGGCAAGACATCTATTGGCTTTGGGCTTGGTGATATCAAGACCAGCTTTTCTAGAACAGTCTACAGCTCTAAAGACGCAAACAGGACAATTCAGATTCAAGATTCGGTGTATTTGAGTAATCTTGATGGCGCTGATTATAAAAATCTTTCTTATACCCCCAAAGCCACAATTCCGTGGAACGATTCGTGGGAGGTTGCAGAAGGTGGAGACAATGAGGCAGTAATATTAGATGATGTGACCGGCAAAATGTATGAGATTTCTGGCTTTAAAAAAGGCCTGCCAGCCATCACCCAGTGTGGTATTTTCTTTAGTGGTAGACTATGCGCCTACTCAGTGAATGTTGTAAGAGACAGCTCGGGCAATATTGTTGACTATAGAACCTATCAGGGGAGCTCACCGCCAAGTAGAGGAGCTGGCATTCCAATGCATGCAACACTTACAACGCCAGAAGAAGTTTTGGCCGGCGAGATACGTCATGCTCTCAATCTTGTCATAAACAATACTTCGTTTGGCCCAGAATGTAGTAAGGCCCAACTTGGTACTCCAGCTGAGGGCAATACTTGCGGAACTGCACTCGCGCCGGCAAGTAAATTTGAGTGGGGCGCAGCGCTTAAGGCCTCAGACCGTGGAGCGCCTAATTCTACATTACAGCTCAATATGACTGTACCAGAAGGCATGCGTTTTGCGCTTGATGCTACTGATACCGATATTGAAAGCTGGATAAGCTCTAGAGCCGATCTCAAGGCAAATACTCAAAAAGCCCAGACAGCTAGGGTATTTGCTAAAGCACTAAGAGATTATGGTGCTATTGTTGTAGACACCGGTACATCATCAAATATTCAAGTAGCTGGTGCGCACAATCCTAGGGCCAAGGAACTGTGGAGTGCGCTAGGAATAAATACTGAAGTAGACAATAACTTGCTCAATGGCCTGATGACAGCGACCAATATGTATGTAGTAGCACCACCCACGAACAATTGCATAGATGGCACACAAAGCACCTACTTCTGTAAGTATTTAACCAGCCAGTATAAGAATTTGGCCGGCCAAATTATAGCTCCCCCAAGTACGGCCACTAATACTAGTACACAGACAACTACGCCAAGTAACCCACCCGCGCCTACTCCAGCACCGGCACCAAGTGAGGTGTTAACAAATATTATTCCTACTACACCTGGGGGTCCTACCGGCTCACTAGACCTTAGTCTGCCAGAGAGGCGCTACAATCTGTCTATTAAATGGCGCGCAAGCCTAGTAAAAGGTGGCGTTAAAGAATATATCGTGGCTAGAAACGGAGTTGAGATTGGAAGAACCACCACACTAAGCTACACAGACAAAACTATTGAGGCCAGTAAGCCATATATTTATTCAGTGCAGGCCGTAGGAATAAATGGCAACAGGTCTCTTCCTGCGATTTATTCGGCACTCGTTAAGTGCACTTGGGTATTTTGTATCATATAAGTAGTATTTTTCTGATTATTCAAATTCAAATGTTACCCTTATGTTATAATCGTATTACATGGGAAATATAGCTCCAATCAAAAAACACAAATTAATTGGCTCAAAAGGTTTGAGTAAGGGTTTTAAGTTCCGCTGGTGGATGGCGGTAGTTATTATCGCAAGTGTGGCCGCAGTAGGTATTCTTGTACTAAGGTTTTCTAAAGCCTCTGTTATTCCGCCAGAAGAGATTGCGAAAATCCAAAGTGGCATAATAATAGAAACTAGTATAACGGGAGTAAATATTAAGTATCCTCCATACAGTTATGAAAGGAGTTTTAACGCCGCCGAAAGCCTCAAGGCAAGTCAAGATCCCAACGAATACGACAGGCTAAATGCCCTAATTTTGGCTGATTTAGAAAAAATATATATTAAGAATAATCCTGGAGCAGGCCAATCTACTGCACCCGCCACCACAGCCAACCCAGCTACACCTGCTACACCAGCCACTACTTCGACTGACCCTGCGGCATCAGCCAGTACTGCAGGCTCTGGCTCAGCAACTAAAACTAATAATGGTTCAACTAGTGCTGAGTCTAAGGACCTAGGGCAGGTAAGTGGCTACACGAAATTTGTATATGATCCGAGTAACAAAAATGACATAAAGTCACTAAATCTTCTCATCGACAATAAAATAGTAAAAATAGTAAAAAAACCTCCTTTCGAATTTTCCCTAGATAGTTTGGCATATTCAAACGGCAAGCACAAAATGCAGCTTGTTATAACTAAAAAAGACAATACTCAGTCAGATAACAACTACTCTGTTGAGATAAAGAACAGCTCGCTCTTCTCAAGAATTCTTTACTACATCGGCTTGCCCTGGGCGGTAGTCTTGCCTAACTAGGCTTGAGTGTTTCATTATTAGCATAAGCATAGAAAAAAAGTGTTGACAGTTTAAGCATAACCTGCTAAAATACTTACGTTATAGCATTAATAACCCAAAAGGCTTTATGTAACAGCTTTTGGAGGGTGCTTTTGAGAGGCGACTCTCAGATAGGAAAGTTTGTTCATAGCTTCTTTTACAAAAAGGAGAATGACAAACTATGTCAGGAACAGAAAAAGGTGGCGTAAAGGCTGCTTCAACAAACAAAAAACGTTACGGTAAGAACTTTTACGAACGAATTGGTTCTATGGGCGGTAAAATCAGCCGAGGTGGTGGTTTTGCAGCAAACCCAGAGCTTGCTCGTATAGCTGGCGCCAAAGGTGGCAAAGCTAGTCGTAAGAACAAAACTAAGTAATTAGTTTCACAAGCTTTTATAGGCTTAATCTAAAACCCCCTAGTTAATTCGAGGGGGTTTTAGATATAAGCTATCTTACGGCGCTGTATGCGTTTTTGGGGCTGACTGCTAACACACCAGCGGGTACCGCAAACAAAGCAGCTAAACTGGTTCTCAAGCGACTCTAGACAGAAGTTATCACACTCAGGACAGCAGCCTCGCTTACTTACCCAGTCGTCATAGCTGTCTATGCACTCTTGAACGTAGGCGGCATCTAGCTCTATACAGTGCTCGTTGGCGAGTTTTTTGGTGTGGTGCCAAGCGGCAATTTCCATCATTAGCAACTCCATATCGTAGCGGTAATAAAAATGACCAAGCTCACAGTGGCTTATTTCGTGCAAAAGAGATACTTTTCCAGTGGGGTGCTTGAGCCTTATTGGATCATAATTAATAATATCATCTGCCGCATCATAGCTAAAATAGCCAGCTGGCAAGAATCTATACTGCTTAAAAGCTGAGATCAGTTCCAAAAATCACCCCCATGAAATATGACTTAATTATAACAACATTTGTAAGCTTGCGTTAGACATTGAGGTCGATTTTTTTATAAATTAGCTATTTTAGTTCTTCAATAGCCAAAAACATCACACCCAATGAAGGGGCTGTTTTGGCGTATCTAGCCTTAACTATATCTGGCAGAGGGTAGATTGGCCCAAGGGATAGGAGTTGTTTTTTGAGCGGTCTTATAAAACGCCTGTAATGCACAGATACGCCGCCGCCTAATACTACGCAGTCTGGATTAATTATTGTTATCATATTGAAAATTCCTAAAGCAAATTCTTGGGCGATAATCTGCCAAATATCTGGGTCGTGAATATCTTGAGCGATTTTGCCAAAGCGCTGTTGAATTGCTTTGCCGCCAATCGCTAGACCAAATCTATCAAGAGCCGGGTCACTACCAATTATTTGTCGACCACCTTCTTGATTGTAAGCAGTGGGTAACGGCGAGCCATCAAAAATAATACTGCTACCTATTCCGGTAGAAAGACTAATGTAGAGAACTACTCGGTATTTCTTGGCAGAGCCAGCACGGGCTTCGGCAATTCCGCCAGCGGTAGCATCATGCTCCAGTATTACTGGACAATCAAAATGGTCTTTTAGTGGCTTAACTATCTTGAGATTATTCCAGCTGAGGTTGCGAGGAGAAAGTATCATGCCTCTTTTTTTATCGATTGGGCCTGGGCTAGAAATGCCAATAGCGTCTACCTCGCTTGTGCCAATTAGCAGCTTTATTTTTTCTTGGATAGTTTTTATAACTACCCGCTGATTTTTAGGTGTTATAAACTCAAGGCTATCATCTAAGTTGTTGCCTATTCTGGAATAACTAATTCGGGTTTTGGTACCGCCAATATCTACTGCTATAATCATAAGCTTAATTATAGGCTAGATACAGGGTCACCGCTAGTGCAGGCGAAGCTAGTGAGTTCTTGTATTTAAATTTTTCTGGTTATTAGAATGAGTCTAAAAATATTGGCTTTAAATAGCAGCTAAAGTATACTAGATACAAACTTAATCAAGGGGGATCAATGCGAAACGACAGAATTCTTAAGACTATAATAATATTATTTGCGGCCGTGCTAGTTATTTTATCGACTTTTGTATATGGCAACATACAGCGGTCTAAGCAAAAAACTGCATCAAATAGCAATAATGCAGTAGTAGTGCCACCTTCAAATGACTCATCTGCAAAGCTGCCAAATAGCGATAATAAGCCCGCAAGTCTTCCTCCGGCTACTACTCCAGCTGCCGCGGCTGTGGCGCCCTCTAGTCAGCCAAATGCTGCAAAAATCCCTGCCACTGGGGCCAGTGATGCAGTTTTACCGATGACTATAATTTCTGTGCTAGGGTATATTTATTTTTCTAGAGCCAAAAGGTCTAGCCAACTAGCTTTGTCCAAATCTAGAACTATCTAGAATATATACCCAAAATACATTTACAAATCGTATTTTTTCAGATATAGTATATGTTAGTTATTTTGTTTTGCAAATTATTGTAAATCAAGACTATTCAACATCAATGCTAGCCCAATAAGCCAGTAAATCTATACACATCTAAGGAGTAAAATTAAATATGAGTTCTAATCAACCAGATATGGCTGAATTATTGGCTTCTGCCGATATTATGCCGTTACAAAAAAATGACGTTATTGAGGGTACTATTATAAGTCTAGACAAGCATGAGATATGGCTTGATCTTGGTATGCAAGGCACGGGCCTAGTAGTAGGCCGTGACCTAGAAGGTGGCGGTAACACCAGCGCCCAGGTAGGAGATACCATGAGTGCTTCTGTTATTGAAGTTGAGTCCCCAGAGGGCCACACAATACTAAGTATGCGTAGAGTATCACGCGAAAAAGGCTGGGAAGTCTTAGAAGAGCACTTCAAAAATAAGGAGACTTTTGGTATCGTGCCATTTGACGCCAATAAGGGCGGCTTACTTATAGAAGTAGAGGGCGTTCGCGGCTTTCTACCAGTTAGCCAGCTTTCTAGCGAGAACTACCCCAGAGTTAGCGGTGCCGACAAAGACGAGATTTTGCATCGTCTAAATCAACTCACCGGCCGCACTTTAATGGTTAGAATTCTCGATCTAGACCGCTCACAGAACAAGCTGATAGTTTCAGAAAAAGAAGCCCAGAGAGAGTTTACTGAAGGTAAGATTTCTGGACTAACTGTCGGTGAAAAAGTAAAAGGCATAGTCACCGGCGTGGTTGATTTTGGAGTTTTCGTAAACGTAGATGGCGTAGAAGGCCTAGTGCATATTTCTGAAATTGCCTGGGACAGAGTAGACAACCCTAGCAAATATGTCAAAGTTGGCCAAGAGCTAGAAGCACTTATTATCGCAATCGACCAAGACAAGCTTTCACTCTCAGTCAAGCAGCTCTCAGAAGATCCATGGGCACAAGAGATTGCTAAGTATCAGCAGGGCGATATGGTAGAAGGTACTATTACTCGCATAACTCCATTTGGTGCATTTGTTCAGGTAAGTAATGTTATTGAAGCCCTAGTTCATATCTCAGAGCTAAGCCAAGCTCATGTTAGTGACCCAAACACTCTAGTAAAAATTGGTGAGAAAAAACAATTTAAAATTATTGGCATAGACAAAGATCAGCACAAGCTATCACTTAGCCTAAAAGACGACACTGCAAAAGACAGCATGACAGAAAAGGTCGCTAGTGACGAGCCAGCCAAAAAACCAGCAAAAAAAGCTAAAGAGTAGTTTGTTATTGATTCAAAAGCTAAACACCAAACTTTAAGAATGTGTGTAGGCTGTCGCAGTAAGATGGCGCCACCCAAGCTTAGGCGTTTCGTTGGCACAACTCAGGGAATCAAATTTGATGGTACAATTAAGCAGACAGGCAGAGGAAGCTATATTTGTAGCGAGGAGTGCCTAGCTAGATTTAGTAAGATCAAGCTGAAAACTAAAAGAAAGGAATCTGCCAAATGAGTGATACCGAAAAAAATATTTCCTTACCTCCAGTAGTAACGGTAAGCGATTTGGCGCAAAGACTCGGCTTAGGCGCCGCCCAAGTAGTAGGCGAGCTAATGAAAAATGGAGTCATGGCTACTGTAAATGAGCAAATAGATTTTGACACTGCAGAGATAATCGCTGCAGAGTTTGGTTTTACAGCAACACCAGAGGCCGAACAGCCAGAAGATCGCCCAAGTCAAAAAAATTCTGATGCTGAATCTAGCAAGCAGTCTAGGCCGCCAATTATTGCTGTAATGGGACACGTAGATCACGGCAAGACTTCTCTATTAGACGCACTAAGAAAAACCGACGTAGTAGGCGGTGAGGCGGGTGGAATCACCCAGCATATTGGCGCCTATCAAATCACAAAAAATGACAGAGTTGTGACTTTTCTGGACACACCAGGCCACGAGGCTTTTGCAGCTTTGCGTGCCCATGGCGCCAAGACTTGTGACATTGCAATAATTGTTGTAGCTGCAGATGATGGAGTAAAGCCTCAGACCAAAGAGGCGATAGAGCACGCTAAGCAGGCTGGAGTAGGGCTGGTGATAGCTATAAATAAAATAGATAAGCCAGGTGCAGATAGTAATAGAGTCAAACAAGAACTTTCAGAAATAGGAATTGTAGCAGACGACTGGGGCGGCGACGTGCCCTGCGTAGAAGTATCAGCTAAGACTGGCGACGGCCTTGAGAAACTTATTGAGGTTGTGATGCTAGTTTCTGATATCGCTGAGCCACAAGCAGTTTTTGCAGGCCTTGGCAACGGCGTGGTAATAGAGTCTCACATTGACACAGGTCGCGGTCCTGTTGTAACACTCTTGATTCAAAACGGCGAGCTGCGAGTTGGAGACTGGATGGTAGTAGGAAAAAGCTATGGTAAAATAAGAAGCCTTGAAAATTTCTTGGGCCAGCCCATTAAAAAGGCCAGCCCTGCTATGCCAGTTGTAGTCAGTGGCCTAAAAGATCTGCCAGCTTTTGGTGATTGGTTTGAAGAAGTCGAAACAGAAAAAATCGCTAAAGACTGGATGAGCTCACAATCTAGAAAAGCTAGCTTCAAAAGCCTTACAGCCGCCAAAAGTATGAACTCGCAAGATATTGCAAGAGCAGTGATAGACGGCAAAATTAAAGAACTAGCAGTTGTTGTGAAAGCCGATGCCCAAGGTTCACTAGAGTCACTTACTACCTCACTTGAGGCAGTAGGCAATGACGAAGTTAGAGTTAAAATAATTGGATCTGGCGTGGGTGATATTTCTGAAACAGACATTAATTCTGCTAATGCTGGTAACGCTATAATACTTGGCTTTAATGTTGGTATCTCAGGCCCGGTCAATCAACTAGCCAAGAGAAGTGATGTAGAATTCAAGCTCTACAAAATTATCTATGAGCTCTTAGATGACGTTCGTGATTGGCTAAGTACCCTTTTGCCACCAGAAATAATAGAAACAGAACATGCCAGGCTAAAAATACTTGGAGTATTTAAGACCACCAAAAATATGGTAGTCTGTGGCGGTAAGGTGCTGAGCGGTAAAATAATACCGAGTCTAGATATAAAAATAATATCAGCCAAAAAAGAAATTGGGCTAGGTAAGCTAGACAGTCTGCAGAAAAATAAAGAATCAGCCAAGGAAGTGGTAGAAGGCGAAGAATGTGGATTAAGTGTAGAAACAAAAACCCCAATTACTCTTGGTGACGAGCTATCTTTTTATAGTACCGAGTCGAAGGCTCGCAAGCTTTAGCTGTGGTGACAGGCGGCGACAGCAATGTTAAGAATCAAAAGATATCATCAATCATTTATGCTGATTGTGCAAAGTTTTTTGCTCAAAAAGAAATATCTAATGATGGCATCATAACTGTCACTGCAGTAGATGTTAGCTCTAGTGGTAAGCATGCTACAGTCTGGCTAGGCCTAATCAATCTAGACCCTCAGGAATTTAGCCGTCGCATTTCAGGCCTAGAAAAGCTACTTAAACATTATTTTGTCAAAAATGAATCTTTTCAGTATGTTCCAAATCTTCATGTAAAGCTCGACAATAGTGCAGACGGGTCTCAAAAAGTCTACAATCTTCTAAAGTAATAAGCTAGGCAGACTTGCACTTGCAAAACATTGGGTCTATAATCTTTAAGTATGAGCAAAGTAGTACTTCTTGTTGAAGACGAAGACTTTATACGTGATATGTATAAGTTCAAACTTGCCAAGTCTGGCCTTGCTGTCATAGAGGCTACAGATGGTAAAGAGGCGCTCGAAAAGCTTTCTGGTGATCTGCCAGATGTAGTATTGTTAGACTTGATGATGCCAAATGTTTCTGGCATTGAGGTTTTAAAACATCTTAGAAAGCAGAATATAACCCCAGATTTACCAGTCATTGTCCTCACTAATGTTATGGATTCTCAAATAGTCGCTGAAGCCAAAGAATTAGGGGCTCGCGACTATTTTGTTAAAACAGACCTTACGCCTAGCCAGGTTGCAGAAGGACTCAAGCAGTTTATTTAGCTAGCTGTTAGCTATTTAAGCTTAATAGGTTTAAACTTAACAACTAATGGGTATTATTGCTGACTATGATAGACAAAGAACAGCCAGACCACAACCAAAAAATAGCAAAAACCAACGCACTGAATAATAAATTTAAGTTTGAGTGGTGGATGGCACTTGTGCTGGTAGTAATTATTGTAGTTGTTGGCATAGTTGTTATAAGACTATCGAGGGCCTCCACTATCTCCAGTTCATTTCAGGCTGAAGATGCCCAGCTCCAGGCAGATTGTGCGAAAATATTTGATGACTCACTGGCATCAAATCTAAAGGCCGTAAGCCTAGACTG
>JBAXNA010000014.1:0-12334 GCA_037133995.1 Candidatus Saccharimonadota bacterium
TTTTTATTCTTTCCATAGGCTTTATTGTACCATTGTGCAGAATCTAATCAAGTAAGTCTTTATAAATAAAGCAGCTGCCACTATTTTCTACCTAAAAATATCTGTGTGATTGCAAAAAACGCTATCGCTGCCCAAAAAATATTTAAAATAACGGTCTGTTTTGTTCTCTTGTATACTGATATTATGAGTATACCAATAGCACCAGTAAGATTTAGTAGCTGATAAAATAAGCTAGATGAACTAATTAGATTAAGGCTAATCATAAAATAGGCACCAATAATTGCTAAAGCGCCATACCAGCCAGATATTTCAGCAAAAATATTAACTTTAATTGTTTTTTGGGGGGGTGATTTTTTGATATTAGCAAGCTCCGAGGTTTCTCTTGCGCAAATACTGCTGATGGTACTCTTCGGCTTTCCAGAAAGTAGTTGCAGCTACCAGCTGGGTTACTATCGGGTCGCTGTATTTTTTTGATTTTGTAAGTTCAGCTATTTTTTGTTCAGCTAGTTTCTTCTGATTGGCATTGTGATAAAAAATAACACTCCGGTAGCTGTCCCCTACATCTGGGCCTTGTCTATTGAGCTGAGTTGGGTCGTGTTGGTCAAAAAAAATGTCGAGTAGATCTGCATAGCTTGTCTTGGTAGTGTCAAACTCTATTTGAACCGTTTCAGCGTGTCCTGTTGTGTGGCTACAAACTTGCTCGTAGGTAGGGTTGTCTACATTTCCACCTTCATAGCCGGCTGTGGTTTTGATAACTTTGGCTTTGGTGCGAAAAGTTTCCTCTACTTCCCAAAAGCACCCGCCGCCAAAGTCTGCTAACTCAATATTATTATTTTTCATAAATTAATCTTACCTCCCAAATAAAGCTTATTTGATATATATCTCATCTATATAGCACCAGCGCCAGCTAGCATCTGGAAATTCTTCTATTATTGGGTGCTTGGTAGCATCAAAGTGCTTTTTGGCATGCTTGCCAACAGAAGAATCGCAGCAACCCACGTGCCCACAGCTGAGACATTTTCGTAGCGCCACCCAGTCTAGCTTTTGCTCCAAGCACTCTTGGCAACCTTTTGGGGTCTTGGCCTTTATGTCTTGCTTTACTTCATTAAGATGTTGGCATTTTATTGAATTATTGTTTTCCATATTTTCTTTCATGTTTATTATACATCGTTCTGCTACAATATAGCCATAAGCTAAACAAGGATACAAAATATGGCCATCAAAGCACTAATACTAAACTGCACTCTCAAGAAATCCCCTAAAGAATCAAATACAGAGGCCTTGATCAAAAAGGCTGTAGCCCACTACCAAGAATTGGGCGTTGATGTTGAGGTCATAAGAGTCATTGATCACAAAATTCTTACCGGAATTAGCTCAGACGAAGGCCAGGGTGATGAGTGGCCAATGATAAATGCTAAGGTCAAAACCGCCAACATTATTGTTATAGCCACGCCTATTTGGTTTGGGGTGAGAGGCTCTGTCTGTCAAATGGTAATGGAGCGTCTTAGTGGCGGCTACGACGAGGCCGACCCAGACACCGGGCAGTACCCGCTGTACAATAAAGTAGGCGCCTGTATAGTTACTGGCAACGAAGACGGCGCTCATGACGTATGCTCTAATACTCTTTTTAATCTCACCCACCTTGGTGCTACTATCCCCCCCAACTCAGACAGTTATTGGCTAGGTGAGGCTGGCCCTGGCCCAAGCTACATAGAGATAGGTCAAAAAAATCTCTACACCAACCGGACTATTTCATATTTAACCCACAACACCACCTATATGGCAGAGCTTTTGGCTAATAACCCGATACCCACTAATCTAAAAGATCTTGATGAAATTGCTAAAAATGTCAGCGATTCTCCTACAAAAAAACACGTTCGAATATAAAATGTTGAGCTACTAGCCGCCTCTTTTGTCTTTAAAAACAGGGCTACTATCTGAGTTGCGACTATTATACATATCTACCCACAAAGCGGTGACGGCAGTGGCCTGTGCGCTAAGACTTGCGCTAGTTTGGCCAGAGCGAATCCATTTTGTTAGGGCCCCTACTCCGTCGCCGTTGCCAACTGCTAGCATAGCTATGCCTGCCTCAGAGTTTAGATCTATGCCTCTGGTCTCAATAAATTTTTTGTTTACATAGTCTATAAGCCAGCAGCCATAGTCTAGATTTTCTTGGCTGTTGTGCATATTGTAATAGCTTCTTTTTCTAAGGCGGGCTATTTCTTTAGCTGTACTAGGCATTATTTGCATTAGGCCAGTAGCCCCAGAAGTGTTATCTATATTTTGACCGCCAGATTCTTCGGCCACTATAGTTGCGACAAGATATGGGTCTAAGCCGTAATTACTAGCGCTTTGCTGTATATCTAGCCAGTTTTGCTTCACGGCAACTGGCCACCAGCTAGCTGGCTCTGGGGATTGCACGACTTGCTTTTTTTCTACCTGCGGGACATGACTAGACTCAGCTGAAGCTTGCTGAGAGTGCAAATCTTGAGATGAAATTGGCTCAGTGTGACTGGGTTTTTCTGCTACCGGCGCAACAGGCTCGCTAGTATTTAGCCTATCTGCCGCTCCGGCCCCCAGCAAGGTCAGCCCTGCAGCAGCAAACAGCCGAGCTTTTTGGCTAGGCTGAATTTTTCTTGGTATATCTGTACTCTGGCTGGGTGATTTTTCCATTATTCTCACGTAAATTGCTAATTATATTCTGCAAAAGAATAGTAATTTGTTAGCTTTTTTATTTATTGCATATTTATATTGTACCCAAAATGCTACAATAAGCATATGAATAATGACCAAAAACAAGAGAAGCTAGCAAAGCTTAGTGATATAGCTCGCGATGTAACTCAAAACAAAGGCACAGAAGCGCCTTTCACTGGTAAATACGTAGACGAACATAGCGACGGTAGCTATCACTGCGTAGTCTGTGGCCAAAAGCTTTTTGAGAGCGGCACAAAGTTTGAGAGCGGCACTGGCTGGCCTAGTTTTGATAGAGCAATTCCTGACTCTGTAGAAATGAAAGATGATAGCACTCTTGGCATGAAGCGCACAGAGGTAATCTGTAGTAAGTGCGGTGCTCACCTGGGTCATATGTTTGAAGATGGCCCCAGCGATACCACTGGCCAGAGATTTTGCATCAATTCGTGCGCGCTTGACCTGCATAAAAAGCAGGCTGAGTAATGAAATTAAAGATTGTCTTAGGCTCAGTAAGAAAAGGTCGGCTTGGCGAAAGAGTAGCTAAGTGGGTGACTAGTGAGCTAGATAAAAATAAAGTGGAATATGAGCTACTAGACCTCTTAGACTATAAAATGCCTTTTGTTGATGCCGAAAAAGTTCCGTTTGAACTAAATAAAAAATACCCTCATGAGGCCGTTCAGCGATGGTCTGACAAAATAGATGAGGGTACAGCTTACATATTTGTTACCCCAGAATACAATCGAGGCTGCCCGGCTAGCTTAAAAAATGCCATAGACTGGCTAGGCATGGAGCTTTGGTCTAAGCCAGTGGCATTCGTGGCATACTCAGATGGCCCCATTGGGGGCGCCAGGTGTGTTGAGCATCTACGTTCGGTTGTTAGCAATTTTAATATGTACGATATTCGTAACTCAGTACTGATAGGAAAAGCAGATCAAGTAATATCTACCGCTGGAAAATCAAATATTACAGCTCTAGACGAGCAGATTGCAAAAATCGCAACAGAACTATCTAAACTTTCAGACGCTCTATAAAATTAGTACAAAACGCTACAAGATCTGGCTAATCTGCTGCTTGAATGGCTTGGTTTTGGCATAGCGCAGAGTTTGTAGGCCGGCAAGCTTTGCGGCATTGAGATTTTCAGCCGAATCGTCTATAAGTAAAACCTGGCTAGGCTTAAGCTCAAAGCTTGCTAGAACCATTTCGTATAAGCCGGGGTCTGTTTTGGGTAAGCCAAGCTCTTGGGTGGTCTTAATAAACTGAAAATAGCGCTTCACTTTGCGCTCTTGCAGCCAGCCAGACAGATCGGTGCTTATCGCCGAGACAATTCCAAAGCCATATTTTTTATTATTGTCTTCTATGAATTCAAAAATTTCTGTATTAAGCTGGTCTTTTGCTGGAAAATACAAAACCCCATAAAAATCCCATATAATAAACTTTATCATAGGGCCTCAAGCTGAGATATCCAGCCTTCTATTATAGTAAAGCTACCCTGCCAAAACTCTGCACTTGCCATATCGATTCCAGCTTCTTGCAAGACCTTTGCTGGGTCTTGTGAGCCACCAGCGGTTAGTATTTTTTCTATTACTACAATAAAGCTATCTCCCTCATTTTTATAGCGCTGGTATAGGGCCATGCTTAGCAGCTCTCCAAAATTATAGGCGTAGCAATAAAAAGGCGTGTGATGAATGTGCGGAATATAGGCCCATTCGTGCCTAAACATTTCATCTACCTCAACGCTTTCACCAAACTGATCATGCAGTGTTTTCATCCATAGGGCAGATAGCTCTTGCTCTGTTATGCCCTCTTGAATTTTCTGATGGGCCTCAATCTCAAATTTCACAAAAAAGTTTTGACGCAATATAGACGCGTAGCTACTGGCTATTTTGTCTGCCAGCATAAGCTTTTTCTCGTCACGATCTGTAGTCTTGGCAAGTAGTTTTTCAAATAAGACCATTTCTGCAAAAGTAGATGCTGTTTCGGCCAGTGGCAAGCTAGGGTGCTGGCTAGAAATACTATGCTCTTGAGCATAAATACTGTGTACACCGTGCCCTAGCTCATGAGCAAGAGTACTTACGTCACTGCCCTTACCAGAGTAATTAAGCAATACATAGGGCTTTGTGCTAGGTGCTATTGTTGCACAAAAAGCCCCAGAGCGCTTGTTGGCACTAGGCAGGGCATCAACATGGTTTGAGGCTATAATTTCTCTGGCTTTACTAGCAAAATCGGCGCTAAAGTCATCAAAAGATTCTAAGACTAGCTCTAGTGCAGACTCATAGCTTAGAGTTGTCTTGAGCTCACCAATAGGTGCATAAATATCAAACCTTCTAAGCTTTTTTACTCCCAGCATCTTGGCCTTATAAATAAAAAATTGCTGAAAAATATCGCTATTTTTTTCACAGACCTGCATAAGTGTTGCGATGGCTTCGTCAGAAACGTGATTGGCAGAATTACGCATACTAATTGCACTATCATAGCCCCTAAGCTTGGCTTCGTAGTTCCAGTCTTTTACGATAGCTTGATATATAATAAAAAACTTATCAATATTTTGGGAGTACTGCTCAAACCTAGCCCGATAAGCTTCCTCTCTAATATAGGGATCGGCTGAGTATGTAAGGCCATTGATCTCTGCAAGTGTCTCAATAATCTCTACAGTCTTGTCTTTGGGCTTAAAGCTAAACTTAAATTCTGTCTCTATGATATCTCGAAGGTCGTTTATTACAGACACGCCATTACTATCTTTTGCGATCACAATACTTTCTTCTTTCTCGTCTAGGCTATGGCCAGCTTGCTTGCGAGAATAGTGCAGAACATAGCTAAGATCTGGCACTGACAAAAAAAGTCTTTCGGCATTTGAGTCGTCTAGTACGGTCTTGCCTGCTACCTCGCGCCCTTTTAGCCATTGGCTTATTTTCTGAGTCTTCTCGCTTGAATATAGCTGCAAATCTTTGAGCTGATTTTTGAGCTTTAGGGCGACTTGATCTTTTTGGTTTACAGACTCCATGAGGCTAGCTCTGCCGCCTAATCTTTGCATGCCCTCTATTACTTCTTCATATAAATTTGAGAAGTTAATAAATTCTTGGGTGCTCATTTCTGGAATCATAGCATCATCAAACATTTTTGACAGCTCATCTATTTGTGCACGTGTCTTAACAAAAAGAGCTGGGTATAAATCTAGGCTTATGATGTCATCTAGGTTCCAGTTGTATTCGGCTTTTTTCATCTCTCTATTGTATCTTATATCTACTAGTTTAGTGAGCTTTTTTTAAACGTATCACACCTAGTTAGTAAGCAAGCACACACATTAGTGGAATTACAACCGAACAGAGGTGCCATATACCGTGGTAGACGTCGTATTTATGCTCTTTGCCAGTCAATAAAAAATAGAATGCAATAATCACAAAAATTATAGCGACAGAAAAATATGGCTGTTTAAAGTCTGATAAATATAAAATATATAGATTTGATAAAATAACGCTATAGGCCAAGACCTTGTCGGTTCTCTTTAGACCAACTTCGTCTGTGTGGTGATAGTACAGAGAAACCAATGCTGCGGCAGCAATTATTGCGCCATATAACCATAGGCCCTTATAGCATGCAATTGCAGCAGGAATAAAAAACGGAAGGTTGCTCCAGAGTGGGATAATATCTTTTTTAGATATAAATGTCGATTTCTTTGTCATAGTTTCAATTATAGCAATTTTATTTAAAAAAGGCGGTACTTTTTATAGTACCGCCCTTACCAGGGTCACTTTAGGTGCTTGATGATATCGAAAGAATCAACACCTTCGATATTTTTTAAATAAGTTTTCTGAGTATTTCTAGTGCATTATTTAAAGTGGGTTTATTATTTTTCATAGTCACTATATATTTTATAGCAGAATGCGAACACATAAGCTAATTATTCCAATAGCTATTACTAAAAATATCATTTAGTACACCTTGCGCCGATGCGCCTTCGAGCAAGCGGGGCTGGTAGTATTGCTCGATTTGGATTGGAATTAAATCGGCTTTGGTCAGCTTATCTCCCTCAAAAGTCGTCGATAATACCGCCCCCTGCTTAGTTTTGAGGCTCTGCTCTTGGTCGAATACAAAATTACCCAGACTATATGCTATTAGCGTATCTTTGTACCACTCAATCCCCTGAACCCAGTGCGGGTGGCTACCAACGACCATGGTTGCCCCAGCATCAATCGCTCGGTGGGCAACTTGACGCATTTGTTCATTAGGCTGATGGGTATATTCGGCACTCCAATGAAAGTAAGGGACGACAACATCGGCTTTAGTTTTGGTCAATTTAATATCCGCTTCCATTTGTGCGATGCTCGCCTCATCAAATGGATACCATGGAGCTATCTTTATAAATGCATTACCCGTTCTGCCAGTTCCAGATTCTACATTCCCGGGAATTGAGGTATAGCCCAAGAATGCCACCTTCACGCCTTTAATATTAGCTACATATGGAGTGTGCGCCTGTTCATAATTGCGTCCTGCCCCAAAATATCCTATTCCTCGGGCTGTTAAATTATCCAGCATCTGCTCAAAAGCCGGTGTTCCACCGTTCATACTATGGTTGTTTGCCAAGCTCACGGCATCGATACCAGCATAGGTTAGGCCGTCTAGAGATCTAGCTGGCGAGCTAAAGTTCAACCCCTGCAATGGATGCGGTATGCCGTCTGCAGCCGTCCATTCGGCATCGGCCACAGTATAGTCGGCGTCCTGTAATAAATCCTTAACCTTAGCAAATGAGCTTGTGTAGTCATTGCGTCGCATTTCTTGCTCATACACCGTTCGGCCAATTATAATATCCCCCGCTATCTTCATGGTCCAGCTGGCTGGCTTAGCTAGGCTATTGGCCAAATTGTCACTTATTCCCCCGAGCTTACTATCTAGTTCTTTGGGGAGTTTTATATAGCTAATGGATTTAGTAGTCGGCTCCACGATATTTGCATCAGTTAATGTTTTTGGGCTTCCTATAGGCTGGGAGTTTAACTCGATAAATCCATCGGCCGATAGTGCCGATATAACAACTTCTGCTGAATCAGAATCTGACCTAATTACTTGATACCCACTTGTTTCTAATTCCTTAGAAATAGCATCGTAATATATTGAACTATTTTTAATATCAGCCGGTACATAAACGGAAATAGCTTTTTTGCTCTCCGACTGCTTAATATATTTGTTCTTTATGATAAGCCAAGAAAAAATTAACAATATTACACTTAATGATACTGCCGCCGTAATCAATAAAATATTTCGAGTCTTTGGCTTCATAATAATTTATCTACTGACTACTCAGTTTTTGTGTCGAGTCATACAGCAATGTGTTTATGCCCAAAACCTTCGTCGCATTCAAATAGCTTTCGATATCATCAACAAACAAAACCTCATAAGGCTTAGTATTCAATTTATTTAGTGCTGACTTATAAAAATTTGGGTCAGATTTACTTACGAAAATTAAAGCAATCGGAAAATACGGTAGCTTGAAGCCAGACAAATATAATATGTAAAGATTAGCGGTTATTACTCTATATGCCAAAAGCTTATCTAATCGCTTCAGACCCTTTTCACTGGACAAATGATAATACAGCAAAACACTAGCAGCTAGTGCGATGAGCAGCCAGTAGGCCCAAAGACCTTTCGTGAAGGCCAGCCCAGCAGGAATAAAAAAAGGAAGGTTGCTCCAGAGTGGGATAATATCTTTTTTAGATATAAATGTCGATTTCTTTATCATACTTTCAATTATAGCAATTTTATTTAAAAAAGGCGGTACTTTTTTGAGTACCGCCCCTAGCAGGGTCACTTTAGGTGCTTGATGATATCGAAAGAATCAATGCCTTCGATATTTTTTAAATGAATTTTTGTGCTTGGCAAAAACTGGCTATAGTAACAAGCAAGTGTTGCTCTAATGTTTTGCTCCACCAAGCTACTGGCGACAGGTATATGATTTTTTAAATCGTTACCAGCCAAGATGACGTGCATAACAGGGTGCTCCTCTATATAGAAGTCGACGTATGAACAAATATCATCATCTATATCGCTGTCTCCAATCTTAGGCTTGCGAATGACAGACCAATTTGACCTGTCATTTAACTCAATTAAGACATCATAGTTCCTGTTTTTTCGCTGATTTGTGAAAGCAACCAGCTCAAGACTTATGAACTTATCGGGGTGGCAATTGTGCAGATATCGCATGCAAGCATGCTCAAACTTATCATACTCGAAGCCAGCTGCTTGAGATATTTTATTATCTGCATAGTGCGTTCTTCTTGAAACATTTACATTAGGTACATCTATGACCACTAGGCATATTTCACTGGCTTTGATTCTGCGCTGCATGGCATCTCTGCCGTGATTATGCTTCTTGCGGTTACTCGCTTTAATCAGTGACCGACTTGGCCCCTTGTTTTTTGACACATAAGCCTCCTTTATTGGTCTGCCTACTGTTTAATATTATAGTTTATTTATAGTATTTGTCAAGGCAAGAGCGTATAAAACAATAGGCCACCTTTCAATAAATATTGAAGTGTGGCCTATGGTGCGCCCGGCGGGATTCGAACCTGCGACCTTCAGAACCGCAATCTGACACTCTATCCAGCTGAGCTACGGGCGCTTAGAACAGCTGTAATTATAACCTATTAAGGCCCTTATTGCTAGCTTAAAACCTCAAGGCCCTAAAAATTTTATCTGCGACATCATCTCTGTTGTCTACCTTGGGTAGCATTTGGCTTAGGGTTTTTTCTAGCTCGTCTACTTGGTTCTGAGCAGGCGGCAAGCTTACTAAAGTACCAAATCTTTTATTTGGCACCAGCTCTAAGACTGGCTGGCCGTAGTCGCTAGTCTCATAGTAAGAGCCAAAGTCATCAAATAAATACTTTTTTTCACCCAAGACAACGCCATAGTTAGTCACTTGGTACTTCAGTATTCTGGGAGTTCTATTGGCGTAAATTACCAGTACGACGCCCATAATAGCAAAAAGCCCAACAGTTAGATACTGGCGGGTGAATAGAGCTAGTAAGATGAGTACTAGAAAAAAGGCTCCAAAGCCAAGGTACCAGCCAGCTGGCTTGTGGGTTTGTACAAATTCTGGTGCTTGCCAGCTCATGAGAGTTTGTTCTGGCACTTTTTCTTTGTTTAAATTTTTGTGCTTAGTCTTGCTGTCGGTTGGTTCTGGTTTCTTAGAAAAAGGACTAAAAACTGCGGCCACAGCTGAACGTTTTTTAGGCTGCTCCAATTGGCCACTTTCTGGCTTCTCGTCTGCCCTTTTACCTACTAGTTCTACATCGTTTTGAGCAACGGCTGCGGTGACTGGTGAGTCTTGCTCTGGCTCTAATGGTACTGGGGTTTCTTCTTGAGCTGGTGATGCCATTTCTATAGGTGCTGTAGTACTTTTTTCAAAAGGATTAGGGGCCGGCTTAAATGTAGCGGCTGGCTGGTCTTGTGAGTCTTGTAGCTGGGGGTTATTAGAATCTTGCATAGTCAATATCTATTATGCTTTATTGTACCCGCAATGTCCACAGCCAAGCGCTCGTCAACTACTAGCAGGCTTGCAATATTACTTCTGTGGGTAACTTACTCTATGAATCCAACCGACAGCAATTGCTGGACAATTCAAGCACCTATACATAACAAAAGCCCGAGACTGGCTCGGGTTTTTGTTATGGCGGAGAGGGTGGGATTCGAACCCACGAGACCCTTGCGAGCCTGACAGTTTTCAAGACTGTTCCCTTCAACCACTCGGGCACCTCTCCATATTGATTTGTATAAGTCAGCTTGATCTAGACTGGCGGAGAGGGAGAGATTCGAACTCTCGCGGGGAATTACTTCCCCCTACCGGATTAGCAATCCAGCCCCTTCAGCCACTTGGGTACCTCTCCGTATCGAGAACTGACTCGTGTAATTATATCTCATTGTGAGCAATATGCCAAGCGCCATAATCTTGCTGGCGAAAATAATACATACACCGTGAAACAATTTGTTATTCCTGTGAAATTAGAATTATCAGATCAAAACGCAAGTTTGAAAAACGATGGGCGTATCCGTGAAATCAAAAATGCCAGCGAATTTGCTGGCATTATGAGCTGGTACTGGCGCTAGCTATTGGTACTTAGTAAATTCTAGTTGCTGCAGTCTGCCGGCGTATTCCTGCTCCCTAGCAGTGTCTGCTTTTAGACGATAGACTGTGACGGCTTGTTTGTTGAGCTCTACACTAGAATTATCTAGCTCCAAGCCATCTTGCAGTCTAGCTATTGCTAGGCTAATGTCCCCTCTTGCAGAAGCAAGTTTCGATAGCACTAGCCAGTCACCTGCTGATTTTTGCTTAAAATCTAATAGCCTATTCTCCCCTATTTTAAATACCCTAGAATCTACTAAAAAATAAGCTGCCTCTCTACCCCTCATTGCAGGCCTGCCAGCGTCTAGCGCAACAGCATCTGGCAAGGTATCGCCCAGAATAATACAATCTGCAACGGCCTCTCTGGCAGGCTGGCTCTCGAGAGAAAGCTTACTAGCCTGAACTGCCTTATTGCAGCCCTCAGTGGTCTTGCCAAGATTATATAGAGCCGTAGCCTCGCCCACTAAGCTCTCGGCTGTGGTCTGTTTCTTGCTGGCCAGCGTGAAGTATTTTAGAGCCCGTGGATAATCTTGAGCCCCAAGTGCCAAATCACCCATTGCTATGTAGTTGGGCTGACTACTAGAAGCATAGGTAGCAATAGCTTTGGCAGTCTCTCCCCTACTCTTCCAAAAATCTACTAGGGCCTCAGTAGCCACAGAACTACTACTATCTACCATATGAGCCTGCTCGAGTAAGCTAAGCTTTTGTTTAATGTCATTTTGAGTCAGCGATTGCTCAACAAGCCTACTGGCTAGGCTAGCTCTGTATCTAGCTATTGCTGGCATAAAAAATGCCCATATTACTGCTGCCACCAAAATAACGCCAATTGCCCCAATCAAGGCATATCTTTGCTTATTATGCTTATTTTGCTTCAAGAATAGCCTCTAGAGCGCTAATTTCGGCCCGTACTGTGACAAGCTTGGCCTTCTCCCCTTCTACAAGCTCGGCTGGAGCGTTTTGAACAAAAGCTGGGTTGTTGAGCTTGGCTTCTGTAATCTTGATTAGGTTGAGCTTGGCTGTTATTTCTTTTTGCAGCTTGGCTGCTTCTACCTGTTTATGCTGTTTTTGCTGAGCTGCCAAAATAGCAATAATGTCTAGTTCGAATTGTTTGGCCATTTCAGCATTGGGCTTAAGCAATTCTTTCGGCCAAGTTTCGGTAATCAAGATAGAATCTTGCCAAGCTAGCTCTTGCCAAATTGCCTCAGTTACAAAAGGCGCAAAGGGGTGAGCCAGGCGAAGCACAGTATCTAGCGCATAAGCGAGCATCATTGGGTTGGTGGTTTGCTTTGAGTATTCTATATATTGGTCTGCCAGCTGATCCCAGAGCAGGGTATATACGGCTTGGCCGGCTTCAGAGTAGCGGTAAGTTTCTATACTGGCAGTAGTGGTAGATATTGCTGAGTTGATCTGTAGCGCCATCCAGTGATCTGCAGGAGTCTGTAGCTCAACGGGGGAGAGGGAGGTGAGCTCGCTGGTTTTAGAGAGAGTATAGCGGGCAACATTCCAGAGCTTGTTGCAGAAGTTGCGATAGCC
>JBAXNA010000015.1:0-11993 GCA_037133995.1 Candidatus Saccharimonadota bacterium
TATTCGTTTTCTGGGTCAATAATAATAATTTCTGTACCAAACATAAGTGAGCGTAGGGCTTCAAGTTTTACAGCAAAAGATTTACCAGCACCAGATTTTGCAAAAACCGTCATATTGGCATTTTCTAGGCTAAATCTATCAAAAAGCACTAGGCCGTTGTTGTGGCGGTTTATGCCATACAAGATACCTTCTTCGTTACTGAGATTGGCGGTAGTAAAAGGAAAGATTGTAGAAATAGCACCAGTGTCCATGTTGCGTTTTACGCCAAGCAGGTCACTACCAAGAGGTAGTGTAGACGTGAAGCCTTGTTCCATCTGAATAGTCGCGGGCTTGGTATATATAAGACTAGAGCCAAAAATAGCTTCAATTTTTTTGACTAGCTCTTCTAGCTCGTCTAGATCTTTGCCATAAATAGTTACGTACAGACCAAGTCTAAAAAATCTATCTTCACCCACCTGCAGCTTGTCGCGAAGCTCTTCGGCATCACTAATTGAGGCTTCTAGGCCCGGGTCACGAACTTTGCCTTTTTCATAGCCAATAGACTGACTAGCTTCAAGCTGACCTACCTTTTTCTTGAGGTTGTCTAGCACTACCTTGCTCTCTACTGGCTCAATAGTAAGACTAATGTCTATTATTTCGTCAATATTTATTATCGGGCTTAGCCAGCCTGTAAAAAGTGAGCGGGGGTAGGCGTATATAAAGAGTGTGCGAGCAAATCTACTACCTATTCTTATATAGTTTGCTTCTATCTGAATTGAGCTAGGAGCAATAATATCTCTTAGCGTTACTACGCCCTGTCTATATACTTGATCGGCACTAGCTTGGGCGGCCATTTGGGCCTGTTGCTGCGGAGTGAGCTTGGCTTGTTTGTTTGATTTACCAAATGCCATTATTGCCTCATTCCTGTTTGCGGCGGTTGCTGGGCAGGGCCGGCCGGGCTACCAGGGGCTTGGGTCATAGATTTATTTCTGGCAGCAGCAAAAAGATCGTCTGGAGCTTGCTCTACAACTCTAGGCGGGTGTACATAAGGTGCACCACCCTGTCTAGTGACAACAGGCACACTCACATCAGCTACAGCAGTTAGATTTTGAGCTTGTGATTCAGAAATATTATAAGAATTATAAAAAAGCTCTATTACTTCTTGAGTATTAAGAACAGCCGAACGCACCCCTACCTGGCCAAGACCCTGAGCTACTTGATTGGTTCTTTGTAGTAAGTCACGTTTGCGCTGTTCATACTCTGCAGTTGTTTGAGTTACTTCACCGGTGACTTGAGTAGCTCCTCTAAGCTTGGTCAAAATATTTGCTTTTGATATCCCAGAAATATAGTAAGGTACTACTACATAAAAACGCTTTTCCATGATATTTACGTCATCTAGTAGGCCGCGAATGTTTAGAATGTAGTCTTCCATTAGACTTGCCAGCAGCGGGTTGGCTTGATTGGTCTGAATAGTATCTAGCTTGCCTAAGTAGCCGTCTAGGTCTATTTTGCGAGACTGTATGACGATCTGAATAGGAAAATGCAAGCCATTTAAAAAACCCTGAAAAGCAAATTCAATTGCGTCTTTTTCTTCTGGGCTCTTGAGGTCAAAATTGGTGGGAGAGCATAATATTACCATACGTAAGCTACCGTCTCGCATCACAACAATACCGTCTTTTATTTCAGAAAACTGCAGGTGGCTCTGAGTACTAAGCTGCTTGTTGTCTTGCTGTTTTTTGGGGGCGGTAGTTGAGTTTAGGTACTCTTGTTGTTGGGGGTTTTGTGGGCTTTGGTTCATATATTATTTCTTAAGTACTAATTATAGCAAAATTCTTAAGCATTATGAAATGCAAAATTAAAACTAGATACTGGGCTGCCGTAGCTGCACACTGCTACCAGGGCTGAGCTGCTGGGCCTGAGCGTTGGCTCGGCTGGCAATTTGCTCTACAGTTAGCTGGCCACCTTGCGCGGCTATTTGGGTTGCTACAGGGCTGGGCTGAGTAGCTACAGCTGCGGCCACGGGCGGGGCCTGGGCAGCAGGCTGCTGAAGAGCTTGCTGAATTTGGTTCATGGCGTTTAAGCGATTGTCTTTTTCAACAGTCTGCAAAAGCTGACCCACTTGGGCAGAGCGCTGGCCGTTAGCGTCTAGTACATCGTCTCTTACTGTTGTGAGCTGGCCACCAACACTGGTAGGGTCCCCAGAAGTAGTGGGGCCAATAATTCGCTCAGCATAGACCGAAGCGTCTGTGTCATCTACAGCCACTTGAATGCTGGGGTCTTTGAAATTGCCGCGAGTATCAATAATACTTGCAAGCTGTTTGAGCTGCCCAGTAGAAACATTCTTGCGGGTATCTGCGGCTGTTTCTGGCTTTTTTACGTCAGCTATTATCACTTCTTTGCTGTCATCTTTTACCCAGATGCGCTTACGGGGCACAACTAAGAACTGTATAAAAGCCACAATATAGTCTTCAAAAGGCACGCCCTCTCTCTGGCCAAATCCTAGTAGTAAGAAAAAACCAGTAACTGGCAGCGCAAAAACAACTGCCACAATTATAGAAAAGCTAAAAATTCGCCACATCAAAAAAGCCCACAAAATAGCAATAATAATGTATATAAATTGCTTTATAGAAAGTGGACCCAGAATCTTGTCTTCTGTTTCGACATCTTGTGGAACTTTGTATTGACCCATAGTTATTTAATTATAACCTTATGCTTGGGTGATTGCCAACTTTAATTTATAGACCTACAGCCCTACCCCGCTACCCACATATTTAATGGGTTATTTTTTCCACACACCATTGGTGTCCATGGCGCTAAGTATGGCAGCGCCGTGAGCATCTCTAGTGCCATAGTCGCTGGCATAAGCTGAAAGACCACGGCGGACATCTTCTGACATCTTTACCTGTACGTCTTTACTGCGCAAGATGTTTTGAAGCTGGCTGGCTTGAAGTCTTTGAATCTTGCCGGCGCTATAGCTACCATAAGAAGGCTTGCCGTCTTGATCGACGGTATTTTTTAAGAACCATTCTTTTTGGGTGCTGCCACCAGCGTCTGAAACAGTGCCGGCATTCACACCAGAAAAGAATTTACCTTCATCAAATGAGTAGCTACCGTCAGCACCTAGCTTGTACTCTCTTATATCTGGCATACCACCAAACTCCTTGAAGTCGGTAGTTTTTAGAGCCGCCATATCTATTGGCTTGATTTGTTTTTTGTCAAAAGCTTCTTGTATTGCCGCTCTGTTGCCGCTCTTAGCTAGAGACTTGATAGCAGCTTGGCGAGTAACGGTATTTTTTGAGCCTAGCATTGCCTTGAGCTCTTTTTCGGTACCAACAGAACCGGCCTTGTCATATACACTAGAGGCTCTGTTGCGAGCCTCACCCAGGCGGGCAATAGTCTTGCTGCCATAAGGCGATGCCACAGCCATGGCGCCACCACCAGCGATAGCTCTACCAAATCTATTGTCTTTACCAAACTGAGTTTCGGCAACTCTGTCTCTACCGCCAGAAATAGCACTACTGGTTTGACCACGCAGCTGGCCACTAGCCTTGCCAGCCACAAAGCCGGCCACTGCCCCACCGGTAGCTTCTACTAGGCTACCGCTAAGCTTGAGGCACTTAGGTATTAGCAGTAAGGCCACAAATGGTATTAGCCCACCAATTAGTAGCTTGTATCTGTCGTCTGTAAAAACAGTTGGGTCAAAAGTAGGGTGAAGTAGCATAAAAGACACTACTTCTGCGGTAGTTATTAGTATTGCTACAAGCGGAAACATGAAAACTAGCCTGAGAAGATTTTTGCCCCAGCCATAGAAAAACTTCTGAGTACCTGGCAGTACAAAAGCCAAAAAAGCCAACGGTGCTGAAAAAATAAGCATTATAAGAACTAGGTAGCGAGCCACCATATAGAAAAAAGCTAGTAGTAAAGAGAAAAGCGCTAGTATAGCCATAATAAATACTAGTAAAAATACTACGCCACCAGCGCCACCAAAAAGTAGCGTTGTGACAGTAGCGGTGCCAGCCCCTACTACTTCTGGATTGCCAAAAGCCAAAAGACTCAAAACAGCGTCACTAAGATTAGGCGGGGCTACATTGGGGCCCAATACCCCCTGCATAATTGCCGAAGGCAAGAGCGTGCCCAAGATGTTGCCTATATCTATAAGCATTGCACAAAGCAAGTAGCCAAATTGGGCCAAAATAATGGCCGCAAATAGCCTTGGCAAGGTGTTTCTTACGTTGTAGCCACTTAAAAAATTAAAGTCAGAAATAAGATTGGCAAAGATTATTACCAAAAAAACCAAAATAAATAGCGAGTTGGTAAAGTTCAAGACATTTAGGTAGGCCCTTTGTAGCCCCTGATCGTTATTGAACTGCAAGGGCTCTACCTTGAGAAGCGATACCAGGGCGCCGTTTTCTGGGTTGGTAAACCAATTGATTGGCTTCACTACTAGATTGAGAACTGGGCATAAGAAAAAGCTCAAAGGGCCAGCAGCTTCTTCGCAGGTCTCAGATTTTTGGGGGCTAGCTTGATCGGCTTTCGCTGTTGAGGCGGAGTCTGAAGTTGCAGTAGAAGCTGGTGTTGCTGCAGCTCTATTTGTCACGGGAGTAGGAGCTGGTACTGCTTGAGCACTCAAAAAAGGTGTAAAAATACTAAAAACCAGTACCAAAATACTGGCCATCAAAAAAATGGCGCGCGTTTTAGATTTCGCATATTTTGCAAATAGTGTATTGGCTCTTTTCATAAGCTCACTAACTCAAATATATTTATGACTTTTGTTAGCGGCCAAAATTTTGAGTTAATGAGTAATCTTATCAGATTTGGAGCAAAAAGTAAAGGCTATAACGCTGGGCTTCTTGGTTAGTTTGATCAGTGGCGCTAGCTAAGGGCTTAGTTGAATTGCCCACCAGCAATATTTTTGCTTTGTCTTCTATGGAGTACTGCTGCCACCCGGTGGAGGCGGCGGCGGGCCTAGTGGTGGGTTTGTAGGCGGTGTAGGGCTTGGCGGAATGCCATGTGAACCTGGGGCGGCCTGCCATTGAGGGTTCGCACCTCTATATGGCGGTGGCGTCTGAGGATTCACACCTCTATATGGTGGCGGCGTCTGAGGCGAAGCAACGGGAGAGGCGCCACCACCACCGTTATAAAGAGGGTTGCCATAAATGCCTGTGCTATCTTTGGTGACCAAGCTATCAAAGCCTGCATTAGGGGTACCGCTACCTGTAATACCCCCTGTACCAGTAAGGCTAGCTAGCTGCTGGTATTCTTTACCGCTAAGGTTGCGCTTATTGCTAAGCTCTGATAATTTTTGCCCAAGAGACCTTTTGGCAGCATCTGCGTTTTTGCCTTTACCGCTAGCTACTTTTTGTTGGTCTTCAAATGAAAGTGAGCCAATTTTTTCGGCCCTAGCCTTATCAGGCGCACTCTTAAGCTGCTCACCTTTAGCCTGCATACCTATGCCGGCTCTGCCACCTGTTAAAGCCCCCATGGCTTTGCCAGTAGCCCCAAAACCCTTGCCCTTTAGCTCTGCAAGCTTGCCCTCTTGACCACTTTTTTTGGCAGCATTTTTGGCCGCACCGCTAGCTGCCTTGCCGGCCTTGGTATCTGCCGCCATTTTGCCAGCTGCTGTTAGCATACTGCCGCTTACCTTGAGGCATTTGGGCACAAGAGCAAGAGCTATTAGGGGTATAAATAGCGACATTATAGTTGCTACCGGGCCATCTATACTCTTTAGTACGTCTTGCGCTATAACTGCCGAAGCCAGCACCGTCATTACTAGTACGTACATTAGAGTGAGCTTGATGAAAGCCGTTATCCACATTTTGGTGAATTTTTCGGTATTGGGCAGTACCCAGGCAGCAAGCGCAATTGGCGCAAATATAGTAAGTAGTAATATTGCAAACCATCTAAACATAAGATAAAAGATTGAGATGAGTGCAATAATCACCATGGCGATAATCTGAAATATAGCTAAAATATATATAGCCACAATAGTACCAGCATCAGCGGCATTAAAACCAACATTGCTAAGCTGGTCGACAACTGCCTTGACTGGGCTGAGCATATCGGCGATTGCAGGTACAACAGGTGTCGGCGCACCCTTGTATAGCGACAATACTTGACTAGGAATTGTTTGGCCAGCAATGTTGCCAATATCAATAATCACAGAGCAAATAAGAAAAGAAAACTGCGTCAAAATAATTACCGTTATTAGCTTGGGCAGGAGTTTTTTTACTGTATAGTTATCTAACCCTGGTATAGCTATAAAATTGGCAAATATTATTATTAAAAATATTATACTATAGAAGCTGTTTGCTATGGCTGTAATACCAACAATAGCTCGGTTAATGCCGTCGCTGCCACTATTGAGGGCAGGGGTAGTTAGAAATGCCACAAATAGATCCACTATCCACACTAAGACTTTTTGCATTATTTCTTGAAGAGGACATAAGAAAAACCCAAGTGCACCCACTGCTACCTGGCAGTCGCTTGGGCCCTGTGAAGCTACTCCTTCTTTTAAGATAGTCCCAACCTTGGCTAGTTGAGCTTCTGTGGCGGCAGACTTGTTTTTTGCATCAAAAGGCTGAGTGAAGCCATTAATACAGCCTACTTCAAGGTTTGAAAGAGAACATACATTAGCCCTGCCCCCATCTTCTACATTGAGATCTCGTGGTATATCGTCTTTAGTTACATTAGTTATATTGACGCCACCACTGGCATTTGTTTTGCTTGTAGTAATAGTTAGGTCATTGTAGGTGGTATTGTTATCAAAGTGCAGAATCCCAAACTGCTTATTTTTTGCAGCTCTTTCATCTGCTTTGGCATCAACTTGAAACACCAGGTGGCCTGACGTAGCTGAAGATACTACGTCTAATGAATAAGTAGCGCTTGCATTCGAACCATAGTCATCCGAACATCTGATACTACTTGTGTTCTGCCACCTACATTGAACCCCTGTCCTACTTGCCCACTCGGTAGGCACTTCAGCCCGAGCGAGCTGGGGCTTTGCCATACCAATTGCCACTACTGAAAGACACGACAGTAGCAGTACACTAAAAATTTGGAGGAATTTCTTCATAATACTTATGTATTTTATTATAGGGCTATTTTGGGTACTTGGCAAAGGTAGTAAGCAAGGCTGTTTTGCTATGAGGGCTTTGATTGTTACAAAAAAATACACTACAATAATAACTAAATGAAAAAGCTCACCCAAAAACAACTGCTCGCCCCCACTGCACTACTCACAGCTGGGGTGGCTTTGCTCTCACCACTAAGGGCTATTGCTGCAGTAGACTGTAATAACTTAGGTGCTCTTAAAGCCCTGCCGGGTATCTGTGGGGCAGAAGATTTTAATGCCGTCATAAATGCAATTGTCACCTGGCTTATGGGAATACTAGGCGTAGTCTTGGCTATAGTGATACTAGCCAGTGCCGTACAAATAGTAAGTAGTGGCGGTAGCCCAGAAGCTATTAAATCTGCGAAATCTAGACTTACTCAAGCTGCGGTGAGCTTGGGCCTACTTATTTCATTTAGGGCTATTTTGGCCTTGCTAGGAGTACAGTAGAATGCCAACTCTGTTTCAGGGAGTAAACACTAACGAACTCAGTGGCGTCACCCAGCTACTCACCAACGCTGCACTTATTCTTATGTGGTTTGTGGGCGCACTGGCGGTGATTTTTATAATAATTGGCGGTATACAGTACATTGCTTCTGCTGGTAACCCAAGCGGCCAAGAAAGATCTAAAAAAACTATCACCTACGCTATTGGTGGTCTTGTTTTGGCCCTCTCTACCACTGCAATAATCTCTTTTATAGGCTTTGTTTTTAAGATTTAGTTCTTATTTAATTTTTGATTTTTGTAGTATATTTATCTTATTGCCACGTGCAGTATTTGCATTTTACTTAGCAGTAAGGCTACAATGTAAATATGTTAAAAATATTTTTACTTTCTGCTATCAGCGCGCCAGCTGCACTGGGTGGCCCAGCCAGCTTTGCAGAGCTAGCCAGAATAGTCACCAACGCCCTACTTGGTATTGCCGGTAGCCTGTCTGTTATCTTTTTGATTGTTGGCGGTATTATGTATACCACCTCTGCTGGTAACGAAAACAACACAAAAAAAGCCAAAAGTACTATTACTGGCGCTATTGTAGGGCTAATAATATGCGTCATGGCTTTTGCAATTGTAAATTTTGTTCTCACAACCTTTAAATAGCCTTAGTAGCTATTTATTTATTGCATCTCTTGCAGTATCATAAGTAGTAAGTTATATTAGACTTATAAATAATTTTAAGGAGAAACCCCAAATGGATCTATCACAAAAAACTAAAGGACTTGTAATAGCTAGTGCTGCAGGCAGCGCAACACTTGCAATTCCACTTGCGGCTAGCGCTGAGAATAGTGCTGACCAAGGTGCTAATACGGCCCAGCCAACTGGCACCCCAAGTGACCTTAAGGCCCAACTTACTATAATAACCAATACATTGCTGCTTGGTATTGGCTTTGTGTCTGTGGTGATGCTTATAATTGGCGGTTTTAGATACGTTCTAAGTAATGGTAACGAAAAATCAGTGACTGCAGCGAAAGACACCATTCTCTACGCTATTATTGGTGTTGTTATAGCCTTGCTTGCATTTGCGATAATCAACTTCGTACTTAATACATTTGGCGGCTAACAGCGGCTAATAATCGCAATAAAGTAAGTAGCCAAAAAAAAATAAAAACCACTTCTAGTCTCAGAAGTGGTTTTTGTTTTGCTACAATAAGACTATGAAGATAACAAAAAACAAATATCTTAGACTAGCCCTGCTTTTTGTGGCTGCCGGGCTGGCAATGCTAGTAATTTTTGTCGTCACTCAGGGCTTAAATATAAGAAATATTAACACTCCAGAATACAAGAGTAGTGTTAGCTACCCCACTGCACCCTTCACCCTCTCGCTATGGCTACCAAGCGAAGAAAAAGGCAACCTAGAAGAGGTGGTGGCAGACTATCAAAAGCTCCACCCCAGTGCCAAGGTAAATATTGAATACATTGACTCTGCTGTGTACCAGGCTAAACTACTTGAGGCCAGTGCAAGCGGCAAGCTGCCAGATATGTTTGTATTTCGTAACGACGGCCTGCCACTGTATAAAAAATCTATCAAAACAGCGCCCGCTAGTGTCTATAAGGCTAGTGATTTTGAGAAAGTCTTTGCAGAATTCACCACCAAGCAGCTAGTGAGTGGCAACAATGTGTACGGAGTACCTCTTGGTCTTGCCACGCTAGGCCTAGTCTATAACCAAGATAGATTTGATAGTACCAATATTTCTACCCCACCCGCTAGCTGGCAAGATTTTGACACTGCCAACTCTACTCTGCGCAAAAAAGACGGCCAGGTGCTGTATGCCTCTGGGGTGGCTCTAGGTACTGCCAGCATTAGAAACTATCCAGATATAATAAGCGTGCTAATGATGCAAAACGGCGCCCAGATGACAGACCAGCCACCCACCAAAGCAACTTTTGAGCTGCCAGATGCCAGCGGCTACCATTCTGGCGCAAAAGCCCTAGAATACTACGCTAGTTTTGCTCAGCCAGCTAAGCAAAACTATTCTTACAGCGACAGCTTGGGCGATAGCCTCACTGCCCTGGCCCAAAACAAAACAGCTATTATTGTTGACTACCCCATGGCCTACAAGCTGGCTCAAAAACAAAGCCCTAGAGTTAATTTTGCCGTCTCTGCACTGCCCCAAGTAAACCAGTCTAGTCCAGTTAATTACGGCATTTTTTTGACCGGGGCAGTTTCTGCTCAGAGCCAGAAATCAGAGCTTGCATGGGATTTTTGGGCTTTTGCTACCCAGAAAAACCAACAAAAAAAGTTTTCACTATCTAGCTTTTGGCCTGCTAGCCGAAAAGATCTAATTCAAGAGCAGCTCAAAGACAAAGATCTAGCTGCTTTTGCCAAGCAGAGTGCTAGCGCCCAAGACTGGTATAAGGGCATCAACTACGCCGCCAACGCCGAACTCCGCGAGATGGTAAGTAACTATTTGGCGGGCTTTGATGCCAAGATTGTGGTCAAAAACGCCAGCTCTAAGGTGAGCTCAGAGATTCAAAAGTCTAGGCAGTAAGACTTGTCTTACATATATACCATGGACACAAAAAAGCCCCTTTTGAGTGAGGGGCTTTTTTTGTTAGCTACTAACTGCGCTTAGGCAGGGTTTACTTTGATTTTTTTGACCTTGTCTTCTGGTACTACTTTTGGTATTTCTATTGTCAAAACACCGTCTTTGAGGCTTGCGTTGGCTTTTTCTGCAACAGTACTACTAGGTAGTATTACAGATCTACTAAAGCTTCCCCAGAAACACTCTTGTACATAGTAGCTGTCTTTTTGGATTGTCTTTTCTTCTTTGCGGTCACCACGAATTGTCACAACATCTTCAGATATTGCCACGTCTATGTCTTCTGGTTTAACACCGGCGATAGGGGCTTTTATGACTATTGTATCTTTTGTTTGGTAGACATCTACTGCTAGCTGGCCTTCAAACTCTTCTTCGTTCATCCACTCTTCTGTAGGGGTTTGTTCGTCTTCTAAAAAGTCATCTTCTAAAATCTCTTGTTCGACTTGATTGTTGCGTCTTGCCATTTAATATTACTCCTTATGTTTGCTCTTTTCTTACTTGCTCTCTATTATAGCCAGATAAGGCCTGGAGTGCAAGTAATGCTAGAAAAACTGATCAACTTAATAAACCCCGTGGAATGCAGTGAGTGCGGTAGGCCCAAAAAGTCTGTTTGTGATGATTGCTGGCAAAAGCTAGTCGTACCAAGAACACCAGCTTGTTTTTGGTGTAATACCCTGGTAGAAACAGGCAAAACCTGCACTCGTTGCTCAAGAAAAACTCATCTCAAAGGCGCGACTATTCCCTACAGGCTAGACGGCATAGTCAAGACTGGAATTTACCAGCTCAAGTATGGTGGCGACAGAAACACCGCCTTATTATATGGCTCAAAGATTGCCCAGCATCTACCACCAGTCAAATTTGATTGCGTTGGCTACGTGCCCTCTACCGGCAAAAGTACCCGCAAGCGAGGCTACAACCAAGCTCAGCTAATAGCCAAACAAGTTGCAAGGGAAACCAAGCTACCTCTTGAAGCCCTACTACTAAGACTAGCCCACACAGACCAGATTGGCCTCAACAGGGCCCAAAGACTAAGTAGTGTAGATGGTAATTTTATAGCAAGATCAAACTGTGCTGGCAAAACTATTTTGTTATGTGATGACGTAGTGACTACCGGCGCCACCCTAAATGAGTGTGCCTATACCCTCAAGATTGCTGGCGCAAAGGCAGTGTGGGGGCTGGCGGTGGCCAAAAAATAGCCCTTTTAGTCTTGCTGGCTAGTGCTGGCCTATCTACCTAATATTCTGCCCAGCTGAGAACCGGCGGCTTGCCACCAGGGCGCAGTATAGCGCAGCCGAGGTTTGTCGGCCTCAACTGCCTTAACAATCTTTTTGACTATTGAGCTATTACTTTTTCTCTCAAAAAGAGCGAATCTTGCCTCTTCTTTTTGCTTAATCTTGGCTATTACTTTATTAAAATAAGAAGATTTGTCCATCCAGGCGTATTTGCTAGCCATCACCCTCTGATTGAAGCCGGTGGCGTAGGTGCCAGGCTCGACTACTATAATATTAACATTTTTGGTTACTAGCCTAAGCTCTTGGCGCATAATGTCGGCAGCGGCCGAAAGTGAGAACTTGGTCATGCAGTAGGCTCCCCAAAAAGCTATCGGCATTCGCCCAGCTAGAGAGCTAATAATAATAACTTTGCCAGAATCTTTTTTAATCATTTTTTTCAGTACAGACTGGGTGAGCTCTAGGGTGCCAAAAACATTAGTTTCAAAGTTTTTTCTGACATTTGTGATTGGTATTTCGGCCAGTGAGCCTGATTCGCCAATAGCGGCGTTGTTTATGAGTACGTCAATATTTAGATCAAGTGTTTTGTCTCTATCTTGTTGCTTGGTGATGTCGAGTTTGAATATTTCAAGTTTTATG